>NZ_JAYWDT010000062.1:0-22103 GCF_043779715.1 Flavobacterium sp.
TAATGTTACGAAATTGTTAAGCAAATGTTTTTTTATTGTAAATTTATTTAATACATTCGTAATGTAATTGTTTAACCCTAAAGACAAAAGCTATGAAAAAGTATATGATAATGAGTGCGTTGATTTTATCAGGAGTGATTTTTGCTCAAGAAATTGAACCAAAATATGAAATTGAAGGTAATTTAATAAAAGCTACTTCTTTCTATGAAAACGGTCAGGTAAAACAAGTCGGATTTTACAAAGATGGTAAAGTTCAAGGAAAATGGTTGTCATTTACAGAAGCTGGTGAAAAATTAGCTCAAGGCGAATATAATAATGGCATCAAAACTGGCAAATGGTTTTTTTGGAATCAAAACACATTAAGCGAAGTTGATTATAGAGATAGTCGCGTTGCCGAAGTAAAAAAATGGTCTAAAGAAACATTAGTTCTAAGAAACTAAATAAAAAACATACCCCCCTAATCTACCCTTTCTAACCGAAAGGGTTTTTTATGCAAAAAAATACCGAGGTTTTTAAATCTCGGTATTTTATGAATTTATAATAGAACTGTTTTTATAACAATGCTTGTTTTAAATCTTCAATTAAATCTTCAGCATCTTCTACTCCTACGCTTAGTCTTACTAAATCGTCGGTAATTCCTATTTCTTTTCTTTTGTCTTCTGGAATTGAAGCGTGCGTCATCAATGCCGGATGATTGGCTAATGATTCTACTCCACCAAGAGATTCAGCCAATGTAAATACTCTTACTTTTTCTAAAAACGAAATGGCATCTTCTTTTTTACCTGATTTGAATGTAAAAGTTACCATACCACCAAAACCACCTATCATTTGCTTTTTTGCAATATCGTGGTACGGATGCGAAGGCAATCCTGGATAATATACTTTTTTAATTTTTGGGTGATTCAACAAAAATTCAGCGATTTTCGTTCCGTTTTCACAATGACGTTGCACACGAAGATGTAAAGTTTTTATTCCTCTAAGAACTAAAAAACTATCCATTGGTCCCAATGTTGCTCCAGTTGCAAATTGTTGAAAATGCAATTGACTTCCTAATTCGTCGTCTTTTACGATTAGTGCTCCCGCTATAACATCTGAATGTCCTCCTAAATATTTTGTTGCCGAATGCATCACGATATCTGCTCCTAAATCTAACGGTTTTTGTAAATAAGGCGTCGCAAAAGTATTGTCGACAGCGAAAAGGATTTTATGTTTTTTTGTGATTTTTGCTATTTCAGCAATATCAGCGATTTTCATTAATGGATTGGTTGGTGTTTCCACCCAAACTAATTTTGTGTTTTCGTTGATTAATGATTCGAATTTCGCCAAATCATTCATATCTACAAAATGAAATTTGATTCCTGAATCTTTGTAAATGCGAGTAAACATTCTGTAAGTTCCGCCATACAAATCGTCCATAGCGATGATTTCGTCACCCGCTTTAAACGAACGTAAAACGCAATCTGTAGCAGCTAATCCTGAAGAAAAAGCCAATCCGCGAGTTCCGTTTTCGATACTTGCTAAGGCGTTTTCTAGCGCTGAACGTGTTGGGTTTGCTGCACGAGAATATTCATAATCAGGATTTAATGGTTGCCCTGGACTGGTTTGCACAAAGGTTGATGTTTGATAAACTGGAGGCATTACTGCTCCTGTGCTTGGATCGTGGTGCTGACCACCGTGTATAACTTTTGTATTGAATTTCATTGTATTAATTTTTGAATAGCAAATTTACTTTTTATTCTTAGCAAATTTATGAAGTTTAACGATTTTTTAGCCTCGATAGTAGTGGAAATCCTTTTCTTTTTTCCTTTAAAAAAGAAAAGATTACTTCACTTAACGTTTATTTCAAAGGAGTTCAGTGAACTTCGTTTGTAACGGATAGCGGGAATTGCTCCTAAATAAATTTTTTAATCTGCATCATAATTCCTGTGTGTAATGCTTCGTGGTAATTGTTAAATTCTACTGCGGCTTTTGCACTCTTGATTGTAAAACCTACGCCTGTCGTAAATTCCATATATTCATCGAAAATCTCATTTGTAAAATCTTCTTTTGTTTGTTCTAATGTTGAAAATAATAGATTTTTGATATCGTTTACTTCTTCTTGCGTAATTTCTCTTTCTGGTTTTGTTCCTTTTTTATAGGTATCTACCATTTCGTCCGAAATCATCATGCGTAATCCCGACAGTTTGTAAACCAACATTTGCTGTACGGTTACGATATGACCAATATTCCAAATGAGGTTGTTGGCAAATCCTTCTGGGATTTTATTTAATTGTTCTAAAGAATGCCCCTCCAGGAACTTCAATAATAGGTTCCTGCTGGTTTTGTTAATCTCGAAAGTTGATTGCATCGGTTTATTTATAAAATTATAAAATCTTCAGTTTTTGGAAATGAATTCATGACCTGCTGAACAATTGGCGGTGTTGGTTGCGCCAGTTTTCTCAAATGTGTGTCCATCCAAGCTCCATCAATAGTTAAGGTTGCGCAAATTGCTCCTTCACCATTCCTTAACTCGTGAATGATGGTCCATCGGGAAGCATCTTCTTTCAATTTTCCGACTTTGGTACTGATTAAAATTGTATCGCCCAAACGAATTTCTTTTCGAAAAACACATTCTTCTCGAAAGATTATTGGACCAAAATGTTGTTGTTGCATGATTTTCATCGTTACACCTTGTTGCTCCAAAATCTCAATACGGTGTTGGGCACCAAAATCATAAAATACGCTATGACGCATGTGAAAATTCGGGTCTAAATCCGACCAACGAATGGAAATTTCTTTTGTAAAAACGCTCATTTCTTATAAAGTTTATTCAAAAATACTGAGAAAATTTAATATCTGTACTTCGATTGCATTTAAATTGAATCTATTTTAACGAAAATCGTATTTTTGCAAATAAATTTGATAAAACACTAATAATGGACAAAATATATTATCTCGCTTCTTGCGACACGTGCCGAAAAATTATAAAAAATTTACCTAATGCGAATAAATTAACCTATGTTGATATTCGTCAGAATCCAATTTCGGAAGCAGATTTAGACGAAATGCACCAACTTTCAGGAAGCTACGAAGCGCTTTTTAGTAAGAAAGCCCAATTATACAAATCGATGGATTTGAAAAACAAAAATCTAACCGAAGATGATTATAAAAAATACCTCTTAGAACATTACACTTTTTTGAGTCGTCCAGTTGTTATTCTTAATAATGAAATTTATATTGGAAATACACAACCCAACATTCTGAAATTAACGAAAGCTATGACAAGTGTCTAAAAGAAATCTTGCACTTATTGGCGCAACAATTGTTTCTATAATATACGGCGTAACCTTTACAATTGCTAAAGATGTTATGCCGAAATATATAGATGCTTTTGGCTTTATTTTACTTCGAGTTGGCGGAACAACCTTGCTTTTCTGGTTTATTTCTTTGTTTATTAAAACAGAAAAAATCGATAAAGCTGATTTTCCTAGAATTATCGCTGCTGCTTTTTTTGGTGTGGCGCTCAATATGCTTACTTTTTTTAAAGGATTAAGTTATACTTCGCCTATTATGGGAGCCGTAATCATGGTTACAACACCTATGATTGTACTAGTATTGTCAGCAATTTTGATAAAAGAAAGAATGAAAACCAGAAAAATTCTAGGCATCGTTTTAGGATTAGCAGGAACCTTATTTCTTATTTTGTATGGAAAATCGATGAACAATGCGCCAAAAGCAGGTTTGGGGAATTTATTGGTTTTTATAAATGCAGTTTCTTACGGATTTTACCTTATTATAGTCAAAAATTTAATGGATAAATACAACGCTTTTTCATTTGTAAAATGGATTTATTTCTTTGGTTTTCTAATGGTTTTACCTTTTGGATTCAATGAATTTCAAGCTGTAAATTGGTCTGTTCTTCCTATCGACATTTTTTGGAAAATAGGTTTTGTCGTTATATTTTCGACATTCTTGACTTATTTACTCAATTTACTTTCGATGAAAGAGCTCAAACCTACAACGGTTGCAGTTTTCATTTATTTGCAACCCGTTTTTGCAACAATTTTTGCCATTGGTTTAGAAAAAGACCATTTGAACATGATAAAAATTGGTTCTGCAATATTGATATTTTCGGGTGTTTATCTAGTAACTCAGAAGAAATCCTAAATCCTAAATCCTAAATCCTAAATTTTCAATACATTTGTAGCTATTACAATTTTATATATGATACAATCCATGACCGGTTTTGGGAAAGCATCTTTGCAATTACCAACAAAAAAAATAACAGTCGAAGTAAAATCTTTAAACAGTAAAGGTTTAGATTTAAATACAAGAATGCCATCGGTTTACCGTGAGATGGAATTGGGTTTACGCAACCAACTCGCACAACAATTAGAACGAGGAAAAATCGATTTTTCGTTGTTTATTGAAGTTACTGGAGAAGAAACATCGACCAAAGTAAATGCGCCAATCGTAAAAGCATACATCAGCCAAATGCGTGCTATTTTAGCCGATGCTAATGAAACTGAACTCATGAAAATGGCTGTCAGAATGCCAGATGCATTAAAAACCGAACGTGACGAAATAGACGAAAACGAATGGAAAGAAATTCAGAAGGTAATCGTTGAAGCATTAAATAATATTCTGAATTTTCGTCAAGCAGAAGGACAATCATTAGAAAAAGAATTCTCGTTACGAATAGCTAATATTCGTCAGTATTTAAGCGAAGCTATTGCATTAGATCCAGAAAGAATTCAGAACATTAAAGACAAATTGCAAACAGCTATTACGGAACTAAAAGTAAATGTTGATGAAAACAGGTTTGAGCAAGAACTCATTTATTATCTAGAGAAACTAGATGTAACTGAAGAAAGAGTTCGTCTTAACAATCATCTAGATTATTTTCTTGAAACAATCAACGGGAGTGAAGCTAATGGAAGAAAATTAGGATTCATTACCCAAGAAATGGGACGTGAAATAAACACATTGGGTTCAAAATCTAACCATGCTGGAATGCAAAAACTAGTTGTGATGATGAAAGATGAATTGGAAAAAATAAAAGAACAGGTTTTGAATGTTCTTTAGACAAATAGACAATAGATTTTATTTATATGAATCCCATTTTAATTGATACCAAAAACGCACTTTACAACCAATGCAGTTTTGAATTATCGAATGTTGAAATCGAAAAAGAAAGTTCAGAATATTCTGCTTATCGATTTAAGATTAATAATCTAAAAATTTTATTTCGCCAAGCAAAAATCACTCCAACTAAAGTTGGTCAGTTTGTAACTTTATGGAAACGAAAAAAAGATAAAGATCCTATTGAACCTTTCGATATTACTGATAATATTGATTTATTTGTAATAAATGTAAAAACAGAAAAACGATTTGGTCAATTTGTATTTCCAAAATCAGTTTTAATAGAACAAGGGATTGTCTCAGACAAAAAAGAAGGAAAGAGAGCTATTCGAGTTTATCCTCCTTGGGACAAAACAGAAAACAAGCAGGCTCAAAAAACGCAAAAATGGCAATTGACTTATTTTTTAGAGATTCCGTTTGATAAAATAATAAATGTTAATCAAGCTAAAACACTTTATTTTCAATAGAAAATAAATAAAAAATATTATAATGAAACAAGGAAAATTACTCGTATTCTCAGCACCATCGGGTTCTGGAAAAACAACCATAGTTAGACATTTATTAAAACAAGAAGACCTGAATTTAGAATTTTCTGTTTCCTGCACGACTCGTGAAGCAAGAGGAGAGGAAGTAAACGGGAAGGATTATTATTTTATTTCTCTAGAAGAGTTCAAAAAACACATCAAAGCCGAAGAATTTGTAGAATGGGAAGAAGTATATCGTGATAATTTTTACGGAACACTAAAAAGTGAAGTCGAACGCATTTGGGCAAAAGGAAAAAATGTAATTTTTGATATTGATGTAGCTGGCGGATTGCGAATAAAATCGAAATTTCAAGAAGAAACATTAGCCGTTTTTGTAAAACCACCAAGTATCGATGAGTTGAAAATTCGTCTCAAAAAACGTTCTACCGAAAGTGAAGAAAAAATAAACATGCGTATTGCAAAAGCATCGGTCGAATTAGCGACAGCACCGCAATTCGATAAAATCATCAAAAATTATGATTTAGATGTTGCAAAAGTAGATGCTTATGAATTGGTTAAAGCTTTTTTGAAATAAATTAAAAAGTATCCTTTCTCAAATTAAAAATTATAACATTTGTTCGTTGATTTGTTACATATCTTTATGTAAATTTGCATCGATTTAAAAAACCTTTAAAATGAAACCAGATTTATTCCAATCCCCTGATTATTACTTATTAGACGACTTACTGTCTGACGAACATAAATTGGTCCGTGACGCTGCACGTGCATGGGTTAAGAAAGAAGTATCTCCAATTATTGAAGATTTTGCACAAAGAGCCGAATTCCCTAAACAAATTGTAAAAGGTTTGGGTGAGATTGGTGGTTTTGGACCTTACATCCCTGTTGAATATGGTGGTGCAGGCTTAGATCAAATCTCTTACGGGTTGATTATGCAGGAAATTGAGCGTGGTGATTCTGGAGTTCGTTCCACATCATCAGTACAATCATCATTAGTGATGTATCCTATTTGGAAATACGGAAACGAAGAACAAAGAATGCGTTTTTTACCAAAATTAGCTACCGGAGAATTCATCGGTTGTTTTGGTTTGACCGAACCTAACTACGGTTCTGATCCAGGAAGTATGATTACCAACTTTAAAGACATGGGTGACCATTATTTATTGAATGGTGCTAAAATGTGGATTTCGAATGCTCCTTTTGCAGATGTTGCAGTAGTTTGGGCAAAAAATGAGGAAGGAAGAATTCACGGATTGCTTGTAGAAAGAGGAATGGAAGGTTTTTCTACTCCTGAAACACATAACAAATGGTCATTAAGAGCTTCAGCTACTGGAGAATTAATTTTTGACAATGTAAAAGTTCCCAAAGCAAATTTATTACCTAACAAATCTGGATTGGGAGCACCGCTTGGTTGTCTTGACTCGGCACGTTACGGAATCGCTTGGGGAGCAATTGGAGCAGCAATGGATTGTTACGATACAGCTTTACGTTATGCAAAAGAGCGTATTCAGTTTGACAAGCCTATTGCTGGAACGCAATTGCAACAAAAGAAGTTAGCGGAAATGATTACCGAAATCACGAAAGCACAATTACTAACTTGGAGACTTGGTGTTTTAAGAAACGAAGGAAGAGCGACTACTGCTCAAATCTCGATGGCAAAAAGAAATAATGTGGATATGGCAATACACATTGCTCGTGAAGCCCGTCAAATCCTTGGAGGAATGGGAATTACTGGGGAATATTCAATCATGCGTCACATGATGAATCTAGAAAGTGTAATTACTTACGAAGGTACTCACGATATTCACTTACTTATCACAGGTATGGATATTACTGGAATTCCAGCTTTTAAATAAGATAAAAAATGCTTTAAAACAAAAACCCAACTATAAAAGTTGGGTTTTTGTTTTTATACAGCTATTGAAAATATTATAATTACATAAAAAAATCCGAAATATTCATTTCGGATTTTTTTATGCGGATAATAGCCACGAAGTTTCGAAGTCGACCTACACTTTTGCATCTGTAGTTATTATAAAATAAAAAAGCTTCTCAAATAGAGAAGCTTTTTTGTGCGGATAATAGGACTCGAACCTACACGCCTTGCGGCACCAGATCCTAAGTCTGGCATGTCTACCAATTTCACCATATCCGCAAAATTGTGAGTGCAAATATAAACATAATTTTGAATTATAGATTATGAATTATGAATTTTTTTATTGTATTTTTGATAGATAATACTAAAAATTAATCGCCAACATAAGACACAGCATTTAAATCATTGATTTTTAGAATTTTAATTTTAAAACCACATATTCAATTAATAAAGAATGAATACTATAAAACAATACGTTCAAGAAAACAAGCAACGCTTCATAGATGAATTGATAGAATTATTGAAAATTCCTTCTGTAAGTGCTGATGCAGCTTATTCTAAAGATGTAATTAGAACTTCTGAAGCAGTGAAAATAAGCCTTGAAAAAGCAGGCTGTAAGTTCGTTGAAATTTGCGAAACACCAGGTTACCCAATCGTTTTTGGTGAACATATTATCGATAAAAACTTACCAACTGTTCTAGTTTACGGACATTATGATGTGCAACCAGCCGATCCTATCGATTTATGGACATCTCCTCCTTTTGAACCAGTAATTAAAACAACTGAAATCCACCCAGAAGGTGCGATTTTTGCTCGTGGATCTTGTGATGACAAAGGACAAATGTACATGCACGTTAAGGCGTTCGAATACATGATTGCCAATAATAATTTGCCTTGCAACGTCAAATTCATGATTGAAGGTGAAGAAGAAGTTGGTTCAAAAAGCTTGAGTTGGTTCGTAGAACGCAACCAAGAAAAATTATCTTGCGATGTTATTTTAATTTCCGATACCGGAATGATTTCTAACCAACAACCATCAATTACAACAGGTTTACGCGGATTAAGTTATGTTGAAGTAGAAGTTACAGGTCCAAATAGAGATTTACACTCTGGATTATATGGTGGCGCAGTTGCTAATCCTATCAATGTTTTGGCAAAAATGATTGCTTCGCTTCATGACGAGAACAACCACATTACAATTCCTGGTTTTTATGATAATGTAGAAGAATTATCATTAGAAGAAAGAGCCGAAATGGCAAAAGCACCATTCAATTTAGATAATTATAAGAAAGCACTCAACCTAAACGATATTTATGGAGAGAAAGGCTATGTGACTAACGAAAGAAACTCTGTTCGTCCAACATTAGACGTAAACGGAATTTGGGGTGGATATACAGGCGAAGGCGCAAAAACAGTTATTGCCAGTCAAGCTTTTGCAAAAATATCGATGCGATTGGTTCCTAATCAGGATTGGGAGCACATTACAGAGTTATTTACCAAACATTTCGAAAGCATTGCTCCTGCTGGTGTTACTGTCAAAGTAAAACCGCATCATGGTGGTCAAGGTTATGTAACTCCAATAGACAGCATTGGTTACAAAGCCGCAAATATGGCTTACACCGAAACTTTTGGAGTTCCCGCTATTCCTGTTCGATCTGGAGGAAGCATTCCTATTGTAGCGTTGTTCGAAAAAGAACTAAAAAGCAAAACAATACTTATGGGATTTGGTTTAGATAGTGATGCTATTCACTCACCAAACGAGCATTTCGGAATTTTTAATTACCTAAAAGGAATTGAAACCATTCCGTTATTTTACAAGTATTTTGTAGAATTAAGCAAATAATCACAAAATACTTTGAGCAAAAAAAAGTTTATTTCAGAAGTTTTCAAATCAGGAGGAACTATTGGTGCTTTGTCTCCAAGCTCCTCTTTTCTTGCAAAAAAAATGCTAAAGCCAATTCATTTTGACACTGCAAATTGCATTGTGGAATTTGGACCAGGAACAGGCGTTTTTACCCATAAATTATTAGATAATATGAATTCGAATGCTATATTATTAACATTCGAAATCAATCCTGCATTTCATGATGAATTAATGAAAATTAATGATTCTCGATTGATTGTTATAAATGATAGTGCCGAAAAGATAGACCATTATCTACTTTTACACAATCAGAAAAAAGCTGATTACATTATTTCTTCCTTGCCTTTTGCTGTGATTCCAGATGTAGTTGTAGACAATATTTTAAAAAGCTCCTTCGAAGTTTTGGCAGAAAAAGGAAAATTTATCCAGTTTCAATATTCATTGAATGCTCTATCGAAATTGAAATCACTTTTTAAGAAAGTAGATATAAATTTTACTTTCTTAAATATTCCACCTGCATTTGTCTTTACTTGTGGCAAGTAATCGTAAAATGATTTTTAGCAAATATTTAATAATTAGACTTTTATAAAAAATAAATCAACGTTTTATACTGAATTTAGATTTTTGGCGTTAAATTTGTACATCATCAATCAAATCAAAATCAATCATGTTAAAACGTTTTTTTATTCTGTGCTCCGGCTCAGATAGGGATTTACTTTCCACTTGCTCCGAAGGGGAACAAACCAAATACGCAGGTATTGGCGCAACCGTTTTTTTTACTGCTATTATGGCTTTTATTGCCAGTAGTTATGCGCTTTTTACCGTTTTCGACAGCATTTACCCTTCTGTTTCTTTCGGAATTGTGTGGGCCTTACTTATTTTTAATCTTGACCGATTTATTGTTTCTACCATTAGAAAACGTGACCGATTATGGAGCGAATTCTTACAAGCAACCCCACGAATTATTTTGGCTATGATTATTGCCATCGTAATTTCGAAACCATTAGAGATTAAAATTTTTGAAAAAGAGATAAATACTGTTTTACTCAAAGAAAAAAACCAATTGGCGATGGCCAATAAAAAGCAAGTTTCTGATTATTTTAAATCTGATTTAGATAAAAATAAATCCGAAATTGATAGTTTAAAATCTCAACTTTCGAAGAAAGAAAAAGAAGTAGATACTTATTACGAAACCTATATTACCGAAGCTGAAGGAACTGCTGGCACAAAAAAACTAGGAAAAGGTCCAGTTTTTAAAGAGAAAATAGCAAAACACGATTTAGCCAAAAAAGAATTGGATACTTTACAAAAAACCAATTTGGCAAAAATCGCCGAAAAAGAAAAAAAAGTCAAAACCCTGCAAGCAGATTTAGATAAAAAAGTAACCGAAGCGCAACCCATTATTGATAGTTTTGATGGATTGATGGCTCGAATAAATGCGTTAGGAAAACTACCTTCACTTCCTTCCTTTTTTATCATGTTACTGTTTTTAGCGATTGAAACTTCGCCAATCATTGCCAAATTATTATCTCCAAAAGGAGAATATGATTACAAATTAGAAGATAACGAAACGGCTCTAAAAACACACATTGAACAAAATAATTTTCAACGAAATATGCAAAAGGAAACCGATGCGTTAATTTATGATAAAGTATACCAGGATATTAGAACCGATAGGGAATTATACGACTACAAGAAAAAATCGGCTATAGAAATTCTCAAATTACAATCCGACAGTTATATGGAAAAGCAAAAAAGCGTGATGTGAATTTAATCGAAAGTTGTAAAACCTAAGATCTTAAAGTGCCTGTAATTATAAATAAAAAGTCGAATCGAGAATTTTACTTCTCTTTTCGACTTTTAACTTTATGCCTTTCGACAATAATTACATATAACTCAATATTTCTTTTTTATAAGTGTCGTATTCCCCTTGAAGAATCAGCCCGTTATCGAGGAGTTTTTTATAGTTTTGAAGTTTCGAAAACAATTCGTCGCTACTCATTTCGCTTATTTTTTTCTCGGCAGAAGTTGTATTTACAGCTTCAGAAACCGGCTCAGAATACGTTGATATCACTGGCATAATTTCGGCAAAATTAGTTACTTCTTCCGTTTCAATTTCCTCAATAACTTCTTCTTCATAAGGAATTGTATCTAAAACAGGAATGGGTTCCTCTTCGGTAATTTCTTCAATAATTGGAGTAATAACAATAGGATTTTTTAGTAAATCCATTTGTTCTTTTGCAAAAGTGTGCAATTTTCGAGCTTGATTTTTAGGAATATAATCGATGCTAATAACCAATTCTGTTTTAGTTGAAAAAGAAAATTCAGATCCTAAAATATTTTCTTTTACGAAAGCACCTCCAATATCATCCCAATCATAATCGATAAAATCCATAGACAAGCCTAAGTTTTTAGGTTTGCAAATAATGATTCTTTTGTTAGTCATTACTATACTATCCGGAAAAACAGTAATGGCTGGTTTTTTTTGCACACCAATATAACCCACTTCTTCATTTTTCATTAATAAAGATTCTAATTTAGCCGTGATTTTCTCTATGGCCTTCGGGTCTTGGTCTTCGTTTAATATTTTTTTTAAATTGTCAATCATTTTGTTGTGATAATTTTATAATTACTAAAATATAAATCAAAAGTAATGCCTTTTCTTAAGATTCGTTTATTTCGTTTTGGATTTTTTTAGTCAAAGTTTTAAATATCAAATCATAGGAATGATTTATCAATTCACATAACATTTTATTGGAAACATCTTTATTCAAATCGATAGTATTCCAGTGCACTTTACTCATGTGATAACCAGGTCTAATAGCTTCATATTCCGCCCGAAGCTCGAGTGCCTTTTCGGGATTACATTTCAAATTCAACGAAGGATTTCCGTTTTCAAATCCTTTTAATGAAGCTAAGCAAAATATTTTTCCACCAACTTTAAACACTAAAGTATCTTCATCGAAAGGAAAATGTTCGGTAACACCATTTTTGGCTTGACAAAACTCGTATAATTGTTGAATGTTCATGTTTCTATTTTATAATTTTCTCCATCATTTTTTCTGGTGTTGCCAAAGCATTGAATCCGAATTTTTTATACAAAAAATGTGCATCGGAAGTTGCCAATCGCCAAATTTTGACTTCTTTTAACTCTGGTTCATTCATCATATTTTCGATAAGAATCGACGAATAACCTTTTCCTCGATGTTCTTCGGTTATAAAAACATCCATCACGTAAGCAAAAACAACATAATCTGTAATCACTCGACAAAAGCCTATTTGCTCATCATTTAGATAAATTCCGAAGCAAAATGAACTATCAATCGTTGTTTGAACTTCTTCGATCGTTCTTCCTGCTGCCCAATAGACATCTTTCAAAAAATTTTGAATGAACGGAATATTTAGTTTGTTTTTATCGGTAGAAACAATTATCATATTTTATACAAAATGGGTTTACTTGGACTGGCATCATTCTCAAACGAAGCAATTTGTAGGTTTAGTATATAACTTCCGTCAAGTATTGTGTTATCTACAAAAATCAGTTCGGTAATAGTGCAATTTAGTCTTGCATCTTCGTTTAGATTATTGATGTTTTTTACATTCCAAAAGGCTTTGTGTGCCAACAATTTCCCTTCGTCTTCTTCTCTATCTACGCTTGGCAAATCGATTAGCAAATGTTGGATTCCGATTTTTCGAATAAAAACCGCTGCATCTTCGGCCAAATACGGCGGATTGGTATGTGAATATTTTTTGTGCTTTTTCACTTCTATATTGGGTAAGGTTCTAATAACAATCGCCTCAGGCATTTTATTATTTAAAGCATTTTCGATTTGTTCTAATGTAATAACTAAATCACCATTAATATTTTTTGGCTCGACCGAAATTAATTCGGCAGTAAAGAAAAACTGCTTCAAACATTGGTTAATGCTATAAAAATCTCTCGTAATATGTCCTAAGCACTCAGTGTGTGTTCCGTGTCCGTGCGGATTGAAAAATATATTATTAAAATTTGTTGATGATTTTCCTTCCGAAACTTTTCCTATCCAATCGCCTACTTTTACAGGATCAATTTCTGGTTTGTCGAGATACCACGCAATAGGATTTTCGTTTGTATTGGTTAACGGAATGGAAATATCAATGGGTTTTGATAAATTTATTTCTTGATTATTGATGAGTGCTAACATAGTTTAATCCGAATTTTTGTAAATTTACATTTCTATCCGTTACAGAGCCAAAAAATGAATAAAAAACTTACCGAAATTTTCCAAAAAGCCAATCAGACATTGGTAAATTATCCGATGATCTTACTGACGTCTTTCATAATGTCACTAACCGTAATTTATGCTATTGAGACCAACTCGAGTACCGACGAGAATTTTTTCCATATCAAGATTATCTTCTGCACGTCATTTGGAATTTCATTATTTTTTGCCTTAAAAATGCTTTCACAGCGCATAGGCAAACAACTTTTACTAACTGTGATAGGGCTGCTTTTTTTGATTGGATATTACTTTATACTTCCGCAAAATAAAGACGATTTTAACGAAGTGTATGCCTTTATCATTATTCCAACTTATGTATTATTACATTTACTCGTGGCTTTTATTCCGTATATAACTACAGGAAATCCAGAAAAAAAATTTTGGGAATATAACAAAAATCTGTTTATCAATTTTGCGCTGACAATGATTTTCACCGGAGTCTTAACCGCTGGTGTAGAACTTGCTGTCGTTTCGGTTGACCAACTTTTTTCATTTCATTTTGACGATAAGGTTTATCCTGAAATCTTTTTTCTGATGGCCATTTTCGGAAGTACATTCATTTTTCTGCTTTTTAATGAAAATGGGCTTGAGTATTTAGAAAAAGAAAGCACATACCCTGTTGTTTTAAAATTTTTTACCCAGTTTATCCTTATTCCGTTGCTTTTCATTTATGTGGTTATTCTATATTTTTATTCTGGAAAAATCCTTTTGGCTTGGGAATTGCCACGCGGCTGGGTATCATATTTGATTTTAGCCTATTCTGTTGTTGGGATTTTAGCCTTACTGCTGGTTCATCCTTTAAAAGAAGCCACAACAAGATCATGGGTGAAAATGTTTAGCAAAATATTTTACTTCAGTCTGATTCCACTGATGGTTTTATTATTTACGGCTATTTTTACTCGGCTTTTACAATACGGATTTACAGAACCCCGTTATTTTGTACTTTTATTAGCCTTATGGCTTTCGGCTGTGGTACTTTATTTTGTCTTCCAAAAAGAAAGCTCTATAAAGTTCATCCCAATCTCATTGTTTTTATTTGGTTTATTCGCCTTAATTTTCCCTTATTTCAATACTTTTTCGGTAGCAAAAAGAAGCCAGAAAAAAGAACTGGAAAAAATCTTAATTACGAATAATTTATTAGATAACGGTAAAATCAATTTCAATAAAAAAATTACTGACAGTATTGCAAAACAGGTTACTGATAAATTCGACTTTCTAAATGAACGATTTGAAAAAGAATATTTGAAAAAATTTCTAACAGACAGTATCAAGGCCAAAGAAGAATATAAAAATGGTAATTTTTGGAATTATTCAGCATTTTTTAGCAATGTTGTACCCACATCCAATGAAGAATCGACGACTTATCTTAATCTCAATTCCAAAAAAACATATTATGATGTTGAGAATTATCAATACATTATCACAATACCGGAATATGGAACCACAGAAATCAAGATAAAAAACGACACTTTCAAAATTGAGAGGATGACTAACGAAGGTGGATTTCTAAAAATAAGCCTAAATTCGAAAGAAACCGTTGACCTTACACCTCACATAAAAGCTGTTTTTAAGAAATACAACAAGGCATCTGGTGACATTGATGCCGATGATTTATTTATTAAAAGCAGTATAGAAAATTATGAATTCAGAATGAGTTTTAACTCTTTAAATAAATCAAACTATTCAAATAAGGATGAATATAATTTTAACGAAGGCTTGTTACTGATAAAAGAAAAATAGCTTATACCCAAAACAGGTCAGACGCAATTCCGTCACAAAAAAATTTTCCTTCTCTTGTTATTCGTAAAACATTATTTTCTAAAATAAGCTTTGCATCGTCTAAGTGTTTTTGTGCATTTTGGATGAGATATTTGAGATATTTCTCTCCAAATTCATTTTCGATTTTATCTAAAGAAACTCCCCAAATAGTTCGCAAGCCAGTCATTACATATTCGTTGTATCTCTCTGTTTTTGATAAAGTTTCTGTTTCTGACGGTAATCGATTTTCGGATATTGATTTTAAATAAATAGCATTGTTAGAAACGTTCCAACTGCGATTTTTTCCGTCATAACTGTGTGCTGAAGGGCCAATTCCTATATATTTTTTGCCCAACCAATATGCAGAATTGTTTCTAGAAAAATAATTTTCTTTTCCGAAATTCGATAATTCATAATGAATGAATTTATTTTTTCCTAAAGTATCAACCAGTATTAAAAATTGCTCGTGAGCCACAGCATCATCAGGCTGCGGGATAATTCCGTCTTTGATAAACTTGTGTAAAGCTGTTTTTGGTTCGACCGTTAAGGCATAGCTCGAAATGTGTGGAATATTCAAATCTAAAGCGATTTGAATGTTTTGTAACCAACGTTCGTTACTCAATCCTGGCGTTCCGTAAATTAAATCGATCGAAATATTATCGAAATATTGCGTGGCTATTTCCAAACATTTTTTGGCTTCTGCCGAATTATGAGCGCGATTCATCAATTGTAAATCTTCTTCAAAAAAAGACTGAATTCCTATGGACAAACGGTTTATTCGATTGTTGGATAATTCGATAATTCGATTTTCGGATAAATCATCAGGATTGGCTTCTATTGTAATTTCGGGGTTTTCGGAAACTTTGTAATGTTTGTAAACTTCATCAATCAAAAACTTTAAATCTAAAATGTTCAATATTGAAGGTGTTCCACCACCAAAATAAATGGTTTCTATCAGGTCGTCTTCAAATTCATTTTTACGCATTGCGATTTCTTTGGCAATAGCCAAAACCATCTCGTCTTTTTTCTTCAACGAAGTCGAAAAATGAAAATCACAATAGTGACAAGCTTGCTTGCAAAATGGTATGTGAATGTAGATTCCTGCCAAAATTATTTTTTTACTCGTTCTTCATTCTGCTTCACAAAAGCGTCCCAACCTGTATAACTTGTTGTTCCAACCACTTTTCCAGAATTGAAAAAATGACAAACTGCTGCTGCCAAACCATCGGTACTATCCAGATTTTTGGGTAATTCTTTTAGTCCTAACAATTGTTGCAACATTTTCGCTACTTGTTCCTTGCTGGCATTTCCGTTTCCGGTAATCGCCATTTTTATTTTCTTCGGTTCGTATTCGGTAATGGGGATATCTCTAGAAAGTCCTGCCGCCATTGCAACTCCTTGTGCTCTTCCTAACTTGAGCATCGATTGTACGTTTTTACCAAAGAACGGTGCTTCAATAGCGATTTCGTCAGGATTGTGTGTCTCAATCAATTCGATAGTTCGTTCAAAAATTACTTTTAGTTTCTGATAATGATTGTCGTATTTGCTTAGAATTAATTCGTTGAGTTGCAAAAACTCCATTTTTTTATTAATGACTTTTATGAGTCCGAAACCCATAATGGTTGTTCCTGGGTCGATTCCTAATATGATACGTTCGTTTGCCATTTGTTATTACACAGAGATTACTTCGTCTATTCGCTATCGCTAGGGTCATAGAGAAAATACAGAAATTCATAAAGAATTTTTCCGTTATTTGCACCAATGATTTTAATTTCTCACAAAGCTAAACAATTCCTCATACTTGCCATCAAACTTTTGATTGTTGTTGGTGCATTTTATTTTATTTATAACCAATTAGCGACCAATGACAAGTTAGATTGGAATAAATTTATTGTTTTGTTTAAAAAAAATCAATCTATTGGCGGAATCATTTTTATATTATTTTTGAGTTTCGCCAATCGTTTTCTTGAAATTTTGAAATGGCAAAATTTAGTTTCTTCTTTCAAAATAATTACTATTGACGAAGCTGCAAAGCAAGTTTTAGCATCACTTACTGCTGGCATTTTCACACCAAACGGCATTGGAGAATATGCAGGAAAAGCTTTGTATTTCGAAAAAGATAAAACAAAAAAAATCGTTTTTTTAAATCTACTTTGCAACGGAATACAATTAATTTTGACAGTTGTTTTGGGAACAATTGGCCTTTTGATATTGGGTTATAAGTTTTGGGTTTTAGTTATTTTGTCTTTATGTTTTGGATTCTTAATTTTAGCCTTTTTTACAAAAAAAATCGATATTAAAGGATATTCCATCTCAAAATTTATAGAGAAACTAAATAAGATTCCAAAAAACATTCATCAAAAAAACACTTTGTTAGGAATTGCTCGTTACCTTATATTTTCGCATCAATACTACTTTTTGCTTATCGCTTTCGATGTTCATTTGCCTTATTTTACACTCATAGCAACCATTGCGACAGTTTATTTTTTGGCTTCATCGCTGCCTAGTTTTCAGTTTTTAGATTTTGCAGTAAAAGGTAGTGTCGCTGTTTATTTTTTCTCTTTATTGGGCGTAAACGAATGGATTGTAGTTTTTGTAACGACATTGATGTGGTTTCTAAATGTGGTCATTCCTGTAATTATGGGTAGTTTTTATGTTTTAAATTTCAAAACACAATGGAAATCGTAAGTTGTCTTTTTGTTTGTATTACGATTTGGTATTTGCTGAATATCATTTGGATAGTTTACGGCTTTACGAAAGTGAAATCTTTTGAAAGTGAAAATTTACAGCCAAAAACCAAATTTTCAATCATTGTTCCGTTTAGAAATGAACAGGAAAATTTACCAAAGCTTTTATCGTCAATTGAAAAACTAAATTATCCGAATGATTTGTTTGAAGTAATTTTAGTTGATGATGATTCAAAAGAAAAATTCAAAATTCAAAATTCAAAATTCAAAATTCAAATAATTGACAATATTAGAAAAACAAATTCGCCAAAAAAAGATGCGATAAATACTGCTATTGCTGTCGCTAAAAATGATTGGATTATTACTACTGATGCCGATTGTTTGGTTCAAGAAAATTGGCTTAATACATTTGATGATTTTATCCATAAAAACAATCCGAAAATGATTGCTGCTGGTGTTTTTTATAAAACAAATCATAGTTTTTTAGATGCTTTTCAGCAATTGGATTTTTTGAGTTTGCAAGGTACAACGATTGGCAGTTTTGGAAACAAACAAGCATTTATGTGTAATGGAGCAAATTTTTGTTATCAAAAAACATTTTTTTATGAGCTAAATGGTTTCGATGGAAATAATAAAATTGCAAGTGGTGATGATGTTTTCTTGTTACAAAAAGCAATTGAGAAGGACAGAAATAATATTCATTTCTTAAAATCGGAATCGGTAATTGTGCAAACAAAAACGGAAAAAACTTGGAAAGATTTGTTTCATCAAAGAGTTCGCTGGGCAAGTAAAACTGGAAATTACAATAGTTTTTATAGCAAACAATTGGGTATTTCTCTTTTGGTGATGAATCTTCTTTGGATTTTGAGTTTTTGTTTTTTGTTTTTAGAAATGATGAATCTTAATTTCTTTATATTCCTCTTATTATCGAAATTTCTTGTTGATTTTATTTTACTTTATAAAACCAGTTCTTTTTTTAAAACACGTTTAAATTACCTTTTATTTGGTAGTTTTTTATATCCTTTGTTTTGTGTTTCGGTTGGGATTTATTCTTTTTTTGGAAGTTATAGTTGGAAAGGACGAATTTTTAAAAAATAACTTTCCTAAAAAACCGGAATACCCTAGCCCCGATTGAAACGAAAATCCTTTTTTTTGTCTCGTTTTTTGGAACGAGAAAAGAAAAAGATTGTAGTGAAAAGCGGGAAATTGCTCCTGAAAATTTACTTTAAAATTATTGGCAATACAAACTGCGATTTTACTTTTATTCCGCGTTTTATAGCTGGTTCGACAGCAGGAAAATCTAACAATTTTACTTGTAAAATACTATCTAATTTTGTTGCGTCATAAACCATGTTGTATTTTGTAAGATTGGGTTCGAATTGCATTTTAGCATCAGCAAAAACAGTAATTTTCATTGGAATCGTATCAATTTTTGGGAATAAAATTTTGATAGAATCTTGAATCAATTTTTCTTGAATATTGTTTGTCACAAAATTGAAAAAACATTGTTTTCTAGCGATTTTATCGTTGATGGAATCGCATTGAACGGTACTCGGAAAATCATCGACTTCATCCCAATTTATTTTTTTTAATTCCTGCTGAAGCAAATCTTCTTTGACTGGTACATTCTTTTCAAAATACTGACAACCTTGAAAAATGGAAACCAAAAAAAGTAATGTTATTATTTTTTTCATCTACAAACGGTGTAAATCGTTATGGTTTATTGTGTAATTTTATTTTTCAAAAATAGTAAAATTTAATTTATGGATACTTTATTATTCCTTGCAGGTTTTATTTGTGTTATTACAGGCGTTTTTGGCAGCTTTTTACCTGTTTTACCTGGACCAAGCGTTAGTTGGGTTGGTTTATTATTTTTGTACCTGACTGATGCCGTGCCAAACAATTACTGGGTTCTTGGATTTACGTTGGTATTAACTATTATTATTTCGGTTTTAGATTACATAATTCCATCGAAAGGAACGAAAAAATTTGGCGGGAGTTCCTATGGCGTTTGGGGAACAAATATCGGACTCGTTTTAGGGTTATTTTTCATCCCTATTCCATTTGGGTTTGTTCTTGGTGCTTTTGCTGGTGCTTTTTTGGGGGAAATTATTTACAATTCTCAGGACAAAAAACGAGCATTAAAAGCAGCTACAGGTTCGTTATTAGGTTTTCTGGCTTCTACTTTTATGAAGTTTATGATTTGCATGTTATTTTTAGGCACTTTTGTATATGTGACTTGGCAAAATGCAGGAAAATTATTTGCCTAAAAAATTAAAAGTAGTTTGCCTTTTTTTTATTTTGAGTATACCTAAAAGCGTGCCTTTTTTAACCTTTAAATAAACTTAGAAAGTTGACTAAAAAACAAAAAAGCCATTCACAATAAAGTGAAAAGCTTTTCATTGGTCTAACTACTAAACCCGTTTTTCATCTCCTCTTTAGGGACGAGATTACTAAACATGCTACGAGTTACAAATTCGTAGCTTAAACAACACAACTAATCTTAAAAACTTTTATTGGGCAAAAAAGGTTTCTATTTCTAGAAACCTTTCCCAATTAGCGGTCTGGACGGGACTCGAACCCGCGACCCCGTGCGTGACAGGCACGTATTCTAACCAACTGAACTACCAAACCTCTGCTTAATTGCGGTTGCAAAGATACAATGTTTTTTAACTTTCGCAAATGTTTTTTAAAATATTTTTAAAATTTTATTCCACATACTACCCAAATTTTTGTTTTTCAACTAGATACGTTGTCATTATTTTTTCGAAATTTTCATCGACAGAGACAGGAACATACTTTATTTTATACAACGAACAGGTATTTGCTACTTTTTCGAAGTAATCATTTACCGCTTTTTCGTAGTCTTTTTTTATGTTTTCGGCAAAAAGGTTTACCTCATCACCAGTTTCTAAATCGATAAATTTACGTGGTGCGTTGTCATAATCAAGATTTAGTTCTGTTTTTTTATCAATAACATGAAACAAAACTACTTTATGTTTGTTGTGTTTAAGATGCTGTAAGGCTTTAAACAAACGTTCATCATCTTCTGGCTGAAACATGTCTGTAAAGAGAACAATCATGGAACGACGGTGCATTTTTTCGGCAATTTGATGCAAGAAAGTAATCGTATCCGTTTTTTTAGTGTCTTTTGGTATTTGCAGTGCGTTTTCTAATTTATTTAGCAACATGCGATGGTGACGCTCGCTTCCTTTTTCGGGAGCGTAATATTCGTAAGTGTCAGAAAAAATACTTAACCCAACAGCATCACGTTGCTTTTTGAGTAATTTCATCAAAACCGCCGATGCCAAAACCGAAAACCCAATCTTGTTTTCATAAAAAAACTGATTCTCTTTTAGTTTAGGATAATGCATCGAAGACGAATTGTCTATAATAAGATGGCAACGCAAATTGGTTTCTTCTTCGTACTTTTTAGTATAAAGCCTATCCGTTTTGGCAAACAATTTCCAATCGATATGTTTGGTGCTTTCGCCTGAATTATACACTTTATGCTCAGCAAATTCGGCAGAAAAACCATGAAACGGACTTTTGTGCATTCCTGAAATAAAACCTTCCACAATTTGATTGGCAAGTAATTCTAAATGTTGAAAACTGGATATTTTGGCTATTTGGCTATCTATATTCATACTTCAAATATAATGAGAATTCGCACAACAAAAAAGGTCTAACTTTCGTTAGACCTCTAAAAATTATTTTGACTTATTTCTTACAACAAAGCCGTCAAACTATCAGCATAAGTTTGCTTAGGCGCTACACCTACTTGTCTTCCTACAACTTCTCCGTTTTGGAAAACTAAAACTGTAGGGATATTTCTAACGCCGTATTTTGCAGCAAATTCTTGATTTGCGTCAACATCTACTTTACCAACTACTGCTTTTCCTTCAAATTCAGTTGCGATTTCTTCGATAACTGGACCAACCATTCTGCAAGGACCGCACCAAGCTGCCCAAAAATCTACTAATACTGGTTGTGATGATTTTAATACAACTTCCTCAAAAGTTGCATCGGTTATTGTTAATGCCATTTTTTCTT
>NZ_JAYWDT010000063.1:0-9866 GCF_043779715.1 Flavobacterium sp.
GATACGGATTTGATAAATCAAAACGCAGATTTAAACGGATTTATGCCGTTTGTGGCGAAATTGAATGGCTGAAGAATTACTTCTGCGCGTGAGGGATAGTAATGAAAAGCCCAAAGCCTGACGAAGGAAGTGCGAGGACTTGTAACGAATAGCCCGACCCGTAGCTTTTCGAGAAGGGACACGCCCTAAATAAAAAATAAAAAAACATACCTTATATATATTGTGTGTGTTTTGTGAAACTGCTATATTTGCATTCACAAAATTATAATGATGATTAAGATTACATTACCTGACGGTTCGGTTAAAGAGTTTGAGAATGGCGTAACTCCTATGGATGTTGCCAAAAGTATTAGTGAAGGTTTGGCTAGAAACGTGATTTCGGCAGCTTTTAATAATAATACGGTGGAAACTTCGACGGAATTGACGACGGACGGTTCGCTTGTTCTATATACTTGGAATGATAAAGATGGGAAGAAAGCTTTTTGGCATTCGACTTCACATGTCATGGCACAAGTTTTAGAGGAAATGTATCCTGGTTTGAAATTGACTCTTGGTCCTGCAATTGATAATGGATTTTATTATGACGTAGATTTTGGTGATACTAAAATTTTAGAAGCTGATTTCAAAAATATTGAGAATCGTATTTTAGAGATTTCGAAAGAAAAACATGAGTTTAAATTACGTCCTGTTACGAAAGCAGATGCTTTAGAATTATATAAGGACAACCAATATAAGACTGAACTAATTTCGAATCTAGAAGATGGTACGATTACTTTTTGTGATCATGCTACTTTTACTGATTTGTGTCGTGGTGGACATATTCCGAATACTGGAATTATTAAAGCTGTAAAAATCATGAGCATTGCTGGTGCTTACTGGCGTGGTGACGAGAAAAACAAACAATTGACTCGAGTTTACGGAACTTCGTTTCCGAAACAAAAGGATTTAACTGATTATTTAGAACTGCTTGAAGAAGCAAAACGTCGTGATCATAGAAAATTAGGTAAAGAATTAGAATTGTTCGCTTTTTCTCAAAAAGTAGGCCAAGGGTTACCATTATGGCTGCCTAAAGGTGCTGCTTTGAGAGATCGTTTGGAACAATTTTTGAAAAAAGCTCAGAAAAAAGGTGGTTACGAGCAAGTTGTCACACCACATATTGGTCAGAAAGAATTGTATGTAACGTCAGGACATTACGCAAAATATGGAGCAGATAGTTTTCAACCTATTTCAACTCCAGCTGAAGGTGAAGAGTTTTTATTGAAACCTATGAATTGCCCACATCACTGTGAAATATACAATGTAAGACCTTGGTCATATAAGGATTTACCAAAACGTTATGCTGAATTTGGAACTGTATATAGATATGAGCAAAGTGGAGAATTACACGGATTAACTCGTGTTCGAGGATTTACACAAGATGATGCGCATATTTTTTGTACACCAGACCAGTTGGATGAGGAATTCAAAAAAGTAATTGACCTAGTATTATATGTATTTGGTTCGTTAGGATTCGAAAATTTTACAGCTCAAATATCATTAAGAGACAAAGAAAATAGAGATAAGTATATAGGTAGTGACGAAAATTGGGAAAAAGCAGAAAATGCTATTATCAATGCTGCTCGTGATAAAAACTTAAATACAGTTGTCGAATATGGAGAAGCCGCTTTCTATGGTCCAAAATTAGACTTTATGGTCAAAGATGCTTTGGGTAGAAGTTGGCAATTGGGAACTATTCAGGTAGATTATAACTTACCTGAACGTTTTGAATTGACTTACAAAGGATCTGACGATCAGCTACACAGACCCGTAATGATTCACCGTGCTCCTTTTGGTTCGATGGAAAGATTTATAGCCATTTTATTAGAACATACAGCAGGAAATTTCCCACTTTGGCTAATGCCAGAACAAGCTACAATCTTGTGTTTGAGTGATAAATATGAAATATATGCGAAAAAAGTTTTAAATCTGCTAGAAAATCACGAAATTCGCGCCCTAATTGACAACAGAAATGAGTCGATTGGAAGAAAAATTAGAGATGCAGAAATGCAAAAAACCCCGTTTATGTTGATTGTAGGCGAGGAAGAAGAGAAAAATAATACCATTTCTATACGTCGTCACGGACAAGAAGGAAAAGGAAATATTACGGTTACAATAGACGAATTTGCTAGAATTGTAAACGATGAAATAAGCAAAACATTAAAAACATTTGAAGTTTAACTAAAAATTAAGAGCCATAGCAATTAGAAACAGTAGAGGTTACCAGCCTCGAGTAGAAAAAAAAGACGAACACAGAATAAACAACTTTATTCGTGTTCCAGAAGTACGTCTTGTAGGAGAAAATGTTGAACCAGGAGTTATAAAAACTTCGGACGCAATGAAACTAGCTGACCAATTAGAGTTGGATTTAGTTGAAATTTCTCCAAACGCAGAACCGCCTGTATGTAAAATCATGGACTATAAGAAGTTCGTTTACATGCAGAAGAAACGTGAAAAAGAGCTAAAAGCTAAATCTACTCAAATTGTAGTTAAGGAGATTCGTTTTGGTCCTCAAACAGATGAGCATGATTACGAATTTAAAAGAAAAAATGCTGAGAAGTTCCTTAAAGAAGGTTCAAAACTAAAAGCATTTGTATTTTTTAAAGGGCGTTCGATTATCTATAAAGATCAAGGTCAGATATTATTGTTAAGATTAGCAACAGATCTTGAAGAACATGGAAAAGTTGAAGCTATGCCAGTTTTGGAAGGAAAAAGAATGATTATGTTTATTGCGCCTAAAAAAGGTAAATCGACACAATCGCCGCCAAAAGCAAAGGAAAATCAACAAAAACCAGTTGTGAAAAATACAGAAGCTCAACCTAGTTCTGGCGATAAAGAAACTGAATAAGACGACAGATTACTTTGTCACGTACCTCGCAATGACAGTACGATAGCGAATTGCTTTTGTGCAATTACAAGATAAGAATATTGATGAACGATAATGGATTGCTTCGTTCCTCGTAAAGATAGTAAGTAAGAATAAATTAAAAAAAACTAGGAAAAATGCCTAAAATGAAAACCAAATCTAGCGCCAAGAAACGATTTAAAGTTACTGGTTCTGGAAAGATTAAAAGAAAGCATGCTTTCAAAAGTCATATTTTGACCAAAAAATCTAAAAAACGTAAATTAGCTTTGACACATTCAGCGCTAGTTCACAAAACAGATATGAAAAGCATCAAACAACAATTAAGAATTATCTAGGAAGCCATTAGTAAAAAGTCAATAGCCATAAGTTTTTGAAACTTTTGCCTTTTGCCTAACTACTTTTGCCTAAATAATCTTTAGGTTAAAAATTATTTAAAATAACCTTGGAGTGGGCCATTAAGTACTTTCGATTAAATTCAAGTCGCCTTACTACAAAAAAACATTAAAATTATGCCAAGATCAGTAAATTCAGTTGCTAAAAGAGCAAGAAGAAAAAAAGTAATGAAACTAGCCAAAGGTTTCTTTGGTCGTCGTAAAAACGTTTGGACAGTTGCGAAAAACGCGGTTGAGAAAGCAATGTGCTACGCTTACCGTGATAGAAAAGTAAATAAGAGAAATTTCCGTGCTTTATGGATTCAACGTATCAACGCTGGAGCTAGATTGGAAGGAATGTCTTATTCACAATTCATGGGTAAAGTGAATAAGCACAATATCGAATTGAACCGTAAAGTTCTTGCGGATTTAGCTATGAATCACCCAGTAGCTTTCAAAACAATACTTAACAAAGTAAAATAACGTTTTATCAACAATAAATTTATATTACTTACTATAAGAAAATCCCAGTCGAAAGATTGGGATTTTTTGTTTCTATTAGGGTGTTACCACAAGGGTCGGGCTATGCACTTCAATCTTTTTTATCGGCAAAAAGCCTCAAAAAAGGATTTCCGTTTCTATCCCTAACACAAAATGACTCCTAAAATTCAACCCTATTTTTAACATAACTTTCAGAAAATTACTATATCATTTCCCTATTTTTGAAACAAACTAAAAAACAAATGAAAATAAAAATCTTAACCACTTGCTTAATACTAGGTATCACAACAATGAATGCACAAACAACCACTACCGAAAAAAAGAAAGATAACCAAGGTTACTCTTACGAAGTAGTAAAAAATGATAAAACTGGCGTTCGCGTTTACACATTACAAAACGGACTAAAAGTATATTTAGCTCAAAATAAAGACGAGCCAAGAATACAAACTTATATTCCTGTAAAAACAGGCTCTAACAATGATCCATCCGATAATACTGGATTGGCTCACTATTTAGAACACATGGTGTTTAAAGGAACTAGCAAAATTGGAACTCAAAATTGGGAAATTGAAAAAAAACTAATCGCACAAATTTCCGATTTATACGAACAACACAAAGCCGAAACCGATCCCGAAAAAAAGAAAGCGTTATACAAACGTATCGATGAAGTTTCGCAAGAAGCTTCAAAATATTCTGTGGCAAATGAGTATGACAAACTTATTTCTTCATTGGGAGCAAAAGGAACAAATGCCCACACTTGGCTAAACGAAACGGTTTATAAAAACAATATTCCAGCAAACGAACTGGAAAAATGGATGATTGTCGAAAAAGAACGTTTCTCAGAATTGGTTCTACGTCTTTTTCATACTGAACTTGAAGCAGTTTACGAAGAATACAACCGTGCACAAGACAACGACGGACGATTGGTAAATTATCAATTGATGAAAGATTTGTTCCCAACAACACCTTACGGGCAACAAACAACGATTGGAAAATCAGAACATCTAAAAAATCCATCTATGGTGGCTATTCATAATTATTTTGACACATATTATGTTCCAAATAATATGGCAGTTGTTTTAGTTGGTGATTTAGAATTTGACAAAACCATCAAAATGGTAGATTCTTATTTTGGAACAATGAAGTACAAAGAACTTCCAAAATTCAAATTAGTAACCGAAAAACCTATAACTTCGGTAGTAAGAAGCGAAGTGAAAAGTCCTACTGCCGAACGATTGATGCTAGCTTGGAGAACTGCAGGAGCAGGAACAAAAGAAGCATTACTATCAGATATTACTTCTAGTATTTTATCAAATTCTGGAGATGTTGGTCTTATAGATAGTAATATTAACCAAAAACAATTAGCATTAAGTGCTGGTGCATTTTCAACAACTTTCAACGATTATGGTTACCAAGCTTTAGCTTTATCTACAAAAGATGGTCAAACATTAGAATATGGCGAAAAAATGTTACTTGCCGAAATTGATAAGGTTAAAAAAGGAAATTTCGACGAAATGATGATTCCTGCTATCATCAATAACATGAAGCTTGATGTCATGAAAACTTTTGAAACTGGAGATGGTTTGGCAACAACGATTTACCAATCATTCATTCAAGGTAGAAATTGGAGTGATATTATTGCAGAAACTGACGAAGCATCGAAAATTACCAAAGCCGATGTGGTACAATTTGCTAATGATTTTTACAAAGACAACTACGTTGCAGTATATAAAACCAAAGGCATAAATGACAAATTAGTTCGTGTTTCTAATCCTGGAATCACTCCTATTCAGTTAAACAGAGATGCACAATCGGAATTTTACAAAACGTTTTCTAAAATAAATTCTGGAGATTTAGCTCCTGTTTTTGTCGATTTTAAAAAAGAAATTCAAACTAAAAAGCTAAAAAATACGACGGTAAGTTTTGTGAAAAACAAAACCAATGAGATTGCTAAGCTGTATTATATTTTTAATATGGGTTCGGATAACAACAAGAAACTGCCATTAGCTATCGAAATGTTAGATTATCTAGGAACTGATACGATGAGTGTCGAAGACATTAAAAAAGAGTTTTACAAAATTGGAGTTACCTATTCAGTAAGTGCTGGAAACGATTTAAGCTACATTTTTCTTTCTGGTTTAGAAAGTAATTTGCCAAAAGGTGTTGCCTTATTAGAAAACTTAATGAAAAATGTAAAACCAGATCAAGAAGTTTATAATACAACCGTTGCTACACTTTTGAACACCCGAAGTAACGCAAAAAAACGCAAAGAAAACATCATGAACGCATTGACAAATTATGCAAAATATGGTGCTAATTCTCGTTTTAGAGATATTCTTTCTGAACAAGAACTAAAAGAAATGAAAGCTTCTGAGTTGACAGATTTACTAAAAGACATAAACAATTACGAGCACCAAATTTTCTTTTACGGAAATGATTTGAAACCAATTCTTGCTTCGTTAGAAAAAAATCATAATCTAAATGCAAACAAAGCGATTCCTACAGCAAAAGAATATGCAGAACCAGTAACACAAGACAAAGTATATTTTGCAAATTATGACATGGTTCAGGCAGAAATGACTCGAATTGCCAAAGGAGAAAAATACAATTTCAATAATGCAGGAACTGTAAATGTTTTTAATAACTACTTTGGTTCGGGATTATCTTCTATAGTTTTTCAAGAAGTTAGAGAATCTAAATCGCTTGCTTATTCTGCTAATGCGATTTACAGAATGCCTGCAGACAAACTTTTGAGCGATTATATGCAAGTTTCTATTGGTACACAAGCCAACAAGCTGCCGCAAGCAGTAGATGCTATTTCGGTTTTACTAAACGAAATGCCAAAAATAGAAAAACAATTCAACAACGCAAAAGAGTCAAGTTTAAAACAAATTGCTTCTACAAGAATTGGAAAAACTAATATTTTCTTTAGTCAATTAGCACTCAAAAAACTAGGTTTCGATTATGATAATCGAAGCGATGTATACAAAAACATTCAGAATCTTACTTTAGAAAACACTACTACTTTCTTTAATAAAGAAGTAAAAACCAAAAAATACAATACGGCAATTATTGGTAAAAAGGAAAGTTTAGATTTTGAAGCCTTAAAAAAATTAGGAACAATTGAAGTAGTTACATTAGAAGAAATTTTTAATTATTAATTTTCATGAAAATCTCAATCGAAAGGTTGGGATTTTTTTGTTCATTATATAGCTTAAAAAAAAATATTATGGTAAAAGTTACAGCAATCGAGAACGAATTTGTTTTTGATATTCTAGGAAGTCACAAATTTTGGGCTTTTGAAAACAAAATTATAGTCAAAAAAGAGAATATTGTAAAGGCTTTTCAAAGTGATGAAGAATTTACTTTTTGGATAGGTTGGAAAATACCTGGTACACAACTGCCATGGGTTATTACTGCAGGAACTTATATAAAAAAAGGCAAACGCAATTTTTGGGATGTTTGTAAAAAGAAAAATGCAATTATTGTACAACTCAAAGATTCGAATTATAACAAATTGATTATTCAAGTTGAAAATCCAGTTGAAGTAATCAACTTATTAAATAATACTATTTAAATCGTAACTTTTATTTACTTTTATACACTTATAAAAAAACTTTCAAATTAGAAATTAATGAAAAAAATAATTTACACACTTGCTTTTGCTAGTGTATTACTAAGTTGTAAAACAGCACAAACAAGCTCAACGACTGTAAATCCTGAAGTTAATGTTTCTATCGATTTAAATAATATTAAAGATGACAAAGTAATGGTAACACTATTACCAACGCCAACTAATCTCGATATGGTAACTTTTAGCATTCCTAAAACAGTTCCTGGAACTTACTCTACAGATAATTACGGAAAGTATATTGAAAATGTAAAAGCTTTCGACGCAAAAGGAAATGAATTAGTTTTAACAAAAATTGATGAAAATTCTTGGAAAATTACCAATGCTAAAAAACTGCAAAAAGTAACCTATTGGGTAAATGATACTTTTGATACCGAAACTGGTGGTGGTGATTTTGGTGGTGGCGATGTGTTTTCTCCAGCGGGAACAAACATTTCTCCTGAAAATTTTATGCTAAACACACACGGATTTGTAGGTTATTTTTCAGACAAATTAGAAGTTCCGTACACTACAACTATTTCGCATGCTGCAACTTTATTTGGAGCAACTTCTATGACTGATACAGATGCTAGCAACACGCAAGATGTTTTTAAATCTTATCGTTATGCCGATTTAGTAGAACACCCGATTATGTATTCTAAACCAGATTATACAACATTTAAAGTTGATGATATGGAAATATTAATTAGTCTTTACTCTCCAAACGGAACTTATAAAGTAGCAGATATTGCTCCAGCAATGGAAAACATGATGCGTGCACAAAAGAAGTTTTTAGGCGCTATAAATAGTACTAAAAAATATGCTGTCTTATTGTACTTATCTGACATGAAAAAAGCTGATGCAAAAGGTTTTGGAGCATTAGAACACCCAACATCTACCACTGTTGTCATGCCAGAAATGATGCCAAAAGAAGCAATGGCAGAACAACTTAAAGATGTTGTTTCTCATGAGTTTTTTCATATTGTAACACCACTTGGAGTTCACTCTAAAGAGATTCAATATTTTGATTTTAATGCACCTAAAATGTCTAAACATTTGTGGATGTATGAGGGAGTAACGGAATATTTTGCCAATTTATTCCAAGTAAATCAAGGATTAATATCGGAAGAAGATTTTTATAATCGCATGTCCGATAAAATTAGTCAAGCAGCAGCGATGAACGACACGATCCCATTTACCACAATGAGTGCAAATGTTTTAGATAAACCATACAAAGACCAATACTTAAACGTATATCAAAAAGGAGCATTAATAGGAATGTGTTTAGATATAATTATTAGAGAAAATAGCAATGGTGAAAGAGGAATTCTAGACTTAATGCAAAAATTAACTAACGAATACGGTGTAACAAAACCATTTAATGATGATGAATTATTCGATAAAATAGTATCATTTACTTATCCTGAAGTAAAAACATTTTTAGAAACTTATGTAAGTGGTCCTACTCCTATTCCTTATGATAAATATTTCGCGAAAGTTGGAGTAACACAATCTAAACGTAAAATTCCAGGAAATGTATTCCTAAAAGGACAAGTGCCTTATATTACCGTAAATCAAGAAACAAAAGAAATAATGGTGCTTCCAGAAATAGAATTACCTGCTTTTTATGCTGTTCTGGGAATAAAAAATGGAGATATACTAAAATCAGTAAATGGTACAAATTATAATTTAGACAATATATACGACTTAATCATGTTAAGCCAAAATTGGAAGGAAAACGAGGCTATTAGTGTAAAAATAAAGCGTGACGGAAAAGAAAGTGAACTAAAAGGAACAATAAACCTACCTTATGACGAAGCGGAAGGATTACAAGCAACCGATGCGAGTAAAAGCGCTATTAAAAATGCTTGGTTAAAAGGTTAATAACTGAAATTATAATTAATATAAATCCTCATTTTGTACTGCAAATTGAGGATTTTTTTATTATTTTGCGGCAAATTAAAATTATGATGAACAAAATAATTATTACACTATTATCTATCACATTGCTTACTTCTTGTGGTGAAGAAAAAAAATCAGAAAACACCTTAGAAATTACCGGGAATATAAAAGGTCTTAAAAAAGGAAAGTTATACATTCAGAGGGTTCAAGACTCTACATTAGTTGTTCTTGACAGTATTATTATAAACGGAAAATCCTCTTTCGAAAGTACAATAAAACTCGATTCGCCAGAAATGTTGTATTTATATATTGATCGTGGTGTTTCAAACTCAATCGATAACAATTTACTTTTCTTTGCAGAACCAGGTAAAATGAATATTGATACCGATTTAGAATTTTTCTTAGCCAAAGCTAAAATTACGGGTTCAAAAAACCAAGAACTTTATGAGCAATACAAAGACATTATTTCTAAATTTAATGAACAACAATTGGGTTACATAAAAGATGAATTACTTGCTCTAAAAGGAAAAAAAGATATTTCCGCGGAAAATACTAAAAAACAAGATGCTCTTTTGAAGCG
>NZ_JAYWDT010000064.1:0-21907 GCF_043779715.1 Flavobacterium sp.
AAAAAACTAAAAAGCACTATAAATAAACTTATTTTTTTCATAATTTATTTTATTAGAATAATTTTAAAAATTTTTACTTCCATTAGGTTGGTACACAAAATTAAATTTGTAATATCTTGATGGTTCAGTTCCTGTTGGGTTTGCAGGTGCGTTTTGGTAATAATTTAGAATTTCCATTTTGGCATATTTCCCATCGTGGGTTTTTACAACAATTACTTTTCCTGCAATTGGCGAAATAACATTGTTTGAAGAATTGTAATTATACCAACCATTGCCTGAGCCTGTTGGGATTGCGTTTAGTGTCGCTGTATCTTGATTAAACAAGTTATCGACTGGTGCAGTAGTTACATTTGAAAATATTGAAGAAACAATACTTGCTGCTCCTATCCCAGTTCGTTCAGGTTGTCCTGTTGTTGCAACGCCACCGTTTACAAGAATTGTTGTAGACCGAAACGCAATATCCCAGTTGTCGCCAGTAGCTATTACTTGACCTGTTGCAAAACTAAATTTTACAAAATCTCCACTTACGGGTTGTCCGCCACCGCCTATAACTGGTGCATACAAATTAGAAAAGGTTTGCACTGTTAGTGCTGTTGGTGTTGATGTTTGTGTTGGCTCATCGTCTTTTGAACAAGAAAAAAAAGCTACTGAAATTGCTAATACTAAAATTGTTTTGAAATTCTTCATGATTGTATAAATTAGGTTTAAAATATTTAAAAATTGTATTGCACTTTACAATACGTTAATCTTCCTGCGTAGTTACTCGCATTTTGTGTATCGGTGAAATTCAAAATATTATCGATTCCGATTTGTATTTCAATTTTTTCTTTGATTTTTTTGGTAATCGAGGTGTCAAAAATGACATACTCTTTTGCAAATTCATCGAAGTTGTCAAGAATTGCGTTGTTGTTTGTGTCAAATAATCCGTATTTGCTTCGGTAGGTTGCTCGGAAATTATGATTGAGATTCCAAATAGGAATTTTCACAAAATATTTGAAATTTGCGGTATGTTTGGAGCGATTGAATAATCCGAAATAATCAGATTGTTTTAGTTCAAACGATTGTGATGTAATTGGGTCACGAGCAAAAACCTTTTTATATTTAATGTCTTGAATTACATCATTGTCTTTCGCAATTAGGTATTGATAACCGCCAGATATTTCTATGTTTTCTGTGATTTTAACGGACGAATTGAACTCTAAACCTTCTGTAAAAACCGACCCAATATTGTTGTAACTAAATATATTTTGTCCGTTTGTGAGTCGTGCAACGGCTCTTGTATCAATCAAGTTTTTTACTTGGTTATAGAAAATGTTTATGGAAGATTTTATATTTTTAAAATTGTGTTTGACACCAAAATTATAGCCAATACTAGTTTCCGGATTTAATGGTTTATCGAAAAAATTGGCTGAGACGATACTGTTTTGAATACGTCCTTGCGATTGTAATTCTACCAATCGAATTGGGGCAACATTGTAACCGAGAACAATGTAACCCACGCCTAGATTTTCGAAATTGAAGTATAATTGTCGCAAATCGGGTGCTTTGAAACCATAACCTGCTGAACCTTGAACCGAAAACTGTTTGATAAATTGATAATTCAAAGCCAATTTTGGACTTAAAACCGAGGCGTACGATAAATTTTTATCATATCGTAAACCCGCCAAAATATTAAACTTTTCTTTCAGATTATAATCGTATTGCAAGAATCCATAATACGAATTATTGAATGCTTTTTGGGCAAAATAGGTTCTTTCTAAATTATTGAAATTGTAACCAAATCCAGAAGTATAAGTTGTATTTCGTTTTTTGAGAGAAGTTCTTACCTCAGGACGAAGTAAATTTTCTTTAAAAAAATCATCATACAAAATGGCATTTGTATCATTGAAACGCACATCGTCTTTTATAAAATATTGAGTTGCATAAAACTCGCCTGTAAAACTTAAATTTTGGTTTGGATTGTAAAAAAGTCTGGAATGACTATTAAATTCGTTGGTTTTGGTTTTACCCGAAGCATTTTTATTATTTACAATAGTCTCAACATTACTCCTTTGATCGAAATATCGGTTAGATAACAACAAATTCCATTCATCCGAAAATTTATAATTGAGTTGCAGTTGAGAAGTTACGTTTTTGTAAGGCAAAGCGGTTTTTTCATTATCGGATTTATCCAAATCGTAACCATAGGTCGAAAAAGAATTTATTGATGCATTTACACTTAATTTCTTCACTCCAAAACCAAAATTCAGGTTGTTATCTGTAGTAATAAACGAACCCAAACGACTATTTAATTCACCACTAATTTTTTTGCTTTTTGGAGCTTCGGTAATAATATTTATCACACCTCCTAATGCTTCAGAGCCATATAAACTTGACGATGCACCTTTGACTATTTCTATTTGTTTAATATTGTTTAACGTAACTCTACTTAAATCTAGCGTTCCTGCCGAACGACCAATTAATGGAACACCATCAATCAAAATCAATGTATATTGAGCGTCTAAACCTTGCATTTGAATACCGAGAACGCCACCAAAATCTGGAACAATAATCAGTCCTGTTTGTTCTTCGAGGATATCGTTAAGTCGCAGGGCGCCAGTTTGTTTAATTTGTACTTTTGAGATTAATTGTACAGGTAATGGCAAAGATGATAACTGTCTTTCGGTTCGAGTTGCAGTAACAACAACCTCTTGCAGTTTATTTGTGTTTACAGTATCGCTTCGCTTTTCTTGAGAAAAACCAATACAAAAAGGGATGATTACAGTTAAAATTAAAAATATTTTTTTCATTGTTTAGAATCTCTCTTAATAATTTTTGACAAATGTATGTCTTATTTTTAATTATTCTAAATAAATATAATATATTTGCGAAAGAAATTTAACATAAAAACATAACATTATGAAAATCAAAACAATTCTATTTTTATCATTTATTATGCTGGCTAGTTTGTCGGCAAAAAGTCAAGATTTAAAAAAACAAGAAGACATAAAAGCAATCAAATCGATGTGTGGTTGCTATGAAGTGCAATTTAATTTTGCTGAAACTTTTAGCTACTCAAAAGATAGTTTATATAAAAAATCTCCTGTAAAACATGACACTGCCTTAGAATGGATAGAGCTCATAGAAGACCAACCCAATAAAGTTTCTTTACAACATTTACTAATTGTTGGAAAAAATGAAAATGACATTGTAAAACATTGGCGTCAGGATTGGTTATTTGAAAACACTAATTTTTACACGTTCAATAAAGAAACAACTTGGAATTTTAGTCAATTAAAGCCTAAAGAAGTAAAAGGACAATGGACACAAAAAGTATATCAGGTTGATGATAGCCCAAGATATGAAGGTGCTGCTACTTGGATTCACGCAGATGGAAGACATTATTGGGAAAACACGACAGACGCACCTTTGCCAAGAAGAGAACATACTATTCGTAATGATTATAATGTTTTGCAACGAACTAATGTGCACGAAACAATAGCAACTGGTTGGATTCACGATCAAGATAATTCTAAAATAATTAGAAAAAATAACGAAAAAGATGTTTTGTTAGCACAAGAAAAAGGACATGATGTGTACACAAAAGTGGAGGATTCTAAATGTAAAATAGCGCAAGATTGGTGGAAAAAGAACAACTCGGTTTGGAAAAAAGTTAGAGACCAATGGGAAATAATTTTCTTGAAAAACAAAACTTTATCTCTAGAGAAAAAAGTGGATGATCAATTTTTATTTATGAAATTATTTGACCTAAAATCAGACGCTACAAGAGAAGACGTTAACAAAATTATTGATAGTTACATTGTAAAATAAACACTATGTGTAAATTTTTAAACACAAGCCTGAATGGAAATTTGATTAAATGCACGCATTCTGAAAATTTCCAATTGTCGTACAAGAATTTGACTTTTAGCTTGACACCTTTTGAACTAGAGAGTTTTAAAACCTATTTATCTAAAATTGATGCTAGTTATTGGGAAAAAGAGTATGAAAATTCTATTTATGAGAAAAAAATTCCGATTCCTACCTTGCAAACAAACCTTATGCTGCTAATAGATAGATATGAGTTATATGAACTTTTAGACTTACTAAATCTCAAAAAAGGAAAATTTTATTTAAGCGTAGAAGATATTAAATATCCTATGATTTTGAATTGAAGTTTTGTTTGAGTTAAAAAATCCGTCTCATTAAAAAATGAGACGGATTTTTTTATTTACATTCTTTCCGGAACATCAATACCTAAAAGTTTGAAAGCTGTTTTTATAGTATCGGCCACTTTTTTAGACAATTGTACTCTAAATACTTTTTTGTCGTGATTTTCTTCACCAAGAATAGAAACTGTTTGATAAAACGAATTGTATTCTTTTACTAAATCATAAGTGTAATTTGCTATCAAAGCCGGACTATGATTGCTAGCAGCACTCTGAATCACTTCAGGATACATTTCTATTTGCTTGATGAGTTCCTTCTCTTTTGGATGTAATTCCGTCGAAATTGTAACTGCTGTATCAAAATTTGCTTTTCGCAAAATAGATTGAATACGAGCATAAGTATATTGAATAAAAGGACCTGTATTTCCTGCAAAATCGACAGACTCTTCTGGATTAAACATCATCGATTTTTTAGGATCTACTTTAAGCATATAATATTTTAGCGCACCCAAACCAATGGTTTTATATAATGCGGCTTTTTCTTCTTTAGAATAATCTTCGAGTTTGCCTAAATCTTCAGATAATTTTTGAGCCGTTTCGGTCATTTCTTCCATCAAATCATCAGCATCAACAACTGTTCCTTCGCGTGATTTCATTTTTCCAGAAGGCAATTCGACCATTCCGTAAGATAGATGAAATAAGCTTGAAGCCCAATCGAATCCAAGTTTTTTTAATATCAAAAATAAAACTCTAAAGTGATAATCTTGCTCGTTACCCACCGTGTAAACCATACCACCAACATCAGAAAAATCCTTAACACGTTGAATCGCTGTTCCTATATCTTGTGTCATATAAACCGCTGTCCCGTCAGAACGCAATACGATTTTACGATCTAATCCATCTTCTGTCAAATCTATCCAAACGGAACCGTCTGGATCTTTTTCGAAAACACCTTTGTCTAATCCTATTTGAACTACTTCTTTTCCTAATAAATAGGTGTTACTTTCGTAATAATAAGAATCGAAATTCACTCCTAAATTTTTGTATGTTGTGGCAAAACCATCATAAACCCATTGGTTCATGCTTTTCCAAAGAGTGATTACTTCTGGTTTTCCAGCTTCCCAATCAAGGAGCATTTGTTGGGCTTCGATAATGATTGGCGCTTGCTTTTTAGCTTCTTCTTCGGTTTTTCCTTGCGACATTAATTCGCTAATTTCTGCTTTGTAAGTTTTATCAAACTCAACATAATATTTACCAACTAATTTGTCGCCTTTTAGACCTGAAGTTTGTGGCGTTTCTGAATTTCCAAATTTCTGCCAAGCAAGCATCGATTTACAAATATGAATTCCTCTATCGTTAATAATCTGTGTTTTATATACTTTTTTCCCCGAAGCTTTGATTATTTCTGCAACTGAATATCCTAATAGATTATTACGAACATGGCCTAAATGCAAAGGTTTATTAGTGTTTGGCGAAGAATATTCGACCATGATTGCCTTTTCATTTTCACTTGGAGATACAAAACCAAATTGTTCGTTGGTTTTTATTTTGTTGAAGAAATTGATATAATAATCATTAGCAATTACAATATTCAAAAAACCTGAAACTACATTAAAAGCTTCGACTTCGATTACATTTTCGACCAAATAATTTCCAATTTTATTTCCTAAATCAGCTGGATTCCCTTTTATTACTTTTAATAAAGGAAAAATCACCATGGTAATATCTCCTTCAAATTCTTTCCTTGTCGATTGAAATTCGATTTTCTCGATTGTAACATCGAAAAGTTCATGAATTGCGATTTTAATACTTGGAATTAGAATTTCTTGTAGTGACATTTTACTTTTATTTTAAGATGCCAAAGATACTGTTTTATTCTAAATAGTCAAGAGTCATAAAGTTCTAAGTCCTTACTAAACTGAATGTTTTATTTTATCTAAAATGTCTAAATAATTTAGTTATTCTGAAATAAAAATCTAAATTTGCTTTTAATTTAGGTAAGAATTATCTTTAAAACAACCAAATTTAAAGCATCACAATTATGAAAAAAATTATTTTTTTATGTTTTTTATTAGCAAGTATAGCTTCATTAGCACAATATAATCCAGATGCTCCTTGGATGCAAAATTTGCAATCTAAAGATGGTAATGCGACAATGACCGAAATGAAAAATGCCTTTGATGAGTATTGGTTACACCATGACAGAAGTATTAAAGGAAGTGGTTATAAACCTTTTATGCGTTGGGTTAATCATCAGGAAAATCAACTTCATGATGATGGTACAATCCTAACAAATGAAGAATTACTTCAAATTTATAATGCAAAAAAACAATCTCAAACTAACAGAAGTATTACTGCTACAAGTAATTGGCAACCAGTTTTTGGAACTTTACCATATATAAATTCAGGTTCATGGTCATCGGGTCAAGGACGTGTACAAGCGGTTGCGGTAGATCCTAACAATGCAAGTATAATATATGCGGGTACTCCTGCGGGTGGTGTTTGGAAATCGACCAATGCAGGAACTAGTTTTGTTCCTTTGTTTGATGAATTTTCACAAATTGGAGTTTCTGGAATTGCTATAGACCCAAACAATTCTAACATAGTCTATATTGCAACTGGAGATAGAGATCATTCAGACACGAGTTTTATTGGTGTTTACAAGTCGATAAATGGCGGTACAACTTGGAGTATAACGGGAACTATTTCTGGAGTTAGTAGAGCTTCTGATATTTATGTAAATCCTTCCGATTCTAATATGGTTTGGGTAGCGACAAGTGCTGGTCTTTATAAATCAGTAAATGCTGGAACCTCTTGGACAAGAACTTTGACTGGAAACATAAAAGATATTAAAATTAAACCAACAGATCCAACGATAGTATATGCTGTGAGTGCTACTGCTTTTTATAGATCTTCCGATTCTGGAACTACTTTTACAACAATAACCTCTGGATTACCAGCTTCATCTGGACGATTGGTTATTGATGTGACACCAGCAAATCCGAATTATATTTATGTTTTAAGTGCTACTACAGGTAATGGATACCAAGGTGTTTATAAATCGATAGACTCTGGTCTAAATTTTACAGTGACGACTAATACTACAAATATTTTAGAAAATACTCAAGCATGGTACGATTTAGCACTTGCAGTATCAACAACAAATGCTGAAGAAATTTACACGGGTTGTTTGAATGTTTGGAAATCGACAAATGGAGGAACTTCTTTCACAAAAATGAACAATTGGAGTTCACCTTCGGCAGTATCATATACACATGCAGATATTCATATTTTAAGATTTTTTGGAACAAAATTATATTGTGGAAGCGATGGTGGTATTTATGTTTCTTCAAATGGAGGAACTAATTTTACCGATTTAACAAAAACCATTCAAAACGGGATAATTTATAAACTGGCTGTAGCAAAACAAACGTCATCTAAAATGATGACAGGACATCAAGATAATGGTGGTCATGCATTTAATGCAAACCAATGGAAAAATTATTATGGCGCAGACGGAATGGATGTTGCTATAAGCCCACTAAATCAAAATTTAAGTTACGGATTTATACAATACGGAGGTTCTTTATACAAAAGTACGAATGCAGGTAGTAGTTCTGGAGGTTTTGTAGCTGGAGCTCCCTTAGATGAAACAGGAACAAATGATGATGGAGGAAACTGGGTTACACCTTTAGAAATAAATAGTTTGGGTGAACTTTTTGCAGGATATTCTATGTTATATAAGTCAACTGGTGGCGCTTGGGCACAACAAAGTATTTCAACAATTGGGACTGGAGATATCGATTTGATTGCTATCGACCCTAGTAATGATAACAATATATATGTTACAAACGGTTCTCAATTATATAAAAGTATTGACAAAGGAATAAATTTTGTACTAGCTTATACTGCATCTACAACCATTTCAAATATTTGTGTACATTCCTCCGACAGTAATATTCTTTATATTTTAACCGCTGGAACATCTGGACAAGCGTTAAAATCTATTGATGGTGGCACAACATTTTTAAATATTGCCACAGGATTACCTTCAATAGGGAAATTTTGTATTAAGCATCAAGCACATGCGAATAATCCATTATATGTAGGTACAAATCTTGGCGTATATTATAAAGATGACACAACTGCTACTTGGACAGCTTTTGACACTAATTTGCCTAATGTAAAAGTTACTGATTTAGAGATAAATTATGTTGATAATAACATAACCGCAGCAACTTTTGGTCGTGGTGTGTGGCAATCTCCTTTACCAACAGTCTTAGGAACTGATGAATTTCAGCTTCAAAATATTGGAATATATCCAAATCCGTCAAACGGAATTTTATCAGTAAAATTAGGCGAAATTATTCCTGAAAGTATTGAAATTATTGATTTAACTGGTAAAATAATTTATACTCAAAAAAAGTTTGAAAATACTCATGAAATTATGTTAAACTTATCTTCTATTTCGAACGGAATTTATTTTATGAAAATTGCAACCGGCTCTCAAAGCTTAACGAGGAAGATTATTAAAAATTAATCTTTAGTCTAAAGAAAAAAATAAGAGTTAAAAACCAAATTTCTTACTAAAATACGCTAAAACTAATTATTGGTTTTAGCGTATTTTTATTTTGTAATCGCATTGGGTTTGCTTTATATTTTAAAAGATTAAAGTGAATGTTTATTTGCAAAATTATTTGTAGATTTATACTAGGAAACTAAAAACTAGTTTTCTGTCTCGTCGAATAATTGTAAACTTATCTTATATTTTTTTTGAAGAATTTCTAGTTGTCATTATTTCTAATAGCATGCGTTTTATCGACGAAAAAGCACCTTTAATCAGATTTTATACATATATTTGTTTAGATATAATCATAATTACCTACTATGAAAAAAAATATCCTACTATCGTTTTTACTATTTTCAGTTATTGGTTTTTCACAAGTCATCACTATAGATACAGGTACTTATAACGCTGACGGATTAGTGAGGACAGTACTTACAAACAATAGCCCTTGTCTAAGCATAAATAATGTAAGTTCTCGAACTGGAACAAATTTTGGATCAACAAACGGTATTGGTTATTTTACAAATACAAATCCCGCTTTTCCTTTACAAAACGGAGTAATTCTGACTACAGGAAATGTATTAAATTCTCCAGGTCCAAACAACACTATTTTAAGTGATGGGACATTAGGTTGGGCTGGAGATGTTAACCTCCAAACTGCTCTTGCAGCAGCTGGAGTAACTATGGTTTCTAAAAACGCTACGGTTTTAGAATTTGATTTTACTCCGTTTTCACCTAATTTTAATTTTCAGTTTTTATTTGCCTCCGAAGAGTATGGTACCTACCAATGTCTTTCGCCTGATGCTTTTGCTTTTTTATTAACTAATAACACAACAGGCGTAACTCAAAACCTAGCTGTAATTCCTAGTACTACTATTCCAATATCTGTTCAAACGATTAGAAATAGTATTTATAACCCTTCTTGTCTTTCTGCTAATCCTAGTTATTTTGGTTTGTTTAATGATGGGACTGCAGCGGCAGCTTCGGCAACAAATTACAACGGGCAAACGGTAATTATGAATGCTTCTTCTACCAATTTATCAACAACCGACACCTATCATATAAAACTAGTTATCGCCGATGGGAATAACGACAATCAGTTTGATTCAGCTGTGTTTTTAGGCGGTGGTAGTTTCGATTTTGGTCAAGATGTTTTAGGGCCAGATATAACCATTGCAAATGGAACAGCACCTTGTAATAACAATAATATCAACGAACCTTACACTATCAGTTCAGGATTAGATCCTAATTTATTCGATTTTGTGTGGAAAGACGTAAACGGAAACCCGATTCCTGGAGAAACAGGACCCAATCTTATCGTTAACCAGCCTGGCACTTACCTTCTAACATATTATGTACAATTGACAAGTTGTGAAGTTGCTACTAATTCAATTGTTATTGAATACAAAGCACCTATTATCACACCCGACCCTATAAACTTATACAAATGCAACAATGGGTCTGCCAATTACACTTTTGATTTAGCCACAAACACTCCTATTGTAGACCCAAGCTCAATTTATCAGATAAGTTATCATGAGTTTCAAAATGAAGCAAATGCTGGGAGTAATCCATTGCCAGCTAATTATACTGTTGCAACAGGAAGCCTACCTAAGCCAGTTTGGGTACGCATACAAAACCCAACGACAGGCTGTTATTATTCTAAATCATTTGTTTTAGATCTTACACCTAGCCCTATTGCTAATTTCCTTGGTAATATGGAAAGATGCGAAACAATTGCAGGATCTGGTCTAGCTGATTTTGATTTAGGTAATGTAGCACAAAATAATGCTGTATTAGGAGGTCAATCATCTAGTATTTATAGTGTTTCATATCATCTTACTGCTCCCGACGCGGCTTCTGGAGCAAATCCTATTAATACAACAACAGCATACAATTCAGGAAATACAACAATATATGTTAGAGTTTATGTAACCACAGATCCGAGTTGTTCGAGTGCAATAAGTTTCAATTTGATTGTAAATCCCAAACCAGTTGTCGAAGATAAACCCGATCAATATGTTTGTGTCAGCTACTTCTTGCCTGCCCTAACTCCTGCTTTAGGAAATTATTACTCTGGACAAAATGGAGCGGGCACATTATATCCTGTTGGTTATGAAGTAACCATAGATCAGCTTATTTATATCTATTATCAAAATCCAACGACAGGATGTAGTGCCCAGACAGATTTTCAAGTAACTATTGTAGAACAACAAGACTTAACACCTGGAAACGTAACTGCTTGCGATAGTTATTCTTTACCCGCTTACCCATATCCTGGAACTCGATATTTTGCTAACGCAGGAGGGCCAATAGCTGGAAACACCGAATTATTTCCGCCACCAACAGGAACACCTATTACGACTTTAGGAGTTACAACAATACATGTATATTATCAATCGCCAACGGATCCAACCTGTATCATATTTACAAGTTTTGATGTTACAATAAACAAAACTCCTACTATAACAGGTACTTATCCAAACTTATTCGACTGTACAGCCATTAATACTTTACAACCTATAACTGTGGATATTGGAACTGCAAATTATTACACTTTAGATGTCCCGACTGGTGTTTACACTCCCCTTATATTGCCAATAACAAGCGACACCACTGTATATATGTATGCCGAAAATAATGGTTGTAGAACACCTATAACTAGTTTTTCAGTAGTAATAGGAACTGGTAGTTTCCTTGATAGCTTCGATAGTTGTGATTCTTACAATTTAGCTGCTCCTCTTGTTGGAGAATACCGTACCCAAGCTAATGGAGCTGGAACAGTAATCGCACCAGGATTAATAAACACCAACACTACACTATTTCATTATGTAGCAGGTGCTCCTTGTACATATAATTACTCCTTTACGATTAGAATTCTAAAACCAACGTTAACTGCTCCAGCTCCAGTAACTAGATGTGATTCATACACATTACCACTAAATCCAGAGGGCGGCAGTTACTACACTTTATCAGGTGGTCCAGCAACAGCTAGTAATGTGCAACTTTTTCCTAATGATATTATTACAGCAACGACCACAATATATGTTTACAAAGAATCTGCAACTGCTTTAGTGCCTGTTTGCTATAACGAGCAACCTTGGACTATTACTATAAATCAAAAACCTGTATTAGCACCTGTAGCAACTTCATACATAACATGTTATGATTTTACTCTAACTAGCCAGCCCCCAGTAGGGAATTATTATCATAATTCAGGCGGTGTTAATCCAATAACACTGCCCTATACTATTTTACAAACAAATACACCTAGTAATTTAGAAACTATCTATATTTATGCCGAAAACCCGAACGATCCAGCTTGTAATAGTGAAACCTCGTTTGTTGTCGATTTTGATGGAGTTGCCATTCCTGCTAATCTAAAAGTAGACCGATACGCTTGCGATACTTATACATTACCATCACTTCCTGCAAATTTTTATTATTATACTGCTACAGGAGGGCCAAACGGAACAGGTAGTATTGTGACACAGCAAACCTATATAACCTCGACCACTACTCCTATTTTTATTTATACCGAAACTAATGTGCGTCAGATTTGTTCCGATGAATATGCATTTAATATTATTATTTATGACACACCAGTATTAGACGCCACGCTTCCTATGTCTTTTAATTATTGTGATAGTTTTACCTTACAACCACTTACCGTTGGTAAATATTACAATCAGTCTATTACAAATACAATAGGTAGAGTAGAAATACTTGCTGGAACTGTTTATAGTGCAACAAACTTACCGCCAACCTCTGTTTTTGTATATGCCGAATCAGGCACAAGTACAACCACAACTTGTTCTATAGAAAGAGAAATACCTATTACTTTATTTAATGTAACGCAGCTTCCAGATGTTCCTACAACCTGCGAGAGTTATCAATTAAAAGCAAGTGATTTACAACCTGGCGAAAATTATTATTTGAATAATGATGGTACTGGATTATTAGCATCAAACGCTACTATTTCTGCTTCTGGAATTACTACAATATATATTCGTGGAAACGCACCATTTGTGCCAAGTTGTTTCGACCAAACTAGCTTTACTGTTACTATTGTAAAAAGGCCTATTGCTTATACTGTAAATCTGTTAGAAAAATGTGATACTTTTGGGTTAAATGACGGTATTTTCGAGTTTGATTTAACAGACTCAGCCATTAGAACACAGGTCTTAAACGGACAAATACCTGATGCCGATTTTACTTTAACATTTTACACCTCTTTAGCTGATGCAAATAATCCGCTAGCAACCCCTATTCCAACACCAGCAGCTTATCCTAACGATAATCCGCTTACAGATAGTGTTTGGATTAGAGTGCAAAACAATACAATAACCAATTCTTGTTTTGCAGTAACGGAATTAAGACTAAAAGTAAATCTTTTGCCTAATCCGCAATTAGATCCCGAATATTTTATTTGTAAAGACCACGAAACTGGAACTTTATTAAATTTTGCGACTTTGAATACAGGATTATCTAATCCAAACTACACTTATACATGGACACTTGATACTGCTCCTTATGGTGGAAACACAAGCTCGATTACAACAAATCAAATTGGAACTTATACGGTAACAGTTACAGATACTTCCGTAACTCCAAATTGTCCTAAAACCATAACGACAAGGGTCACCCTATATGAACCTTACATTAGTTTCGAGTATAGTGATGCGTTCGAAAACCCCACTTATATTACTGTAAATGTTTTAGGAGCTGGTTCAGGAAATTATGAATATCAATTAGATAACGGACCGTACCAAAGTAGTAATGTCTTTTATAACGTTACTCCTGGAGAACATACAATTTCGGTAAGAGATAAAAACGGACATTGCTCACCTGCTCCAGTAAAAGTAATTATGATAAATTACCCGAAATTTTTTACGCCAAACGGTGATGGTTATCACGAAACTTGGAATATTCCAAATTTAAAAATGACCAATCCAAATGCGCCTATATTTATTTTTGATAGATTCGGAAAACTAATCAAGCAAATAACACCAACAACAGATGGTTGGAACGGAACCTTCAACGGACAACCATTACCAGCAACCGATTATTGGTTTACAGTAGATTATACCGAAAAAGGGGAGACAAAAATATTTAAATCCCATTTTTCTTTAAAACGCTAACACTATTCAAATAGTTAAAAACCCTCTTAATGATTGCATTTAAGAGGGTTTTTTAATTTTATTTCCAATTCATGTAACTTTTCATATAGTCAATCGTCTAGTAAGTAGTCAAAAGCAAATAAAATGTTAAAATAAATATAAAATAGTACTTTGTATTGCATGGTATTATTTATTACATTACTTTTGACACATCATCAATTAAAAATCAATCATCAAAATGAAATTAAAAGCAATTTTAATTTGCCTATTGACTATATGCGTCAATTTGCAAGCACAGACATCGACACCAACAAATCCCGTTATCCTCAATCAAGGTAACATTACAGGGAAAGTTATTGACAAGCGAAACAACGAAGCACTGCCTTACGCTTCGGTAACGGTAAAAGAAGACGGAAAAGTAATTTCTGGAGGAATGACTAAAGACAATGGAAGCTTTACCGTAGACAATCTCCCCTTAAAAACACTAAAAATAGAAGTGGTTTTTATGGGATACAAAAAGTATGAAACAACTATCACCCTTTCAACAGACGCTAAAAGTTTTAACTTAAAAAACATTACACTCGAAGAAGAAGCCAAAGAATTAGCTGAAGTAAGTATTGTTAAGGAAAAATCTACCGTAGAACAGAAAATTGACCGAAAAGTCATAACGGTTGGAAAAGATTTGATCTCAGCTGGTGCTACTGCCGCTGATATTATGAATAATATTCCTTCGGTAACAGTAGATCAACAAAACAATACAGTAAGTCTAAGAGGCAATGAAAATGTGCGAATTTTTATCGATGGAAAACCTTCCAATCTTTCAGCAGCACAGGCTTTACAGCAAATTCCTTCGACTTCGATCAAGCAAATCGAATTAATTACAAATCCTTCGGCTAAGTACAATCCTGAAGGAATGAGTGGTATTATCAATATCGTTTTGAATAAAAACTCGAATTTAGGCTTTAATGGAAATCTTAACACAGGAGTAAATTTTGGCAAAACACCAAAGTTCAACGGTTCAATAGATCTAAATTACAGAGTAAATAAATTTAATTTTTACACAACCTACTCTATAAATCACGGAAAAAGCTTTAACGAAGGTATAATTCACTGGGATAAGTACAATAGCACAGAAGATTATAATCTTTCTTTTAACATAAATCCGTTTCAAAAAAATCACTTTACAAAATTAGGCACCGATTTTTATATCAACGACAAAAACACACTATCGTTTTATACGATCCAATCTATCAGCAACCCGGTTGCTCGTTTTATTAACGGTGTTGATTATGTAAATCCTTTAACTCCTGATAAAACTCAGGTTCAGAATTCGACAGGTAAAGAAAAAAATCAAACGTATAATTTGGCCTACAAACACCAATTTGAAAAACCAGAAAATACATTAGATATTGAGTTGAATTACAACCTAACTACTGAACCAGAAAACAGTGTTTTTACCGATGAAAACGGCAATCTGTTAAAAACAAATAATGTGAGTCGTGATGGCAAAAACTTTATTGCCAATGTAGATTATGTAAGTCCATTAAATGAAACTTCGAAAATTGAAGTTGGTTTAGAAAGCCGTATTGACGGAACTAGAAATAAATTTATTTTAGACGGTAATTATGATTCTGATTTTGTGTTTAACCGAAATATTCAATCGGCTTACGGAAATTACAGCAGCCAATTTGGCAAATGGAGTTACCAATTAGGGTTGCGTTTAGAAAGCTATGATGTAAACGGAACTTTCAAAAAAGTAAGTGAAAGCGACGACACTTTTAAAGATTACATTTTTACTTTTTATCCATCTGCTTTCTTTACTTATACTCCTTCTGATAATAATACGTTCAACTTTAATTATTCTAGAAGAGTAGACAGACCAAACATGGAACAAGTAAATGAAATCAGACAGTGGACTGGACTTACTGTAGAACAAATTGGAAATTCTGATTTGAAACCGCAATTCACGAACTCGGTAGAAGCAAATTATACCAGAAAAGTAAAAATTGGTTCAATTACATCAGGCGTTTTCTTTAGATATATTAATGACGATATTTCTCAAGTATTAACGACCAATCCATATGATTCACAAAAACAACTTTTAACTTTCACCAATTTTGATCACAATACGGAATATGGTGTAGAAGTTTCAGGGAATTTAGATTTCAATAAATGGTGGAATACAAACTTTGGAGTAGACAGCTACTTTAAAAATAACAAAGGAATTATTGAAGACCGAAATGGGAATTTAGTAGAAAAAGAAATTAATGCTACGTTATTCAATTCACGAATGAACCACACATTCAAACTGACTAAAGATTTCAGAGTTATTTGGTTTACCATGTACAGAATGGGAGAAAGAAGCTTACAGTTTACAAACAAAGACATGTGGAAAACTGATTTAGGTGTTCGTTTGAATCTTTTGGATGGAAAAGGGACGTTAGGTGTTCGCTATAACGATGTGTTTAAAACAATGAAATCTACTTTTCACAGTTCTGATCCTGCAATACTTGACGGTACTTTCCGTTGGGAAAGCCAAACTGTGAATGTAAACTTCAGCTACCGTTTTGGTAGTGGAAAAAACAAAGCTTTAGATCGCAAACAAAGAGAAAAAAATGATTCACAAGGTGGCGGTATGTTTTAAAAATAATTGAGTTTGGTTACGTTTTATTGAGCAAAATCCCTCGAAGAGTTACTTCGAGGGATTTTCTTTTACGTGTTAAACATTTCTTAAAAATGTAACAAAGCATTCCTTGTATCGTCTAGTAGACACTACTTTTGCGGTAGTTTTAAAACATCATTATCAAAAAAAATATTATGAAAATTAAAATCCTAATTCTTTTTACTTTATTGAATTTTACCTTCGTAAAAGCTCAAAATTCTGTTCCTGAAGCTAAAAATCCGGGAAGTGTTTCTGGAAGTATTTCTGGAAAAGTAGTTGATAAAAAAACCAACGAAGCAATTCCTTACGCATCAGTAACTATAAAAGACGGCACTAAAGTTGTATCTGGCGGAATTACGAAAGAAAACGGAACCTTTACCATTTCAAACTTAGCCTTACAAGAACTAACTATTGAAGTTCAGTTTATGGGTTACAAAAAACAGGTAAACAACGTAACATTAACACCAGAAAACAAAAATATAACGCTAAAAACGATTGCTCTCGAAGAAGAATCTACACAACTTAACGAGGTTTCTATCGTAAAGGAACGTTCAAGTATAGAGCAAAAAATAGACAGAAAAGTAGTAACTGTTGGTAAAGATTTAATCGCTTCTGGAACAACAGCTTCAGAGATAATGAACAATATCCCTACAGTAAGTGTCGATCCACAAACCAAAGAATTGAGCTTAAGAGGAAATACTAATGTAAAAGTATTAGTAGATGGTAAACCTACAAATATTGATGCAACACAATTGTTGCAACAAATTCCGTCTTCATCTATCAAACAAATTGAATTGATTACAAATCCTTCGGCAAAATATAGCCCTGAAGGCATGAGTGGGATTATTAATATTATTTTGCATAAAAACGCAAGTACTGGTTTTAACGGAAGTATAAATACTGGTGTAACTTTTGGCATAACACCTAAATTGAATACGGCTTTAAACCTAAACTATAAAGTGGGTAAAGTAAATCTTTATAGTAATTACGGACTAAACCACGGAAAAAACAGAAACCATGGTTACATAAACAGTTTTAGACCAGGTTTAGAAAATGAGCAAATATTTGAGTTTAACAATTTAAACACTTCTCATTTATTAAAATTAGGGTTAGATTATTATATTAATGACAAAAACACATTCTCGATATATACCAACCAAAACATCACTAACGGAAGCGGTAATGGCTTGACTGATGTAAATTATATCAGTCCATCAAATAGCGACTCAAGCCAATTATTCAAATCGAAATCTGATAATAATACTCAAACATACGATTTAGATTTTAAACACGATTTTACTAAAAAAGGTGAAAATATAGAATTTCAGGTCAACGTTTCGAATACAAAAAGCCCTGAGAACACAGACTATAACGAAACGGAAGCAACACCTAAAACAACTCTAAAAACCAACGATATTGCTAGAAACACTGATTATTTACAAATTAATATTGATTATGTAAATCCGATATCAGAAACTACAAAACTAGAAGTTGGTGCCGAAACTAGAATTCAAAATATTACAAATAATTTTGATGAAACTGTTTCTGAAGCAACTCTTCCTTACAATAAAATAGGAGATTCAAACTTTAAATTTGACAGAAACATTAGTGCAGTTTACACCAATTATAGTAAGCAATGGAAAAAATGGAGTGCACAATTTGGAGTAAGATTAGAACATTATAATATTCAAGGAGATTTTAAAAACGTAGTAAATTCATCAGAACCAACTGAAAATGTAAATGATAATCGCTCGATTGAAGATAATATCTTTTCGGTTTATCCATCAGCCTTTTTTACTTATGCTGCAAACGACAAAAACTCATTTAATTTCAATTATTCAAGACGTGTAGACAGGCCAAGTGTAGGACAAATTAGTCCAATTCGTGAATGGACAACTGTATTGGTTGAATCTCGTGGAAATCCAAATTTACAACCACAATTTACCAATTCCTTTGAAGTAAATTACACAAGAACAGTAAAAATTGGTTCTATTACTTCAGGTGTTTTTTACAGACAAATTAATAACGAAATTGGAAGAATTATATATAAAAACCCTACGGACAATAACCAAGATATTATTTCTTATGATAATTTTGACAATAACAATGCCTTTGGAGTTGAAGCTTCTACAAATTTAAAAGTAGCAAAATGGTGGTCTGTAAATGCAAGTACCGATGCTTATTTTAAAACTGTAAAAGGAACTGTACAAAATGCAAATACTGGTTTACAAGAAAAAGGTGAAGTTGATGTAGTGAGTTTTAATGCTCGTGTAAATCAAACTTTTACAGCAACAAAAAACCTAAAAATTAATTTATTCGGAATGTATCGTGGTCGTGATTTAGGATTACAATTTGAGAGAAGCCCGATGTATAAAGCCGACATAGGAGCAACTTATTCTATTCTGAAAGGAAAAGGAAGTATTACTGGAAGGTTAAATGACATTTTCAATACCATGCATTTTCAATTTGACGGAAGTATTCCTTACAAACAAGCAGGTGCTTTTTATTGGGAAAGCAGAACGGTTTATGTAGGATTAAATTATATGTTTGGTGGTGGAAAAAACAAAGCACTACAACGCAAACAACGTGATGCAAACGAAACCCAAAGTGGCGGTGGACTATTGTAAGAAATCAAAAAATATGCACTTATTATAAACACTAATTTCACTAATTTACACAAATTAATCTGTGTAAATTAGTGAAATTGTTGTTTAATAATCTACCATTTAATAATGGCACTTGCCCAAGTAAAACCTGAACCAAATGCAGCGAGAACAACCGTGTCGCCAGACTTAATTTTTCCTTGTTCCCAAGCTTCAGTCAAAGCAATAGGAATAGATGCTGCAGTAGTATTTCCGTATTTTTGAATGTTGTTAAAAACCTGATCGTCATTCAAACCAAATTTCTTTTGTATAAACTGAGAAATTCTCAAATTCGCTTGGTGCGGAATTAGCATATCTATATCCGAAACTTGCAAATTATTAGCTTCTAAACCCTCATTTATTACTTCACTAAAACGAACCACAGCGTGTTTAAACACAAATTGCCCATTCATATAAGGGAAATAACTTTCGTCATCTGGATTGTTTTCGGCAATAATATCCGAAACCCAACGTCCGCCCATTCCTGGTGCTAAGACAGATAATTCTTTTGCATGCTCCCCTTCGGAGTGTAAATGTGTCGATAAAATTCCTTTGGTTACATCATCTTCTCTGCTTAAAACTGCTGCTCCTGCTCCATCTCCAAAAATAACCGAAACATTACGTCCTCGAGTGGTCATATCTAATCCTAATGATTGTACTTCTGAAGCAACAACTAGAATGTTTTTATACATTCCTGTTTTAATATATTGGTCTGCAATCGAAAGTGCATATATAAATCCCGAACATTGGTTTCTAACATCTAATGCTCCAATAGTTCTTAAACCTAATTCTTTTTGCAACGCAACACCTGGTCCTGGAAAATAGTAATCTGGAGAAATGGTGGCAAAAACAATAAAATCAATGTCATCGTTAGCCAATCCAGAACGTTCAATTGCTATTTTTGCGGCTTTTACACCCATCGATGTTGTGGTATCTTCTCCTCTTACAATGTGGCGACGCTCCTGAATACCAGTTCGTTCCTGAATCCACTCGTCATTGGTATCGATAATTTTTGCTAAATCGTCGTTTGTAACTATATTGTCTGGAACATAATGACCTAGTCCCGTAATTTTAGAATGATACATATTTTATATTTTTATTAAAAATCAGTTTGCAAATTTACACTTATTGTAAAATTAAGCAATTAAAGTTAGTTAGTTTTACTTAATTTGTATAAATAAAAAACCTATGGAATATTTTATAATTTGTATTGTTGCGCTATTGGGCTCCGCTTTAACCTTATTTTCGGGTTTTGGGTTGGGTACAATTCTTCTACCCGTTTTTGGGTTATTCTTTCCAATAGAAATTGCGGTTGTACTTACTGCTTTGGTACATTTTATGAATAATATTTTCAAACTATTTCTCTTTGGACAGAGAGCTAATAAAGATGTTATTTTTAAGTTCGGAATTCCAGCCATATTTTTTGCTTTTCTTGGTGCTTATCTATTAAAATTATTAACCCAAATGCAACCCATATTTGAATATTCTATTTCTGAGAAATCATTTGAAATAATGCCTTTGAAACTTATCATTGGACTGTTACTAATTATTTTTTCTTTGTTCGATTTTATTCCGAGACTAAAAAACTTAGAATTCGATAAAAAATATTTATCTATTGGAGGTGTTTTAAGTGGCTTTTTTGGCGGAATTTCGGGTCATCAAGGCGCATTGCGTAGTGCTTTCTTAATTCGTTCTGGCTTAAGCAAAGAATCATTTATAGCCACAGGGGTTGTTATTGCTTGTTTGGTCGATGTTTCGAGATTGAGTATTTATATTCCTAAAATAGTAAATAATGAACTTTCGCTAAATTATAAACTAGTACTATTCGCAACACTTTCGGCATTTTTAGGAGTTTATTTTGGTAATAAACTATTGCAAAAAACAACCTATAAATCTATTCAGAATATTGTGGCGTTTATGTTACTTGGTTATGGTTTTTTATTGATTTTCGGGATTATTTAAAAAAGCAGACAAGTTCACTTCCTCATTATATTTCAAGTACGAATCGTGATCAAAAAAAATTACTTTTTTATCAGAAACTGATTTGATTAAATAATGACTTCCTCGAAAATAAGATTGTTTTACTGTAACTTTCAAAATTCCGTTTTCGGACATTTTCAGTTGATGCGGATACAACAAAACAATTTCATTTTCTCCTTCTACAAAAGTAAATTGCGATAATTTAAGCTCGTTAACTTCGCCAAAAAGCGATGCTGTATATTTATGCACCGGATTCACATAAATTTCTTTTGAAATGCCTTTTTCTAGAATTTTTCCGTCGTGTAAAATGATGGTTTCATCAGAAAAAGACAAAGCATCTGTACTGTCATGAGTAGCAACCAAACAAGTAATATTTTTTTCTTTGAGATATGAAAATAGGTTTCTGCGCAAAGCATTTTTTCTGAAATTGTCTATATGACTAAACGGTTCGTCTAGCAATAAAACTTCAGGCTCAAGTGCTAAGACTCTAGCAATAGCAACGCGTTGTTGTTGTCCTCCGCTAAGAAATTTTGCTTTTACATGGGCAAATTCTGTCATTTCGACAATTTCGAGCAATTCCTGAATGCGATTATTTTTTTGCTCTTTATTTATATTCGACAAATACTTTCCTACGTTTTCGGCTACAGTTATGTACGGCATCAAATCGAAATCTTGTGCCAAATATTTCATACAATCCACACCTGGAATTAAATTGAATTTTGGGCCTAAAACTTCTGCTTCTTTCCAAAATAACTGACCTTCATCTAAATCGTATAAGCCATAAATTA
>NZ_JAYWDT010000065.1:0-4363 GCF_043779715.1 Flavobacterium sp.
GTACTTCGCCAGAGGAATTTTATCTTCAATTCGCTCGCGTAGTGGAGGCAGCACGATTTCCATAGTATTGATGCGATAATACAAATCTTCACGGAAATTCTTATCTGTAACTTCTTGTTTTAGATTCAGGTTGGTAGCTGTAATAATGCGAACATTCAGCGGCCTAGCTTTTGATTCTCCTAATCGCGTTACCATTTTAGTTTGAATTATCTGCAAGAGTTTAGCTTGTAAATGCAATGGGACGTTTCCTATTTCATCTAAGAAAATAGTGCCGTTTTGAGCCATTTCAAAACGTCCTGGCGTATCAACTTTCGCATCTGTAAAAGCACCCTTAGCATAGCCAAATAATTCGCTCTCAAAAATATTAGAATTTAAAGAACCCAAATCAACGTGAATAAAAGGATTATTTTTCCGCTCTGATTCCAGATGAATATGATGTGACAACACAAATTTACCAGTTCCGTTCTCGCCAAGTATTAAAACATTGGCATCTGTTTTGGCCACTTTATCAGCCAGAGAATAAGCTTTTTTTATAACATCTGAACTACCAACAAAAAATTCGTCAACAATCTCGGTATTATTTGATTTCTTTTGTTCTTTCCGGCTTTTTTCAACTCCCTGTTTTACAATGCTAAGTAATTTTTCATTTTCCCAAGGTTTCAAAATATAATCAAAAGCACCTGCTTTTAAACCTTCTACAGCAGTTTCTACTTTACCAAAAGCGGTCATCAAAATAACGACCGTTTTTGGCGAAAGCGTTTTTATTTCTTTTAATAAATACAAACCTTCTCTGCCGTCTTCAAATCCTATTCTGTAATTCATATCCAGCAAAACCACATCAATGGTATTTTTTGATAATAATTCAACTACATTTTTTGGGTTATTGAGCGTATAAATGTTTTCAAAATGCTTTTTAAGTAGCATTTTAGAAGCAAAAAGAATGTCTTCTTGGTCGTCTATAACTAAAATTGAGGCGTTGGTCTTTTTCATTCTAGCGTAATATCTGTATTTTTTTTATTCAGAAAATGGAATCGTTGTTCGGAATCGGACAAATAGTGTTCAATTATGGACACCGTGTAAATATTATTAAAATTAAAAGCCTAATAATAAATTAATTACAGTTTTTGTTTTTCTGGTACGATTATCCTATTAGACTACATAAATAATAAAAAATGGACACCAAAATCGTACGTAAAACTAACAAAAAAAAGTATCTTTTAATGGCTTTGCCGATTATCTTACTCTTCGGGTATTTTGTCTTTTCATCTGTTACTAAAAAAAGAAGTTTGAACGTAAAAAAAGTTGAAATTACGATTAAGACCGTAGAAAATAATTTTTTCGAAGATTTTATGTCTTTTCAGGCAAAAGCAGTTCCTTTAAATTCGATGCTAGTGAATATTATAGAAGGCGGAGCCATTCAGGAAATATTTGTTGAAAATGGAGATATGGTTGTAAAAGGACAACCGTTAGCACGCTTATATAATCCTAATGCAGAACTGGCGTACATGCAGCAAGAAACGGCTATTATCGAACAAATTAATAACTTAAATAAGGGCAAACTCGATTTAAGAAATCAGGAATTGAATTTAGAAAAAGACTTGATTGGAATAGAACACGATTATCTTGATGCTAAAAACTTATTCGAATTGAACCAAAAACTTTTTGACAAAGAAATACTTTCAAAAAATGAATGGGAAAAGACCCAAGAAAATTATCGTTTTCAAAAAGAGCGCATGAACATAATCAAAAAAAGTGTCAAAAAAGAAAAATTAGCAAATCAAGTCCAGATTGGACAATTGAATCAATCCATTGGTTTCATGAATAAAAGTTTGGATATTTTGAGAATGAATAAAAAGAATTTCCTTATAACAGCACCAATTTCTGGAAGACTTTCTTCCTTTGAACCTATACTAGGGAAAACCTATGAACAAAATACAAGTATTGGTTCTATTGATGACAGGAAAGGATATAAATTGACAGCTGACATCGACGAATTTTATTTGGATAAAATTGCAGAACAACAAAAAGGAACAGTAGATTTTGAAAATAAATCCATCGAAGTTCTAATAACCAAAGTGATTCCTGAAATAAAAAATGGAAGGTTTCAAGTAGAATTGGATTTTGTTTCATCTGAAAAATTAGATTTAAAACAAGGATTGAGTTTTGGCGTAAAATTAAACCTATCAGAAAAAACCAAGATGGTAGTACTTTCCAAAGGAAGCTTTAACGAAGAAACTAATGGAAAATGGATTTTTGTAGTCAATGGCAACAAAGCAGAGAGAAAAACAATCAAATTGGGTCGAGAAAATCCATTATATTATGAAGTACTCGGCGGATTGAAAGCAGGTGAAAAAGTGATCACTTCCTCTTATAAAGACTATAAAGAAGTCGAAGTTTTGAATTTAGAATAAAAAAATAGTACATAATTAATTTAGATAAAAATAGCATCAATCAAAAAACGAATAGTATGATCACAATTAAAAATCTTTCAAAAGTATTTAGAACAGAAGAAGTAGAAACTATGGCACTGAGTGAAGTTTCATTAACCATTAATCAAGGTGATTTTGTTTCGATTATGGGACCATCGGGAAGCGGAAAGTCTACTTTATTGAATATTGTTGGGTTGTTAGATAGTGCCTCGGGTGGGAGTTATCAGTTACTCAATCAGGAAATGTTTGGTCTGAAAGAGAAAGAAAAATCGAAAGCAAGAAAAGAAAATATTGGCTTTATTTTTCAGAATTTCAACCTGATAGATGAATTATCAGTTTATGACAATATTGAATTGCCGTTGATTTATAATAAAGTTCCATCCTCTGACAGAAAGAAAAAAGTAGAAGTAATAGCTGATAAATTAGGAATTTCTCACCGATTGAAACATATTCCGCAGCAACTTTCCGGAGGACAGCAACAACGTGTAGCAGTAGCAAGAGCCTTGATTAACGACCCAAAGATTATTCTTGCCGATGAGCCAACAGGAAATCTAGACAGCAAAAACGGAAATGAAGTAATGGAATTATTGACTGATTTGCATGCTAACGGTGCCACAATCCTGATGGTGACACACTCAGATTATGACGCTTCCTTCTCGCAGAAAACCATTATAATGAAAGATGGTGTGATCCTTTCAGAAAAAATAAATAGTCGCAATGTGGATGTTTTTAAAGTATAGAAATGATAAACATCCTTTTATCGATCACCACAATCATCCTTGAGTTGCTTTGCAAAACACTTTTGTAAACAGCTTTAATTTCTCATCAATCAAATCAAAATTTAATCAATCAAAAAGTCATGATTCTCAACTGGATAAAAATATTTCTTTACCACTTAAAGCAAAACAAACTGTTTTCTTTTCTCAATATTTTGGGTTTAAGCATTGGTATTGCAGGATTGATTTTCGCCATTTTATACTGGAATGACGAACAAAGTTATAATGCTTGGAATCCTAATAAAGAAAAAGTGTTTTTGGTCGCTAATCAAATGAGCGAGAATACATTTTGGGCATCGAGTTCAGCTCCAATAGGTGCTGCGATACAAGAGAAAAATTCAGAAGTAGCATCGTATTGTTATTTAAGTGGGAATTATGAAAGCGATCTAATTCGGTTTAAAAATAAGAAAGTGCAATCGAGTAAAATCGTATTAGCACAAAAGAATTTTTTTGAATTTTTCCCTTTTGAATTTGTTGAAGGAAACCAAAAATCAGCATTACCTGATGAGAATAGTATTAGTTTATCTCAAGATTTAGCTTTGCAGCTTTTTGGAAAAGAGACTGCTTTAGGAAAAGAAGTTCTTTTTCAGAATAAAAAACTCACTGTAAGAGGGGTATATAAGATGGATAAAAAATCCTCTTATAATCCATCTGCTGTGATTAATTTCATTGATTTAAGAATTAGAAAAACTATTGATCAATGGGGAAATTTTCAGTTTGTATTATTTCTTAAAGTTAAAAATCCTAGTAAAGTTTCGCTTATCGAAAATGATTTGCAAAAACTTTATTACGATAACATGACAGTTCGCTATGCCAAAGAAAACGGAATTACTCCAGAGCAGTATATTGAAAAGTATGGGAATACCAAACCCTCTTTAGAACCTTTGTATACTATTAGGTTACATACTAAAACTAGTGGTTTAATAGAGGAAAATGGTAATTTTCTGTTTTTGATGATTATGGTAGGATTATCTGTTTTAATTCTGCTCCTTTCGATTGTAAATTATATCAATTATGCAACTGCAAATGCTATAAAACGCGCCAAAGAAGTTGGCATAAGAAAAGTTATAGGTTCTTCAAAAATTAATATAATTCAGCAATTTGTTTTTGAAACAGCAATACTATCGTTGTTTTCAATTTTAATTGCTCTTGTACTTG
>NZ_JAYWDT010000066.1:0-4352 GCF_043779715.1 Flavobacterium sp.
TAAAGATTTTACTCACAATATGGTTTATCTTGATGCCAATGAAAATCCGTTTTCTAATGGAATAAATCGTTATCCGGATCCGCAACAAAAGAAATTAAAAGGTTTTTTATCACAACAAAACAAGATAAATGAAAACCAAATTCTTTTAGGAAATGGCAGTGACGAAGTACTGGATTTATTATTTAGAGCATTTTGTGAACCCAATATCGACAATGTAATTACGCTTCCACCAACATATGGAATGTATGGAGTTTTATCCAATATTAATGCCATCGAAAACAAAGAAGTCTTATTGTCTAATGATTTTCAACCCAATATTAATGAAATAGTAAATAAAGTAAATGAGAATACTAAGATAATTTTTCTTTGTTCGCCCAATAATCCAACAGGGAATTCTTTTGATGATGAAGCTGTTTTATCATTGCTGAAAAATTTTAGAGGACTTGTAGTTATAGACGAAGCATATATCGATTTTTCTAAAAACGACAGTTGGTTGCAGGTCATAAACGATTATCCAAATCTTGTTATCACACAAACACTTTCTAAAGCCTATGCCATGGCAGGTTTAAGAGTCGGAATATTATATGCTTCGGCAGCGATAATTTCGATTTTAAATAAGATAAAACCACCGTATAATATCAATAATTTATCACAAGAAAGTGCTCTAAAAAAACTGGAACAAAGTACCTTAAATTTTCATGTCAAAAAAATTATAAATGAGCGAAAAAAAATGGTTGAATCTTTAGTTTCTATACCATTTGTAGAAAAAACATATCCTTCAGACGCTAATTTTATTCTTATAAAAGTAGATGATGCAAATAAAAGATACGACCAACTAATCGAAAACGGAATCGTTATTAGAAACAGAAGCAATCAGGCTTTGTGCGAGAATTGTTTAAGAATTACTATTGGCACCAAAGAAGAAAATGAAAAATTAATGACCGTTTTAAAATCAATAAAATGAAAAAGAAAGTATTATTTATAGACCGTGATGGAACAATGATTAAGGAAACTATCGACGAGCAAATTGATGGTTTCGATAAAATGATTTTTTATCCAAAATGTATTCCTTTTTTGAGTAAAATTGCTCGAGAATTAGATTACGAATTGGTTATGATTACCAATCAAGACGGTTTGGGAACGTCAAGTTTTCCTGAAGATACTTTTTGGCCAGTACATAATTTCATTATGAAAACCTTTGAAAACGAAGGCGTAATTTTTGATAAAGTGTGTATCGACAAAACATTTCCTGCAGACAATGCCAATACTCGAAAACCAAAAACAGGCTTGCTAACTGAATATTTTTCTGAAGATTATGATTTAAAAAATTCGTTTGTAATTGGTGATCGATTAACTGATGTCGAATTAGGAAAAAATCTAGGGTCAAAAGCAATTTTTATCAATGACGATACTAATTTAGGAACAGGCGAAATATCTGTAAAAAAAGACGAGTTAAACCAGTATATTGCCTTAGAAACCAATGATTGGCAAAAAATATATGAGTTTTTTAAACTCGAAAATCGTTCCGCTTCTATCGTTAGAAAAACAAACGAGACAGATATTTCAATAGTATTAAATATTGATGGAACTGGAAAAAGCAAAATTGATACTGGAATTGCTTTCTTCGACCACATGTTAGATCAAATTGCACGCCACGGACAAATGGATTTAGAAATCCTTGTAAAAGGAGATTTACAAGTTGACGAACACCACACCATTGAAGATACTGCCATCGCTTTAGGTGAAGTTTTTGCTCAAGCCTTAGGAAACAAATTAGGAATTGAACGCTATGGATTTTGCTTACCTATGGACGATTGTTTGGCACAAGTAGCCATCGATTTTGGAGGACGAAATTGGTTGGTTTGGGAAGCCGAATTCAAACGTGAAATGATTGGACAAATGCCAACCGAAATGTTTTTCCACTTCTTTAAATCCTTTACCGATGGTGCAAAAGCCAATCTAAACATAAAAGCAGAAGGCACAAACGAGCACCACAAAATTGAAGCTATTTTTAAAGCATTTGCCAAAGCCATAAAAGTAGCTATAAAACGAGATTCAGAAAAAATGATTTTGCCAAGCACAAAAGGAATGCTTTAAATAGGTATAATGTCTAAAGTCTAATGCGTTTAGAATTGACTTTATGACTTTTGACCTTACAACTTTAAGACATAAATAAATGAAAATAGTCATTATAAATTACGGAGCAGGAAACATACAAAGTATTCAATTTGCTTTACAAAGATTGGGTTACGAAGGTATTTTGTCAAATAATATTGCCGAAATTCAATCCGCAGATAAAGTTATTTTTCCAGGTGTTGGGGAAGCGAGTTCCGCTATGAAAAAACTCCGAGAAAGCGGATTAGACAAAATAATTCCTAATTTAAAGCAACCTGTTTTAGGAATTTGCCTCGGTATGCAATTGATGTGTAATTCGTCTGAAGAAGGAAATACAAAAGGTTTAGGAATTTTCGATATCGATATTATTAAATTTTCCAATAAATTAAAAGTACCGCAAATGGGTTGGAATAACATTTATAATTTGCAATCCAGTTTGTTTGAAGGAATTTCTGAAAACGAATACATGTATTTAGTTCATAGTTTTTATGCCCAAAAATGTGCCGAAGCCATTGCTTTTACAAACTATGAAGTCGAATATTCGTCAGCGTTACAAAAAGATAATTTTTACGGAGTACAATTTCACCCAGAAAAAAGTGGAAAAATAGGAGAACAAATTTTGTCTAATTTCTTAAAAATGAATGATTAAAAGATTGAAAAATGAGAATAATACCAGCAATAGACATCATCGACGGGAAATGTGTCCGACTTTCCAAAGGCGATTACAATACGAAGATAATATATAACGAAAATCCGCTCGAAGTAGCTAAAGAATTTGAAGCGCACGGAATTGAATATTTGCATTTGGTCGATTTAGATGGTGCTAAATCGAGCCAAATTGTAAATTATAAAATTTTAGAACAAATTGCTTCTCAAACATCTTTAAAAATCGATTTTGGTGGCGGGTTAAAATCAGATAATGATTTGCGAATTGCTTTCGAATCTGGTGCTAACCAAATAACAGGAGGCAGTATCGCTGTCAAAAATCCTGATTTATTCAATAAATGGATTATTAAATACGGAGCTAATAAAATCATTTTGGGTGCCGATGCAAATAATGAAAAAATCGCCATTTCGGGTTGGTTAGAAGAAAGTAACGAGGAGTTAATTCCGTTTATTCAAAACTATCAAAATAAAGGGATTCAGTATGTTATTTGCACGGATATTAATAAAGATGGCATGTTAGAAGGTCCTAGTTTCGATTTGTATACAAAAATTTTGGAGCAAGCTAAAGGAATTAAACTGATTGCTTCTGGAGGAATTTCCACTTTTGATGAATTACCAAAATTAGCCGAATTAGGTTGCGAAGGAACTATTATTGGTAAAGCAATTTACGAAAATCGAATTACATTAAAACAATTAGAAAATTTCATTCTATCAATACCTGACAGGTTTTAAAAACCTGTCAGGTATAAAAAAAAATAAAAAAAATGCTAACAAAAAGAATAATTCCTTGCCTAGATATAAAAAATGGAAGAACAGTAAAAGGTGTCAATTTTCTAGATTTAAAAGATGCAGGAGATCCAGTAGAATTAGCCAAGAAATACTCTGAGGAAGGAGCAGATGAATTGGTTTTCCTCGATATTTCTGCTACCGAAGAAGATAGAAAAACTTTGATAGATTTGGTTAGAAAAGTAGGCGAAACTATCAATATTCCGTTTACTGTTGGTGGCGGAATTACCTCTGTAAATGATGTTGAAATATTGCTAAAAAATGGAGCTGATAAAATTTCTATTAATTCATCGGCAGTTAAAAACCCACAGCTAATTAATGATTTAGCTTCGGCATTCGGGAGTCAATGTATTGTCGTTGCTATTGATGCCAAACAAATTACAGGAAATTGGAAAGTACATCTTGTCGGCGGAAAAATAGCTACCGAAATCGATTTGTTCGATTGGGCTAAAGAAGTCGAAAATCGCGGTGCTGGAGAAATTCTTTTTACTTCGATGGATAATGATGGTACAAAAAACGGTTTTGCAAATGAAGCTTTAGCTAAATTATCACAAACTGTAAATATTCCAATCATTGCGTCTGGTGGAGCAGGAACAATACAACATTTTACAGATGCTTTTCTTGTAGGAAATGCCGATGCTGCTCTGGCTGCTAGTGTTTTTCACTTTCAAGAAATTGGGATTTTAGAACTAAAAAAAGAGTTAAATAGAAATAATATAAAAATTAGAATTTAAACAAATCATATACCTGACAGGTTTTAAAAACCTGTCAGGTATAGTAAATAA
>NZ_JAYWDT010000067.1:0-9680 GCF_043779715.1 Flavobacterium sp.
GTTTATGTTACTGAAAATATGGTAGGTCACAAATTAGGAGAATTTTCACCAACAAGATCATTTAGAGGTCACGCTGGAGCAAAAAATAAAGGTAAAAAATAAGAAGCAATGGGAGTTCGTAAAAGAGAAACAGCAGACGCAAGAAAAGAGGCTAATAAGTCTCTAGCCTTCGCGAAGTTAAATAACTGCCCTACTTCACCTAGAAAAATGCGCTTAGTTGCGGACTTGGTAAGAGGTCAGAAAGTGGATAGAGCACTTAATATATTAAGATTTAGCTCTAAAGAAGCTTCAAGAAAATTAGAAAAATTGGTTTTATCTGTTATTGCTAACTGGCAAGCAAAAAACCCTGACGCTAATATGGAAGAAGCAGGCTTATTTGTAAAAACTATCACTGTTGATGGTGGAATGATGTTGAAAAGACTTCGTCCAGCACCACAAGGTAGAGCACACAGAATTAGAAAACGCTCTAATCACGTAACAATCGTGTTAGAAGCTATTAATAACACACAAGCAAATTAATAAAGATGGGACAAAAGACAAATCCAATTGGAAATAGACTTGGTATCATCAGAGGATGGGACTCTAACTGGTATGGTGGTAATGACTACGGTGACAAAATCGCTGAAGACTACAAAATCAGAAAGTATATCCATGCTCGTTTATCAAAAGCTAGTGTATCAAAAGTAATCATCGAGAGAACTTTGAAACTTGTAACCGTTACTATCACTACTGCTAGACCTGGTATCATTATCGGAAAAGGCGGACAAGAGGTAGACAAGTTGAAAGAAGAACTTAAGAAAGTTACTGACAAAGAGGTTCAAATCAACATCTTTGAAATCAAAAGACCTGAACTAGATGCATTCTTAGTTGCTACTAGCATTTGTCGTCAAATTGAAAGCCGTATCTCATACAGAAGAGCAATCAAAATGGCAATCGCAGCCTCTATGCGTATGAATGCAGAAGGAATTAAAGTTTTAATTTCTGGTCGTTTGAATGGTGCTGAAATGGCACGTTCAGAAGGTTTCAAAGAAGGAAGAGTTCCTTTATCAACTTTCAGAGCCGATATTGATTATGCTTTGGCTGAAGCACATACTACTTACGGTAGAATGGGTATCAAAGTATGGATCATGAAAGGTGAAGTTTATGGAAAAAGAGATCTTTCTCCACTTGCAGGCATGGACAAAAAACAAGCTGGTCAAGGTGGTGGTAAAGGTGGAGATTCTCCAAGAGGCGATAGAAAACCTTTTAATAAAGGTGGAAAACCAGACGCTCGTAAAAGAAAGTAATTTTTAAAATTTAAAGAAAAATGTTACAGCCTAAAAGAACAAAATACCGTAAGGTACAGAAAGGTAAAATGAAAGGAAATTCTCAAAGAGGACATGAACTTTCAAATGGAATGTTTGGAATTAAATCTGTTCATGAAGATGGAATGTTTTTAACATCACGTCAAATCGAAGCTGCGCGTATTGCTGCAACTCGTTTTATGAAAAGAGAAGGTCAATTATGGATCAAAATATTCCCAGACAAACCAATAACAAAGAAGCCTCTTGAAGTACGTATGGGTAAAGGTAAAGGTGCAGTTGAATACTGGGCTGCTGTTGTTAAACCAGGAAGAATTATGTTTGAAGTTGGAGGAGTACCTTTGTCAGTTGCAAAAGAGGCGTTACGTCTTGCAGCACAAAAACTTCCATGTAAAACTAAATTCGTCGTTGCTAGAGATTTCGAAGCATAATAAATATAATTATGAAACAATTAGAAATTAAAGATCTATCTGCTGCTGAGTTACAAGCTAAATTAGTTCAGTTAAAGAAAACGTATAACGATATAAAAATCGCTCATGCAATTTCGCCAATCGAGAACCCACTTCAAATAAGAAGTTTAAGACGTTCAGTAGCAAGAATTGCCACTGAAATTAGCAAAAGAGAGCTACTATAATTTGTATTCTGCTAAAGATGGAAGATAAAAGAAATTTAAGAAAAGAAAGAATTGGTGTTGTTACTTCAGACAAAATGGATAAGTCTATTGTTGTTGCACAAGTAACTAGAGTAAAACACCCATTATATGGTAAGTTCGTGTTAAAAACAAAGAAATTTGTAGCACACGACGAAACAAACGACTGTAACATTGGAGACACAGTAAAGATCATGGAAACAAGACCTTTATCTAAATCTAAATGTTGGAGACTAGTTGAAATCATTGAAAGAGCTAAATAATTATGGTACAACAAGAATCAAGACTAAGAGTCGCAGATAACACAGGAGCAAAAGAAGTTTTGACTATCCGTGTATTAGGTGGTACCAAAAGAAGGTATGCATCTGTTGGAGATAAAATTGTAGTTTCAATCAAAGATACTGCCCCTAACGGAAGCGTTAAAAAAGGGTCTGTTTCAACTGCAGTTGTTGTACGTACCAAAAAAGAAGTGAGAAGAGCCGACGGTTCTTACATCAGATTCGACGATAACGCTTGCGTATTGTTAAATGCTGCTGGAGAAATGAGAGGAACTCGCGTTTTTGGTCCTGTAGCAAGAGAGCTTCGTGAAAAACAATTCATGAAAATTGTATCATTAGCGCCAGAGGTGCTTTAATTATTTATTAAGATGATAAAGTTAAAAATAAAAACAGGAGATATCGTTAGAGTTATTGCTGGAGACCACAAAGGTGCTGAAGGTAAAGTTGTAAAGGTAGATCGTGAGAAAAATAAAGCGATCGTTGAAGGTGTAAACATGGTTTCAAAACATACTAAACCAAGTGCAAAAAGCCCTCAAGGTGGTATCGTTAAGAAAGAAGCTCCTATTCAAATATCTAACATTTCTCTAATAGATCCTAAAACTAAGGAAGCTACAAGAGTAGGAATTAGAGTTGAAGGAGATAAGAAAGTAAGATTTTCAAAAAAATCTAATCAAGTACTATAGTAATGGCTTATATACCTAGACTAAAAGAAGAATATAAGAGTAGAGTTATCTCTGCTCTTACGGAAGAATTCGGTTACAAAAACGTAATGCAAGTTCCAAAACTTGAAAAAATCGTGATTAGTAAAGGAGTTGGTGCAGCAGTATCAGACAAGAAATTGATCGATTATGCTGTAGAAGAGTTAACGAAAATCACTGGACAAAAAGCGGTAGCTACTATCTCGAAAAAAGACGTTGCGTCTTTCAAATTGAGAAAAGGAATGCCAATTGGAGCAAAAGTAACACTTCGTGGAGAAAGAATGTATGAATTCTTAGACAGATTAGTTACTTCATCTTTACCACGTGTAAGAGATTTTGGTGGAATTAAAGCTACAGGTTTCGACGGTAGAGGAAATTACAACTTAGGAGTTCTTGAGCAAATTATCTTTCCAGAAATTGATATTGATAAAGTGAATAAAATCTCAGGTATGGATATTACTTTCGTAACATCTGCTGCTACAGACAAAGAAGCAAAGTCATTATTAACTGAATTGGGTTTACCATTTAAAAAGAACTAAGACATGGCTAAAGAATCAATGAAAGCCCGTGAGGTAAAAAGAGAAAATACGGTAGCTAAATATGCTGAGAAAAGAAAAGCTTTGAAAGAAGCTGGAGATTTCGTAGGTTTGCAAAAATTACCGAAGAATGCTTCACCAGTTCGTTTGCACAATCGTTGTAAATTAACAGGAAGACCAAGAGGGTATATGCGTCAATTCGGTCTTTCACGTGTTACATTTCGTGAAATGGCAAACAACGGATTGATACCTGGAGTTAAAAAAGCTTCTTGGTAAAATTCAATTAGAATTTCAAATTACGAATTTATATTAATACAAATTCGTAATTTGAGATTTTTAATTAAATAAGTATAAACTGGTTAAAGGTTCGTTTGATGAGTATCAAATGAAAACCATAACCGCAAATTGATACATAATGTATACAGATCCAATTGCAGATTATCTTACGAGAGTTAGAAATGCATCGAAAGCAAACCACAAAGTGGTTGAGATTCCTGCTTCTAACATGAAGAAAGAAATCACAAAGATTTTATTCGATCAAGGATATATCTTAAGTTACAAATTTGAAGACAACGCTGTTCAGGGTTCAATCAAAATCGCTCTAAAGTACGACAAAGTTACTAAAGAGTCAGTAATCAGAGATATTCAAAGAATTAGTAAACCAGGTTTACGTAAGTATTCAGGTTCTTCTACAATACCAAGAATCCTTAACGGATTAGGAATTGCTATAGTTTCAACTTCAAAAGGTCTTATGACTGGGAAACAAGCTAAGCAACTCAATGTTGGTGGAGAAGTAATTTGTTACGTATACTAATAATAGACTACTAGAAATGTCAAGAATAGGTAAAAATCCAATTGCAATTCCTGCTGGAGTAACTGTAGAAATCAATGATTCTATCGTTACCGTAAAAGGAAAATTAGGGCAACTTACACAAAACTATACCAACAATGTAACTGTAAAAGTTGAAGATGGTCAAGTTATTGTAGAAAGAGCTGCTGATAGCAAACAAGAAAGAGCTCAACACGGATTGTATAGAGCTTTAATCAATAACATGGTTGCTGGTGTATCTACTGGTTTTACAAAAGAGTTAGAACTTGTTGGAGTAGGTTATAGAGCGTCTAATCAAGGTCAAAAACTTGATTTGGCTTTAGGATTTTCTCACAACATCGTTTTAGAAATTGCTTCTGAAGTTACTTTAGAAACAATATCTGAAAAAGGAAAAAACCCAATTGTAAAATTAACTTCATTCGATAAACAACTTTTAGGTCAAGTGGCTGCGAAAATCAGAGGTTTCCGCAAACCAGAACCGTACAAAGGAAAAGGTGTTAAATTCGTAGGTGAAGTATTAAGAAGAAAAGCAGGTAAATCAGCTTAAAAATTAAGATTATGTCATTAACAAAATCTGATAGAAGACAGAGAATACAGTACAGAATTAGAAAGATTGTTAGCGGAACCGCTGCAAGACCTCGTTTATCTGTATTCAGAAGTAACAAAGAAATTTATGCTCAACTTATTGACGATGTAAACGGTGTAACACTGGCTACAGCATCATCACGTGAAAAAGGCGTAAACGAAGGTACTAAAATTGAAGTTGCAACTGCAGTTGGGAAACTAATTGGAGAAATTTCTTTGAAAGCAGGTATCGATACAGTTACTTTCGATAGAGGTGGTTATTTATACCACGGTCGTGTGAAATCATTAGCAGAAGGTGCGAGAGCAGCCGGATTAAAATTCTAAGAAATTATGTATCATAAATACAAAAACGTAGAGTTAGTAAAACCAAGTGGTCTTGAATTAAAAGATCGTCTGGTAAGTGTAAATCGTGTTACTAAAGTTACAAAAGGTGGTAGAGCTTTCGGTTTTTCTGCAATTGTAGTGGTAGGCGACGAGAACGGAGTGGTAGGACACGGACTAGGAAAATCTAAAGATGTTTCTGAGGCAATTGCGAAAGCAGTAGAAGATGCTAAGAAAAATTTAGTAAAAATTCCTTTAAGTGGACAATCAGTTCCTCACGAACAAAAAGGTAAATTTGGTGGAGCAAGAGTATTTTTAATGCCAGCTTCCCATGGTACTGGAGTAATTGCAGGTGGTGCCGTTCGTTCGGTACTTGAATCTGTAGGGATTCACGATGTATTATCAAAATCTCAAGGATCTTCTAATCCACACAACGTGGTAAAAGCAACTTTCGATGCATTATTGCAAATGAGAAGCGCTTACACAGTGTCTAGACAAAGAGGAATTTCATTAGAGAAAGTATTTAAAGGTTAATTCAAGGAAATTATGGCTAAATTATTAGTAAAACAAGTTAGAAGCAAAATCAACTGTCCACTTGATCAAAAAAGAGGATTAGAAGCTTTGGGTCTACGTAAAATGGGTCAAGTTGTAGAGCATGATTCAAATCCAACTATCCTTGGGATGATAAACAAAGTTAAACACTTAGTTTCTGTAGAAGAAGCTAAATAACCAAACACTGTTATGAATTTAAGTAATTTACAACCAGCTGAAGGTTCAACACATAATCAAAATAAAAGATTAGGTAGAGGAGAAGGTTCTGGAAAAGGTGGTACTTCTGCAAGAGGTCACAAAGGAGCAAAATCTCGTTCTGGGTATTCTAAAAAGATTGGTTTTGAAGGAGGGCAAATGCCACTTCAAAGACGTGTTCCTAAGTTTGGTTTCACAAACATCAATAGAATTGAGTATCAAGGTGTAAATCTTGACAATCTTCAATTACTTGTTGATAATGGTATTGTTACTGATACTGTTGATATGACAGTATTTATTACAAGCCGTTTGGCTACTAAAACTGAAGTTGTTAAAATTTTAGGAAGAGGTGAGCTTAAAGCAAAATTAAAAGTTAGTGCACATAAATTTACTGCTACTGCAAAAGCTGCTATTGAAGCTGCTGGTGGAGAAGCGATAGAATTGTAATTTTCTAAACGATGAAAAAACTTATTGAATCGTTTTTAAGCGTTTGGAAAATTGAGGAACTAAAAAACAGAATCCTAATTACATTAGGATTTCTGTTGGTTTATCGTTTTGGAGCACAAGTTCCCTTACCAGGTATTGATGTAACTAAATTAGCAAATTTAACAAGTCAAACTGATAAAGGAATTGGATGGTTAATAGACGTATTTACAGGAGGAGCTTTTTCACAAGCCTCTGTTTTTGCACTAGGAATCATGCCATACATTTCTGCTTCGATTGTTGTTCAGTTAATGGGAATTGCGATTCCTTATTTACAAAAACTTCAAAAAGAAGGAGAAAGCGGTAGAAAAAAAATGAATCAAATTACAAGATGGTTAACTATTGGTATTACATTAGTTCAAGGACCAGGTTATATTTATAACCTATACAGAACTTTACCACAAGATGCCTTTTTGTTAGGAAATTCTCCAGCATTTATTTTTTCTTCAGTAATCATCTTAGCTACAGGAACAATTTTTGCGATGTGGTTGGGTGAAAAAATTACTGATAAAGGAATAGGTAATGGTATATCATTATTGATTATGGCAGGGATACTTGCTAGAATGCCTCAAGCATTTATTCAAGAATTTTCATCTGTAACAACAAACAATACAGGAGGAATAATGTTAATTGTTCTTGAAATCATTCTTTGGTTATTGGTAATTATCGGTTGTATTTTAATAGTTATGGCGGTTCGTAAAATACCAGTTCAGTACGCTCGTCGTTCTGTAACAGGGGACTTAGAACAAGATTTACTAGGTGGAGACAGACAATTTATTCCATTAAAACTAAATGCTTCAGGAGTTATGCCAATCATTTTTGCGCAAGCAATTATGTTTATACCAGCTGCGGTTGCAGGATTGTCAAAATCCGAAACAGCACAATCATTGGCTTCAAGATTTCAAAATGTATTTGGTTGGGAGTATAATTTATTATTTGCTTTGTTAATCGTTATTTTTACGTACTTTTACACCGCAATTACAGTCCCTACTAATAAAATGGCAGATGATTTAAAGAGAAGTGGCGGATTCATACCAGGTGTTAAGCCGGGTGTTGAAACTGGCGATTACTTAGATCATATTATGTCTTTGATTACATTTCCAGGATCATTATGCCTTGCTTTACTTGCTGTGTTCCCAGCTATTGTTGTAAGTGTAATGGGTGTTCAGTCACAATGGGCACATTTCTTCGGAGGTACATCATTATTAATTATGGTTGGTGTTGTAATAGACACGGTTCAGCAAATCAATTCATATTTGTTAAACAAACATTATGATGGTTTAATGAAAAGTGGTAAAAACAGAAAAGCAATAGCTTAATATGGCAAAACAATCAGCAATAGAACAAGACGGATCTATCATTGAAGCATTATCAAATGCAATGTTCCGTGTTGAATTAGAAAATGGGCATATCGTTATTGCTCACATTTCAGGAAAAATGCGAATGCATTACATCAAATTATTACCTGGTGATAAAGTGAAACTTGAAATGAGTCCTTACGATTTGTCAAAAGCAAGAATTACTTATAGATACTAAAAAATGAAAGTAAGAGCATCAGTAAAAAAGAGAAGTCCCGAGTGCAAAATTGTACGTAGAAAAGGGAGATTGTACGTTATTAACAAAAAGAATCCTAGATTTAAACAAAGACAAGGATAATTATGGCAAGAATAGCAGGGGTAGATATTCCCAAAAATAAGAGAGGTGTCATTGCATTAACCTATATCTTCGGAATTGGTAGAAGCAGAGCTATTGAGGTTTTAGAAAAAGCTCAAGTTAGTCAAGACAAAAAAGTACAAGATTGGAATGATGACGAAATCGGTGGTATCCGTGAGGCAGTTTCTTTTTTCAAAATTGAAGGAGAATTGCGTTCAGAAGTTTCATTAAACATCAAACGTTTAATGGATATTGGATGTTACAGAGGAATCCGTCATAGATCTGGACTTCCATTAAGAGGTCAAAGAACTAAGAACAATTCTAGAACTAGAAAAGGTAAAAGAAAAACTGTTGCGAACAAGAAAAAAGCAACTAAATAATAAGTAGTATGGCTAAGGCAAGTACAAAAAAACGTAAAGTTATAGTAGAGTCAACAGGCGAAGCTCATATTAGTGCAACTTTTAACAACATCATCATTTCTTTGACAAACAAAAAAGGAGAAGTTGTTTCTTGGTCGTCAGCTGGTAAAATGGGCTTTAGAGGTTCTAAAAAGAACACTCCGTATGCTGCTCAAATGGCTGCTGAAGATTGTTCTAAAGTAGCGATGGAAGCTGGTATGAAAAAAGTGAAAGTATATGTAAAAGGACCAGGAAACGGGCGTGAGTCTGCGATCAGATCTTTGCACAATGCTGGAATTGAAGTAACAGAGATTATCGATGTTACACCTCTTCCTCACAACGGATGTCGTCCTCCTAAAAGACGTAGAGTATAATTTTATAATAGTAAGTATAAATAGGTAGAATTTAAGATTATCGAAGGATATGACCTGAATTCATAATCTCTACCTTAATTAAATTTTTAGAAATGGCAAGATATACTGGTCCAAGTACAAGAATAGCTCGTAAATTTGGCGAAGCTATTTTCGGAGATGATAAATCATTCGAAAAAAGAAATTACCCACCCGGACAACACGGGATGGCTAAAAAAAGAGGAAAAAAATCTGAATTTGCTATCCAGTTAATGGAAAAACAAAAAGCTAAATATTCTTACGGAATTTTAGAAAAACAATTCAGAGGTTTATTTAAAAAAGCTGCAGCTTCTAAAGGTGTAACTGGTGAAATCCTTTTGCAATTATGTGAAGCACGTTTAGATAATGTAGTTTTCAGAATGGGTATTGCTCCAACTAGAAGAGCAGCAAGACAAATCGTTTCTCACAGACACGTAACTGTAAATGGTGATCTTGTAAATGTACCTTCATACCATTTAAAACCTGGTGACAAAGTTGCTGTTCGTGAAAAATCTAAATCATTAGAAGCTATCGACCGTTCTTTATCAAATTCAAGTCATGTTTATGAGTGGATTACTTGGAATACTGCACAAATGGAAGGAACTTTTGTTTCTGTTCCAGCAAGATTGCAAATTCCAGAAAACATTAAAGAACAACTAATCGTCGAATTGTACAACAAATAATAATTGACATCAGTCTTATAATTTATGGCATTATTTAATTTTCAGAAGCCCGATAAAGTTATCATGATCGATTCAACCGATTTTGAAGGTAAGTTTGAATTCAGACCTTTAGAACCTGGTTACGGATTGA
>NZ_JAYWDT010000068.1:0-4328 GCF_043779715.1 Flavobacterium sp.
TTTTGGGAGTTGGTGGCGGAAGTGTTATCAAAACATTGGTTGACGAAATAAAATTTAAAGGAAGTATCACTGGAGTTGAAATTGATCCCGAAATTATAAATATTGCCAATACCTATTTTAAATTAGACGAAATAAAAAATCTTACTATTGTAATTGATGATGCTTTTGAATTTGTTTTAAAAACTAAAGCCAAATACGATTTAATTGTTATTGATATTTTTCAAGATACAACAATGCCTAATTTTTTATTTGAAACTTTTTTTACCAATAGGGTTTGCTCTCTTTTAAAAAGTCGCGGTTTTATTCTTTTTAATACGATGCTATTAAATGACATTCAAAATTTGCGAAATAAAAAATACGTCTATGAGTTTTTCAAAAATGAATTTCAAATAAAAACCATTCCGAGAGTTGAAATTCATAATGAATTGATTGTAATCGAAAAATTAAATTAAATGTAAACTGTAAATGGTCTTCTTGAAACTTTACAATTCAATAGTCTTACATCGACACCATTATTTTGCACACTCCTATAATTATTTAATTCTCTGTTGGAATGAAAAAAATTTTAAAAAAATTGCTTCTTGGAAAAACGTCAAAGGGTTTTCAACCTAAATTTAATCCTATCCAAAAACGGATTCAGAATATTCAATCCATTTGGAATAACGATCATCAGGAAGATAATGGAATTGAAAAAATAGTTCGGTTAGTATTAGCTTCGTCTCAATTACTTTTCCCAGGAATATACTTAAAATATTGGGCCAGCAAAAAAGGAGTCGAATATCAAGATTTAGCTTTGGATTTCTATGTCCTATTAAAAGTGGTTTTTCCAATAGTGATTTTAGTAAATCATTGGCAAAGCCATCAATGGATTATTTGGATTCTTGTTTATCTATTTTTAGAAACTGTTTTTTATATTCCAACGTTAATTTTTGCCTCTGATTTATTTTCAAAACCACGATCGTACAAAAGGTCTATGTTGTTGCTTTTCTTTAATTATTTAGAGATCGCATTCGCGTATGCCGTATTTTATTCTATTGATCGTTACTTAAACAGACCTTTCATTCATTGGTTTGATGCTATTTATTTCAGTATTGTAACATCCTCTTCTATTGGTTATGGAGATTATTATCCAATTACCACAATCGGGAAATTTCTAGTTACAACACAAGCCTTACTGTTTCTGTTTTTCATTGTGCTTTTCTTGAATTTCTTTTCCACCAAAGTAAAAACCAAAGGCTATTTCGATCACGAAAATCTAGAGTAATTACAGCATTTTTCTCGCTTTTTCTAAGTCCTCCGGCGTGTCTATTCCGATTCCAACATGCGTCGTTTCGACCATTTTAATTCGTTTTCCAAATTCCAAATAACGCAATTGTTCCAATTTTTCGGATGCTTCCAAAGATTGCATTGGTAAACTATAAAAATCCAATAAGGCTTGTTTTCTAAACGCATAAATCCCGATGTGTTGCATGTACCGAACGCCCGCATTTTTTTCTCTTGCATACGGAATTACCGAACGCGAAAAGTACAATGCAAATCCATTTTGATCCACAACCACTTTTACATTATTCGGGTTATTTATGTCCTCTTCATTTGTAATTTCGCGCATTAACGAAGCTAAATCTACTTTTTTATCCAAATCATTTCTAAAAACTTCAATCACTTTTGCCAAAGGCTCCACATCAATAAACGGTTCGTCTCCTTGCACATTAACCACAATGTCAACGTCTAGATTTTCTACTGCTTCCGCGATTCGATCACTTCCAGATTCGTGTTCTTTGATGCTGCGTATAGCTTTTCCACCGTGATAAACGATTTCGTCATAAATCAAATCGGAATCCGTTACCACAAAAACATCATCAAACAATTGCGTGTTTATGGCTGCTTCATAGGTTCTTAAAATGACCGTTTTACCTCCTAAATCCTGCATCAGTTTTGCGGGAAATCGTGTCGAAGCGTAACGTGCGGGAATGACTGCTATTATTTTCATTACTTTTTTATATTTTTAATTTGCCACAAAGACTCCAAGTCGCAAAGTTTTTTATTTTAATTTTTTATTTTCTACGGCTTTTAAAATACTCATTTGCTGTATCGCTATTTGATTGAGTTTTACTAATCGTTCTTTTTGTGATAAATTTTCGTTGATAAAAAGTGCATTTAAGTTTTCAAGATTAGACAAACAAATCAATTCATTTATTGAAGCATAATCTCTAATATTACCTTTTAAATCAGGATTTAGTTCTCGCCATTGTTTAGCAATTATTCCAAACAAAGCCATATTCAAAACATCAGCTTCATTTGCATACACGATTGAAATTTGCAAGGCAGTAAGTGTTCTGGGTATTAAATTATGTTTTATAGCATCCTTATGTATGCGATAGTTTATTTTTGTTAATTCCCTATGTGCGGACCAGCCAATATGTTTTTGTTCTTCTTCCTTTAAACGCTGAAATTCTTTAACTATATAAAGTTCAAATTCAACCGAAATCCAACTAGCAAATTTAAAGGCAATATCCTTATGAGTAAAAGTCCCTCCATATCGCCCTGATTTTGAAACAAAACCAATTGCATCTGTTGCATTTATCCATTTTTGTGGAGACATAGTAAAGGCATTTAAACCTGCCTCTTTTTTAAACCCCTCGAATTCGAGGGGTTTAAAATTTGAATTATACAGTGTTTCCCAAAGGCCTAAAAACTCTAATGTATTTCTGTTTCTCATCCAATTTCCAATCGTCGCACTCGTATCGTCAGTTTTGTGTTTTGCAATGTCTGTAATAGAAATATAATCAGTGTTGTTGATTACAACTACTGTAACTTCGGTATTTATAACTTTAATTTTAGCCATATAAATTGTGATCAATTATTTAGTCATATTCAGCAGTTGTTCGAAATTTCCGAACAACTTGATTTTCTTCTAATTCACCTTCTACAAAGACATTACTTATATGTTCACTTATAGTTGACTTAGCTCTATCAAAAAGTTCTTGCATAGCTTTTTGAGTCATCCAAACGGTTTCTTCATTTACAAAAACATCGACCCGAACTTCTCTATCCGTAGAGGTGTAAAGTATAAAATCTGAATTATTGGACGGTAATTGTTTCATAAATCTTTATCAGGGAAATGTAATTACTTAGAACTTAAAAATTAATGTACTTTTCAAAAATGCAATACACTTAATCGTTAATTTTTTAAAACGTTTAACTCTTGCAATGTAGAAAATAATACTATTTTTCCATTCCAAATATAACCTTTATTCTCACAAAATTTAAATAATCTTCACCGAAGTCATACTCAATGAACCTCCTAATAACTTATCATTAAACAAACTGAGTTATTCGGTTTTTCCTTTTAGTCCTAAAGTATATATTAAAGGTACATAATGTTCTGGAGTAGGAATCGCTAATTGAAACGCCCTGTTTTGTTTTTCAAAATCTAGCAATGGTTGAAAATTTCTTCAATCGCATTCATCGGACTTCAGTGTCCTAAAAACAACACCGGCATTTTTTGGGTATTCGAAAAAGAGACTGATATTTTATGTAAGTAGTTTAATGTACTCATAACCAATATTTTAAAACTATTGAACCATATAAGTCCTATAAGTTTTCTTTGATTTTAGCTTATATGACTTATATGTTTATCAAATTTACTCCATAAAATTTTCATCCTTAAATCCTATCAAATATAGTTTGTTTTTGGCTCGGGTCATTGCCGTATACAACCACCGAATATAATCTCTATTGATGCCATCCGGTAAATACGGTTGCTCTATAAAGACGGTATTCCATTGTCCGCCTTGTGATTTATGGCACGTAATTGCATACGAGAATTTCACTTGCAAACCATTGAAATATTCGTTGGCTTTTACTTTTTGAAACTTTTGGAACTTGGTTTCGCCCTCGTAATCTTTTAACACTTCCTGATACAATCTATTCGATTCTTCATAGGTCAATGATGGTGATTCACTTTTTATAGTATCTAATAATAAAACAGTTTCAAACGGAATCTGATTGGGGTAATCAATCATTCGAATTTTTACTTTGGCAAACTTAAAACCGTACAATTCTTTGATATTGAAAATTTCTAATATTTCGATGATATCACCATTGGCAATAAAACCCGCTTCATCAGAATCTTTCAACCAAAAATAATTGTTCTTAACCACCATCAGAAAATCGCCTGTAGAAAGTTCACTTTCTTTATCGAGGATTTTGGTTCTGATTTGTTCATTATATTGATTCGCTCTTTTATTGGAACGAACAATAAAAGCGGTGTCTTCTATACTATAATTACTGTAGGCAGAATTGATGGCATCTTGTATATCGTACCC
>NZ_JAYWDT010000069.1:0-21661 GCF_043779715.1 Flavobacterium sp.
TTTTCTAATTTATCATCATTTATTCCTATTCCTGTATCTGCAACCGAAAATTTGACAGTTACTTTTTCATCATTTTCAGATATTAAACAAACGCTTACCGTAATTTTTCGTTTGTTAGTAAACTTAATAGCGTTACTTAATAAGTTTAATATAATTTGGTGTAAACGTACTGGATCTCCAACCAAAATTTCAGGAATATTCTTGTCATAATTTGTAATTAATTTTAAGTTTTTTTCTTGAATTTTGGTTTCAAAAAGATGCAACATCGCATTTATAGATAAGTTGAGTTTGAATGGTGTTCTCTCGAAAGTCATTTTTCCGGCATCCACTTTTGCTAAATCTAGAATATCATTAATTAATACAATTAATGCATCTCCACTCAGTTTTATGGCAGTCAAATATTCTTTTTGTTTAGCGGTAAGTTCGGTTTTGAGTACTACTTTTGTAAAACCAATAATAGCATTCATTGGTGTACGAATTTCGTGACTCATATTCGAGAGAAACTGTTGTTTCGATTTTACGGCTTCTTCTGCATTTTTTGTAGCAGTTTCGGCAACAATTTTAGCATCCTCAGCAATACTTGTGGCAAGTTCTGCAAATATTTTAGCTTCGGTTAGTTCTTTTTCTAGCTGTTTTTGCTCTGTTATATCTCGTGCAACTACCACAGCACCTATTACTTTACCTTCTTCAGATTTATAAACAGACCCGTTAAACAATACATCTGTCAATTTATGGTCTTTGATTGTAAGTGGATAATCTGCTACAAATCCTTTAGAAAAAACTTCTTCATAACCTTCTTTTGCTTTATCAGAATTCGTGAAATAATCGATAAAATTAGAACCTATTAAATTTTCTTTTGATATTCCAGTTACTCTAACTGTTGCGGCATTAGTATCGGTAATTTTACCTTCAAGACTTATCGTAAATAATGGATCACGACTTGCCTCAATCAAGCTCAAAGAATATTGTGAAGCTAATTTTAAAGAATAACTGTAATCTTCTAGTACTTTACTTTCGATAACTCGTTTTTCTTTTTCATCGTTTTGAAATGCCAATTCTTTGTCGGCAATAACTAATTCTGCTGCACGATCTTGTTTTTCTCCTGTTTGAAACAGTAATTCTTTGTTTGCAATAACTAATTCCGCGGCTCGTTTTTCTTTTTCTTCGTTTTGAAAAGCCAATTCTTTATTTGCAATGACTAATTCTGCAGCACGTTTTTCTTTAATTTTGTTTTGGTATTCTAATTCTTCATTTGCGACTAGTAGCTCATTGGCACGGTTTTCTTTTTCTTGATTTTGAAAAGCCAGTTCTTCATTAGCGATTAATAATTCGTTTGCACGATTTTCTTTTTCTACGTTTTGATATTCTAATTCTTTATTGGCAATCAATAATTCATTGGCGCGATTTTCCTTTTCGTCATTTTGATATTCTAATTCTTTGTTTGCAATGGCTAATTCTTGTGCTCTTTTTTCTTTTTCATCATTCTGAAAAGCTAGCTTTTTGTTAGCTTCTCGTAAATCTAGCGCCCATTTTTGTTCGGCAATATCTCGTGCAACAATCACAACTCCTAAAACATTTCCAAAATCATCTTTGTAAACAGATCCGTTAAACAATACATCAGTTAGTTTTCCTTCTTTGTGAAGAATGGTTAGTGGATAATCCGAAACTGAGCCTGTTTTGAAAACTTCTATATATATTTCTCGAGCTTTCTCATGTTCAGTAAAATAATCAAAAAAATCTGAACCAATTAATTTGCTTTTTTCAATTCCTGTTATTCTAACTGTGGCTGCATTCGTATCAGTAATTTTTCCTTCTATATTTATAGTAATAAGTGGATCAAGACTAGCTTCAATAAGACTTAATGAATATTTTGATGATAAATTTTTAATATCATTAAACAATACTAATTCAGTATTTCTTTTTTTATGATTGTTAAAAATATAAAAAACAAGAATTATAATTATCGATACAAATAAGAATAATAATCCGAATAACGTATCAGAATTACTATTGATTTTGCTACTATTTATTTTTCTTTGTTTGAGTAATAGAATTTCGGCAGCATTTATTTCGGTAACTAGAGCTCTAATACTATCTGTAATTATTTTTGATTTATCTAAAATGATAATTTTTTCATCTTCATTTAAAATAGCATTTCTTCGTAAATCAATCAGTTTTTTTGATATCTCTAACCTTTTTTCGATCTGACTTCTTAAAAGCGAAATTCTAGATTGTTGGTTGGGATCGTCTTTAGTTAATAATTCTAATGCCGATAAATTGGTTTTCCATTTTGCAATTCCATTATTATAAGGTTCAAGAAATTCTTCTTTACCTGTTAATATGAATCCTCTTGTACCCGTTTCAACATCGACAACATCTAAAAGTACAATATTACTTTTAGAAAGAATTTCTTGTGTATGTTGTACTAAATTGTTTGATGATTTTACTTCGTAGGTATTGTAAAAATAAATTCCCAATAAAATTCCCAATACAATAATTGTAAGGGAATAAAAGAGTGTTGCATTTTTTTCTACTATGAATTTCATAACTTATATTTCTTCGATTGGGCTTCGTCTTTTGTCTTTGAGTTGTTTGAAATGTGATGGAGATAGTCCGGTAATTTTCTTGAACTGACTGGACAAATGTGCCACGCTGCTATATCCCATTTTCCAAGAGATTTCGGTAATGTTGTGTTCTCCATAAATGATTAATTCTTTAATACGTTCTATCTTGTGAGAAATAATAAAGTGCTCTATTGTTGTTCCTTGTACTTCAGAAAATAAATTAGCGAGATAAGTATAATTATGATCTAGTTTTTCTGACAAATAATCAGAGAAATTAATCTTAATCGGTTCTTCGGCATGATGCACCATTTGGATAATTATATTCTTAATTTTTTCAATAAGAATAGCTCTCTTGTCGTCCATCAATTCAAAACCAGCATCTATTAGTCCAATTTTGAGTAATTGTCGTTTTTCTGGAGTAATGTTTTCCATGATTTCAACTACACCCAAATCGACCATAATAAAATGCAATCCGAGTTTTTTAAGTTCATCTCGAACCGATATTTTACAGCGATTGCTAACCATGTATTTTATGTATAGTTTCAAATTATTTGATTTATTTATAGATTTGTCAAAGATGATTAAATAGAAACGAAGAAGCGTTATGAAAAATTAACTAAAAGTTATATAATTCATAGGTTTTTGAAATATTTTTTTAATTTTCAATAAATTATATTTTTGCGAAGTTACCGTTTTATATTTGGTTATTTTCTGTATTTCTATTTTCTTTAAAAAACTGTCAGATTAAACTTATTTGAAGTGCTAATAAATAATTTATTTATTTAAAGATCAAGTAATTATAATTAACTTTACTTAGGTTAAAAAGTATAATTTATAAATGTGTTTATATGAAAGACACGAAAGAAAAGACTGGACATTCTTTCGTTGAAAAAGAGATACAGAGGAAGACAAACTGGGAGATTCCTTTTTAGGGATAACTGAAGTTGATTTTATATATGAGGAAAATAGAAAAAATATCGCATCTGCTTCAGTTGAATATGGAAAAAACTAAAGAAGAATTTGAAATCCTTTACACTAGATTATAGTAGTGATTGTGTTGACAATATGGGTTTAAAAAGTTCTTTAGTTTGGTTGATATAACGTAAAATGAGATTTCATTTTTAGGATTTTAAGAACGATTCATTTAATACTATAGTCATCAGCGAAAATGTTTTAACACTAATTGGCTTTTTGGTTCTTCTAGGAGGAGCATCTTTAGTCTATTATATTTTCTTAGCAGACCATCATAGTCACCATCACAACAGACACCACCACCATCATACTTAAATACAGTATTCTTGTTTTACTGTTTTGAATGGGGTTTGTACCGACGTTTCGGGATTGGTTTGTGGTGTTGCTTTTCTGCAAATGTGGAAGGGGATTGCTTGGTTAATACCCAAAAGTATGTTGTTTTACGAAGCAGTGCTTTTTATTTTCTGCGTTCTGTTTTGTCATGCTGACGAAGGAAGCATCACATTCAATTAGGTTTTCTTTGTATGATTTAGCAGTGTGCCACTCAATTTAAAAACCCCAAATCACATGAAGTGGTTTCTCCATCCAAGGAAATTTGACAATCGAGAAAGAAAAAGGGGATCGATTCAATAGCATATCAAAAGCTTTTTTTTCCACAGTGAGCTCCCATCGGTCTTCCAATTCTTGTAGCAAACCATCACGTACCAGCCAGTTGCCTCTAAAGCCATCGACGGAAGTTTCCCCTACGGACGACCAATTTGAAATAACAGCATTAATCAATCCGTCTATTAACTGTTTTTCGGCTACAGAGATTGTGATGCCTGTTGGTACCGTTTGTGTTAATGGCAGTCCGCATAGCACTTTGTTCAAAGGTAAATAGGCTTCTTCGGTGTTGCTTAACCCAGTCACCAGGTACTGTAAATAATGCACTGCTTTCCTTTGATTTTCGGCACTGGTAAATTGCTTGTTGCCTGTGAGATGCAGTTGTTCGAACAACATTTCTATATAATTGTTCAGTATGACCAGTCCTGCATTTTTTATAGCTATAGCTTCCCTATTTTGGGTAGTAGAAGAAGGAATTTGCTCATTTTTATTTGACGATACCTGTTGGATTATTTGCCACGCTGCCCTTTTTAGTTCAAAAGATAGGCCCGCATGAGCAGGACTAGTGGAGGGTAAAGTGTGTAACTTGTATTTTTCTGAAACGGTAACATATTTTTTGAAATAGTGTGCTGCTTTCTGCCCGTTAAAAAAGATATGCTCAATGTTGGGGTGTGCTGCTAAAAACACATTAAAATCATTGGGTACCTCCTGTTCTATGGCACTATCTAGGCTTCCTTTTCTGACACAGGCTTTGAGAACATCCCAAATCGCGATATTATTCTTTAAGACCACTTCTTTTCGGATATCATAATCCAATGAAAAGGACTCATCAAAAACAGTGAAAAAAATCTTCCAGAAAGCATTTCTGTTATGACCATAATACTGATTCAGTTTCAGTGACTGAATGCCGGGCATAGTACCGAGTACCAGTACTTTTGCTTTGTTGTTTGAAATGGAGGGAAAGGAGTAGATTTGCATAAAGAATTGATATTGTCAATTTGAATTGAGTAGCAGTGCTAAAAATTAAAAATTATTTTTTGAATAAGGATCTCATAATCCAATTCAAACAAACAACCCTTCAAGGGTTTTGAACCGTTGGAGGGTTACTATAAACCTCATCACGTTTTACTACATCAACTTTTTCAATCCTTTTGTGGGTTTAACTCCATTACTCTCATTCTTACAATACGCCACTAAAAGAGCAGCTGTTTTATCATGTACTTCAGTGGCTGAAAGTTCAGTAGCTCCACTTTCAATAACAACTTTTGACATACCCGCTAAGTACAAGCCAAACAAATCTTTATTGTCGCTTACTAAATCCGTCATTTTATTATCAATAGTAAAAGTGTGTTTGCAACCTTCCATCCATCTCATAATAAATTGAGTAGCGATAAGTCGGTTTAATTCATTTTCTTTTATAGGATGCGAAAACAAATAATTGGCGCACTCCAAAACTTTTGGCTCTGCTTTTACATACGATTCGTCTGATTTTAATTCATACTTTTCTAAAAAAGAAAAATCTTGTGCAAAAATTGTTGTGCACATAAACAAGGCAAGGATAATTAGTATTTTTTTCATGGTTTTTGGTTATTTAATTCTGTTATTTTTTCAACCTTAACCTGTCAGTGAAATTTTGGTATTCGCAAGCGCCACCAACATAAATTGTTTGTTTTTCCAACATAAAACTAAGAAAAATAATTCAAATTTTATTTGTTTTTTAGCACAGTTCTTTGTTGGTGGCAGGGCTTTTTACCTAAATTATTCAGACTAAATCTTAGTAGGATTATTTAGTCATTATCTCAATGTTATTTTTCAACTTTTGCAAATTTTCATCCGCATCTTTATAAACGCCTTCTTTCTCCAAACCACTTTGTACGCCTTTGTCATAAGCGTCTTGATTATCAACAGATTTTGCCATCATTTCAACAAATCCCAATAACATTCTTGAAGCAAAATTTAAAGGAATCGTAGATTCTATTTTCCAAGTGACGAGCGTTTTATTACTTTCAAGAGATTCACTACTTAGTTTTTGCTCACTACTTGTTTGTTGCCCGTTTAGATTATTTTCCACTTTCGTTTCCACGCTTTTTCCAAGTTCTATTTTGGTAATGGTTTCACTACCTTTTTCAGGCGGATTTTGGGATTCCCAACTTCGGACAAAACCTACGGCCGCATCTTTTCCCGTGGTGCTTCTTTCCATTTTTTTATCAGGATTAATCCATTTTGTTTTGTTTTCGGTGTGAGAAATATACTCAAAAACACGTTCTTTCGGTGCGTTTATTTCTACGCTTCTTTCCAAAGTAATGATTTTTGTATTTTCAGTAAAAGCAAAAGTGCAAACAGCCGCTGTGATTACAAACAGTAAAATTATGATAAAAAGATATTTTAGAAATTTTCTCATTTTTATTTGAATTATATCGTGATTGAATGATTATCAATTGTTTAAAATTTCATTCCTTTAAAAATATTAAAGTCATCTTCACCCAAAACTTCTTTTCGATAAAAAGTATAATTCGCTGTCATTCCTGCAATCATCGCATAAGCAAGGCTCAATCCCGTTCCCACAGTCGGAAATTTGTAGGCAATAAAACTTAATACACCCCAAATTAGAATTAAAGTGATTGCACCTTTCCACATTCCTTTGATTAAGAAATAAATGAAACTGAAAAAGAAAGCATAAAAGTTCATATTCATTCTCATTTTTTTCATAAAAGGCAATTGTTTGTAGGCATTTTTAAATTCCGAGGAACTTGGCACTCCGTGAATGTTGAAAAATTGAAAACGGTCTGCCCAAACTTCATCATAATTTTTTCCGTTGAATTGATTGTTTTGTGTCATAATCATTTTATATTTAAATTAAATTTTACTTCTATTATTTTCAGTGAATCGGCGATAGCCTTGCCACCAACGTTTTTCGGCTTGGCGATGTGGCGGAAATCGAAGCACAAATGTTCAGTTTTGCACAAAAGTTCAATCGAAGAACTATCGTTGAATTTAGCACTTCAGCCGCCATATTGCCAAACTGCTGTTGTGCGTTCGGCTTTTTGTTTTAGGTTAATAATTGTCTCATTTTAACTGTCAGTTTTGATGGACTAACTTTTGTCAATTTGATATGTTCACAACCATTAAAAGTCGCAAATGATTTTATAATTTCTACAAATGGTTTTTTCCATAATTCAATGTCAATGTTTGTGTTTTCAATGTGCAAATGTATGATTTCAAATTCTTTTTCTTTTCTGTGAGCTTTGCAATCCACTCGTCCGATAAATGTGTCGCCAAATAAGATAGGTAAACAAAAATAGCCGTATTGCCTTTTTTCTTTTGGTGTATAGCATTCAATTTTATAATCAAAGTCGAAAAATTGCTTTACTCGGTCTCGATGAATAATTGAATTGTCAAATGGCGATAAAATACGAATGCTTGAAGTGGTTTTGTTTAACGATTTTTCAAGTAAATTTTTATTCACAAAAACAGAAGGCATATTTTCAATATTTGCTTTTTGTATCGTTCCCTCTTGAAGCATTGATTTCAATACTTTATCAACATTTTTTCGTATTAATTCTCCTGCTTTAAGATGGGTAATTTGCTTTACGGTTGTAAATCCATACGCATTCAAATAAGTTTTTACTAAATATTCTGCAAATTCGAGGTCAGTTGGTAAGGTTGTGTTAATTGATTTTGGTAAAACATTTTCAGTAAGGTCGTACGTTTTTTGCATTCCGTTTCTGCTGGTAATCATTAAGTCGCCTTGCAGAAAAAGTCTTTCAAGAGCTATTTTTGTAGGTTTCCAACTCCACCAACTTCCTGCTTTTTTGGTTTCATTTTCAAAATCTCTTGCTTTTTTTGGACCTTCTCCACGAATAGTATCTAAAACATATTTCATCACTTTTTGGTCTGCATTGTAATAATGTGTTTTGCTTTGTTTCACCTCTAACATTTGAGGTAATGCAAAACGAAAATCTTTCATAGGAAGGTATGATGCAGCGTGAAACCAATATTCAAATACTTTTCGTTCTTCAACTGATTTGTCTAAATATTCCGTTTTATAATCAGGAATTCTTGTCCAAAGTGTGTGATGATGAGCTCTTTCAACAATTGATAAAGTGTCAATTTGTAAATATCCAAGATCTTCTAATGCTTGAAGAACTGCATCTTTACCTTTTCCAAAGGGATATGGCTTTGTTAATCCTTGACTTTCTAATGTCAAAAAACGAAGTTGTGATAAAGTCAATTCTTCCGCCATAATTACTACTAAATAATGGAAATATAAGTTTCAACTTCTGCGTTATCTCCGTCAAAATACTTTTGTCCGTGAACTGTTACATCTGCACGGTAAGCTCTATTTAATTGAGCGTCTTGCCATATTTCTGTCCAAGTTTTCAGTATTGCTGCTGGCATTTTTCCTTTTGAAGTGTATTTTACATTTGAACCAATTGAAATGTTTCGTCCCACTAAACCATCTGGAATATTGTCCAATGTTGTTACAGGAAAGCCAATGATTAAGGTGTATTTTCCTGTATAATCACTTTTGTAGTCTGTGTAAACAGCGTAAAATTCGTTACCTACTTTGTTTGGTATTTTGTCAGCGATGTTTTCTCCCCAAAACTTTCCCCAAAGAGTTTCAATGTCAACCATTGATTCGTTTGTCGTTTCAGTTGAAATTCCTATTATTTTAAAATTGTCCATATTTTTTGTTAGTTTGTTTTATGCAGAGTATTGGTTTAAGCTGAGGCGCACAGCGTTCTGCCGCTTTGAGATGGTGTGTGGTTCGTAACCTTTCAATTTTCGGCTTTGCAGAAAATATGATGCGAAACGATAATTACACTAAATCACACACTAGCTAAAACGGCTGTTGGCGGTAGGTTTTTTAGTTCTATTTTAAAGCCGTTTCTAATTTATTTAAAGTATTTTCTACATTTATGCCTGTATTTCTATCATTCTGATTCGCAATAATCAAGATGCCTAAATTTTCTTGTGGCAAAATCTTAAGTATATTAGAAGTTCCGTTTGAACCACCGTCTTTTATATAGTTTGTATGCCCTTTAGCATCTGTTAAAATGTCCCAAAAATAACCCATGTCTATGTTTGGATAAACTTTTTTATGAGATTCAATAGCAACCTTATTATTTGAATTTAATTCAAACTTAATATATTTACCTAAATCGTCCATTGTTGATTTTAGAAATTTTGATGCTCCCCAAATACTGATAGTTAAAGGTTCCATAGTATCGCCTTTTGCATTATAGCCATTTGCAAGAGTTTCGTTATTTCCTAAATTAAGTTTTGTAGATTTCATTCCTGCTTTTTTAAAAATCTCCTCATTTAATAGGTCATCGTAACTTTTTTTATATACATTTTCTAAAATATAAGCACACAATTCCGGCGCTAAAGCACCATACTTATAGCCAGTTCCCGGAAGTGAATCTACTTTTACTTTTCGTAAATCAGCTAAGAAAAGTTCTTTAGTATACGCTTTATCGAGTCTGTTTTTATAATAAAGGAAACGTTCAGCAGGGTAATTATCTCTTATTTGTTGAGTAACAGGAAAAGGTGTTTGTATTCCACTTCTATGGACAAGTAAATCCTTTATTTTTATTGGTTTGCCTTGAAACTCTAAATTAGAAAAATCTTCATTCAGATATTTTCTAATATCGTCATCTAATTCAATTTTATTTTCTAATACAGCATTAGCCATAAGCGTTCCTGTAAATACTTTAGTTGTAGATCCTATTTCAAAAAGTGTTTGATTGGTTGCTTTATTACCTTTTCCTTTATCCAACTCTCCGTAGTGTTTTATATAAGTTTTTTTATTTTTGACAATGGCTATCGAAACAGAATTAGCTCCTGATTTTTTCAGAAAAGAGTCTGCAACTGTATCCATTGAATGGTATACAGATTTATCAAAATTATTTTTGTTTGAATTTGATTTTTTTTGTCCAAAAGAATGAACAGAAAGAAATACAAAAAAGAGGAATGAAAATTTTGTCATAATGTTATTGTTCTGAATTTTATGCGTTTTTTTGGAAACTTACCGCCAATGACCGCTCGGCTTTGTCGTCGTTCCGAAAGGAGTTTTTCACTCCTTTTCGGAATGCGTCAAAGGCGACTGTTGGGAGAACGTCGTGCGGAAGCAACGATGGTTTCCCGACTGTCGGCGTAGCCGAGCGGTCATTGGGAAAAATTGTCCCGAAGGGCGATTTTTCCCAACTTGTATATACTCGCTATAACATAGCGAGTTTACACCTGATAACGGGTAGATTGTCGCTATTTCTTAGCGCAGTGTTGTCAAATATATAAATAATATTTTTATTACAAATCAAATTGTTTTTATACTAAATATTCTAACTAAGCCACCATACCCTTCACAAACACCTCAACAAACTCTTTCATTTTAGCTATAATTCTATCGCCGATGGCTCTTGATTGTAAAACGCTTGGTCGGTTGTCTAAACATTTGATAACTTCTTCTTTTATGGGTTCTCTACCGCTGTAGATGTAGGCGTCAATTAAGGCTTTAAATTGTGCTTTGTCTAAGTGTTCCTCTTTGCAAAGTTTATCTAATGTTAGTACTTTTTGTTCTTGCCAAAACTTTTCAAATTCATCATTAAAATTATCTCCATCTTTTATGAATGGCATATTGTCATCTATAAATTTCTGAATCAATTCGCGTTTGCTTCTCAATTGAATATCGCCTCCTAATAAATCTATTATGGCTTTCTTTTGTGCCGCTGCTGCTGATGGTGTTTTTTCTTCTTTTAATTGCGCTAGCAATTTTATAATGTATGCTACATTGATTTGGTCTTTGTGAATTAATTCTAATTCAAAATCAATCTCATCTAAAATAGAAGTCTTTTCTTTTTGGTGGTCTTGTTTGACTTTCTGATATAAGTCTAAATATTTACTTTTATAATCTTCAAATTCTTGTTCCTCTATAGGTAAATCTTCCCAATCAAAATCCGTGTAGGATTGCATCACATTCATCGCACGCATTAACTTTCTAAATGCTTGTACAAATTGCGCTTCATCAGTTTCGGTTTCTAAATCATTTACGCTTTGATAAGTTGGAGTAATTTCTCTTAATGCTTTTAAAGCTTCATCAAATTTCTTAGCAATCGCTTCATAATCTGGCATCGTTACAACTTCAATAGCCTCTTTATTCGAAAAGAAAGTTATGGATCTATAGCATTACTAGAAAGAGAACTAGAATTAGAACGCATCAATAAGGAAATAGCTGAAGTAGATGTTTTTATTACAAGTGTTACAGCCCACAAGAACACGTTGTAAGTAAACCTTAAAAGGAATTTACAAAAGCAGTAGTACATCACCCCTATTAAAACAAGAAACCCGAAACTTTCGTTTCGGGTTTTCTTTTGTAAATATATCATGTATTATTTGCTTCACTTCTACTCCACACAGTTCAGGCTCTTTTTTTTAGGAACAATGGGAAACGGTGACTCAAATCTTTATAAATTATTTATAGATTGACATTTCAGCCATTACATTTATAATACTCTCTGGATTTAAGTAGCGTTCTGATTTGGAAACACTTGATGCATTATCTGCACCACGCCAATTGTCCATTTTAAGATTTTGTCTTACCGATTTACTCCAATCTAATAATTGATATCCCAAACCGTGTTTAATACATGTTATATCTGTATTTCTTTCAAAATTATCTACTTCTTTTTTTGAGAATAATTCTATGAAAGCGAGGTTTATCATTTTACCAAATCCTTTAGTTATGTAATTTGAAACATGCGAAATTTCGTGACCTAAAACACCAATTTGGGCATTGAAATTTAAATTTTTAAGTAAAATTGGTTCTAATTTTGAATTAGTTTCTTCGCTTATTGTTATTATATATTTTCGTTTTTTAGCTGATTGTAGCAATCCAAAAATAGTAGGTTTTGAGGAAAGGGGCGTGATGGTTTTTTTTAACCTGAATTCGATCGTTTCATTTTTAAGTTCTGGAAAATAGGATAAAGCAATTAAAATTTGAGTTTCATAAACTGCTGGAATAATTTTGTTTGTTCCATATTCTAGTTTTAATGCATTTATTTTTTCACTACTAAATGTATTTGCTGAAAAGTTTTTTATTATTTCTTGTGCATGTGTAGTAAAAGCTACAAACAAAAATATAAATGCAATGAATTGTGAATGGATTTTCATTAAAATTCAGATTAGTTTAAATTTAGAATTTGACAAAAACTTACAGGTATTTTTGATTTTGCAAATTCATAACCAAAAATAATCAAATTATCATCTAATTTATTATTATTTTGCTTCTGATTTACAACCATTTGATATAAGAAATGATAATTTACTTCTTTAATCTTGATTTGAATATTTTTTCGAATTTTTCGATTTTTGGTTGAATAACCAATTTGCAATACGATTGGTTTTTTTTGTTTTCAATCCAAATTACAAAAGTGAACTTTTGTCGGGCAGAAAGGATTAACTCCGTTGATCCCAGTGGGGGGAACCTATAAACCGTTGATATTATTACGTTCTAATAACATTTATAATTCTAGGGTCTCATTTTTGCTCCTCATTTTTGACTCGCAAATCTTCGAAATCTTATACTACCAATATATAAAAATTTAAAATGCAATCATAATAAAACCCTCTTTTATTGTTCAAAAAACAAACTGGTTCATAATAAAAAGAATATATGATTCCGTTTTTATGTATTCCATTGAAACAACAATGAATTCACTACGTGTGGTGACCTAATGCTCTTCCTCAATACATTTTACACAATCAGAACAGCAATTAACTAATTGAGTCTCTCCATAAGTATTAAGTTGTTATTTTATAAATTAAATAAAAAATTATGTAATTAAAAGATGCTGGTATAATTTGAAATTTGTATAAATCACCGCAATACTACCGAAAGATGAAAATTTTAAAAACTCAAGTGCTTCGCGGACCAAACATCTGGAGCAATAACCAAACCCGACTAATACAACTAAGGCTTAATCTGGAAGAAATAGAAAACTATCCATTAGATAAAATTAAAGGATTTATCAAGCGATTTAAAAATCTTTTTCCAAAAATTACAGATACTTTCTTTGCAGAAGTCCAAGATAGCGCTTCAATGGCGCACGTGATGGAATATGTGGCAAATGAAATTCAGCTAAAGGCCGGAATGGATTGTAATTATGGACATACGAAACAAACCAATAGCAAAGGTATTTATACTATCGTATTTAGCTATACAATCGAAGAGGCTGGTCTTTATGCAGCCGAAGCGGCATTCAGAATAGTAGAATCCTTAGTAAAAGATGAAATGTATGACTATAATGTTGATATTACCGAGCTAAAGTCATTAGTCAGCCGATACGGACTTGGTCCTAGTACTAAAAGTATTGTTGAAGAAGCGCAACGCAGAAACATTCCGTGGATAAGATTGGGTAAAAATTCAAAAATTCAGCTGGGATATGGAGCTGCGCAAAAACAATTCCAAGCCACAATGACTTGCTATACTTCTGATGCAGCAGTTCGGCTTGCAGGTAATAAAGATGCCACAAAAAAAATCCTAAACCAACATTTTATACCGGTAGCAGATGGCGATTGTTGTATGACTATAGAAGAATTACAAAATACTATACATAAAATCGGTTTTCCTATCGTTATCAAGCCACTTGATGGCAATCAGGGGAAAGGAGCCACTATTAATATACTCAATTTCGAAGGGGCATTAATTGCATTTGGGCATGCGAAACAGTTTAGTGATGAAGTGATTGTAGAAAAATATATATCAGGTTCAGATTATCGTTTATTGGTTATCGACGGAAAATTTACTGCTGCAGCCAAGCGCATTCCCGCTTTAGTGGAAGGAGACGGAGTCAATTCGATTGAAAACCTTATCCTTGCAATAAATAATGAACCTGAACGCGGCAACGGACACGAATCTTCATTAACTAAAATTACTATAGACCATAATACGCTTATCCAACTTGAACAATATGGTTATACAGCCAGTTCGATTCCAAAAAACGGAGAAATAATCTACCTAAAGTCGACCGCAAATCTCAGTACTGGTGGTACGGCTATAGACATGACCAATGAAATTCATCCTGAAAATAAATTTCTTGCAGAGCGTATTGCAAAAATCATTGGACTTGATATTTGTGGAATAGACATTATGGCGCCGTCAATAGAAGAACCGCTACGAACCAGCGGAGGTGTCGTACTTGAAGTAAATGCAGCTCCTGGTTTCAGAATGCATTTAAATCCTTCCGTTGGAAAAGCAAGAAACGTTGCTTCAGCTGTCATTGACATGCTTTACTCGAAAGGTTCCAAATCTACTATACCTTTATTTGCCGTTACAGGAACAAATGGAAAAACAACCACTACCCGATTACTGGCCCATATTGCAAAAACATCTGGATATACTCCAGGTTATACCACAACCGATGGGATTTACATCAATGGGTATAAAATTAAAGAAGGGGATACAACAGGACCTTTGAGCGGTGCCATGATACTTCGTGATCCAACTGTAAATTTTGCGGTTCTGGAAACCGCCCGTGGTGGGATTTTACGAAACGGATTGTGCTTCGATCATTGCGACGTTGGTATTATAACGAATATTCAGGAAGACCATTTGGGATTGGAAGACATACATACACTTGAAGATCTTTCTAATGTAAAAGCAGTAGTAGCAAGAAGTGTTAAAAAAAAGGGATGGGCCATTTTAAATGCCGAAGATAAAAACTGCCTTAAAATAGCGGAAACATTAGAGTGTAATATTGCTTATTTTGCTATGGATTCCAATAATGAAATCATTCAGGAATGCATAAAAAATAATATACCGGTTTGTGTTCAGAAGGCAGAGTATATCACCATTATTCACGGAACCGAAAAATATAAAGTTGAAAGTATAGTAAACATACCTCTTACCAATAATGGTAATGCCGGATTTATGATTGCCAATATTTTAACTGCCTCAATAGCTGCTTATGCGTGGGGTTTTTCAATCGGACAAATCAAACAGGCACTTCTAAGTTTTATACCCGGGTATGAAATGACACCTGGACGTATGAACTTATTCCAATTTAAAAACTACACGGTATTAGTGGATTATGCTCACAATCCTCATGGCTTTCTGGCTTTGAAGGATTATTTGAAAAACTTTAGTGCCAAAAGAAAAATCGGTATTATTGCCGGAATTGGTGATCGCCGTGATGAAGACACCATTGCTCTGGCAAAAATAGCCACTTCCATGTTTGATCACATCATTGTTAGACAAGAACATAGTTTGAGGGGAAAAACGCTGGATGAAATAAATGCGTTAGTTGTTCGGGGTATCACTTCAGGTGAAAAAAAGGTTACCTATGATCTTGTTCCGGAAGAATCTGAAGCAATTGTTCACGCATTCAATATCGTAAAACCTGGAGACTTGATAGTGGCCTTGAGTGACCAATATGATACTGTCATCAAAATAATACAGCAAAAACTAGAAAAAGAAGCAGTGACTTCGCAGTATGAAAATCAAATAGTTATTTAATTGCTAGTATAGTTTAAGTAACTAATTACAAAACAATTCTTTCTAAAAATTAAATTTTTGTGTTGTTTTCCATATGAAGGCTTTCTAAAATAAGACCTGGCAGGTCATTAATTTCAACCAGAGAGACAGGTTTTTTTAGGAATGTAATGTAGGGATTGTGCAGTAATTTATCCTGTTCTATAATATTTATAATGGTTGAAATGATGAATATGTTCATTTCTGGTGCAACTGCACTATATTCCAGTTTCATGACAACATCTATTCCTGTCATTATTGGCATATACATATCCAGAAGTAAGATATCAGGAATGTTTTTTTTATTGATGATTTCTTCAAGCACATCTTCTCCTGAATCAAAACACCCAATCAGTTCAAATTTTTCATTTTGATTGAATAAAAATTTAAGGAGTTCTCTATCATCATAATCGTCGTCTACAATGATAAGCGTTAAAGGCTTGTTAGATTTCATAAATCAATCTACTTTAAAAATTTGTTCTCTCAAAGTTACGAAAATTATTAGTCCTTATGTTATATAAATATCAATTTTAGTTATCTAATTTTAATAAACTCTTACTATTGATGAAACTAATATTCAAAAGCCATGCAAATCATAATCATTTTACTAAAAAAGAAAAACCTTGTAAATCAAAAGATTACAAGGTTTTTTTTTGCGGAGAAAGATTAACTCCGTTGATCCCAGTGGGGGGAACCCTGCAAAAGAATCCCTACGGCTTTTGCAAAGCCTTACTTCTTTGTTTTCATTCCCACTTCCAAAAGTGAACTTATATTGTAGCGTAAGGATTAACTCCGTTGATCCCTGTGGGGGGGAACCTGCAAAAGAAAACCCGAAACGAAAGTTTTGGGTTTTCTTTTGTGAAGACTAAAGAAGAATTTTATGCATTTTACAATCACCCTTCAAGAACAATTATCCAATAATATACTGTTCACTTTTTGTTTCAGAAAGCACAAATTTTTAAAAAATGAGTTTAAACTCACCTACTAACTCTGAAATAATACATGATATCTTTCTTCTAACAGTATTTTGTACTTTTCTTTATACTCTGCTGAAAGAAATGAATTATCAACCCATTCAATAGCTATGGCTTTATTATTTTGGAAGCGTTTTGCCATTCCTTTTAATTGCTTTTCGTTTAGACCCAAACTAATACCTAACCTTTCAAAATGCTCCCATTTCAATTTTTTCTTTCTCCCTTCTAAAGTTAAAGCCAATTCTTCGGTGTCATCTGGATTAACTATGGCTACGTTTAATAAATCGTAAGCCGGTGCTAATGTCCAAGTTTCACCGAAATGGATCATTGAGAAGTTTTTGAGATGCATGTCATTGTTACCAGTCAAAAAACTGAAAATGCCCAACTCTACAAAATACAATTTGTCCAGTAAAGTGTTATCTGAAAATTCGTTTAGGGCTTTACCAACTTTTTCCATTGAACTTTTGTATTTGTCAAAAGCTTCTGTGATTTGAAACATATCAAGCATGTGGATTTTCTCTCCTGTTTCTGTGCGATCTATGCGTTTTGTGATATAAGACAGTTCCCCCGATTGTAATCGTATCAAGCTTGACTTTACGGTGTTGATTCCGAAAGCTTCAGCGATTCGCATCGTTACGTGCTCGTTTTCGGGCATTTCTGGAAATTGGTCGGATGGTGGTTTGAAAATATAGTTTCCTCCTAAAGCACCGACTACAGTTAAACGTCCTTTGTTTCCGTCTTGTATGGTGTCGTTTACAATGGATAAAGACAATTTGGGTTGTACTCCTGGCACAGCCACACTTCTCTTCACTACATTTTTAGCCAATTCTGCCATTTGATTTAGGGAATGTTCGAAAACAGGTTGCTGCTTGGTACCAAAAAATTCTACGCTGCATTGTTCGTGAAAATCACCAACGATATTCTCCTCTAATGACTTATAACAATATAAACACTTCCTACTCATTTTCGTTTGGTATTGGTTGTACCCTTACAGCTCCGATACAATTTTGGCAGCATGCCAACAATAATCCCATGCGGTCGTTTTGATTGATCTTCCAATTTTTGGAAGCAATATCCAATAGCCAGCCTTCGGGTATTAAGCCTTCAAAAAAAGAAAATAACCGCTTGTCGGTATAGGCTTTTGTGCTGACTGGCATCGTCAACGTGATGCTTTCTTTAATATGTTTATTTACATACTTTTCCTCGTATTGAAAAATATATTCTCCTTCATCGGTTTCGGTAAGTATTCCTGCAAGGAATTCTTTATAGTATATCGCTGCTTTTCTCATATCCTCTACTCATCATTTTTGGATAATTCTCTTGCATTTACTGGTGCTAAAGCATGCCCAAACATTTTGAGTACCTGATTTACTTTTTCAAGATTTAGGTTCTGTTTGCCTTGTTCTATTTTTCGAATTACGGTAAGTGCTACTCCAGCACGTTCTGCGAAGGCTTCTTGGGTGAGTTTTACTTCGTTTCTTTTCTCTTTTACAAAATCGGCTAATGTTCTCATAGGCTGAAATTTATTGATTTTTATAAATCTTATATAATCGCCATTTTAATGATGTCAACTTTATTATTGGCAATCCTATATTATATGCTTTTACATTCATTTTAAACAAATATAATAAATTATATGCAAAAACATATAAATTTATCAAATAAAGTAGCTTTATATGCAAAAGAATATAGAATTTTAATATAAAACTTGAAGTATTATGAAAATTGACGTGAGGTAAAATGAAAAAAACCCCTAAAATTAAGTTATTTAAGGGGTTTTGTAACTATTTGCCTTTCGGCTGGCGGAGAAAGAGGGTTTGCAACCCGCTTTCGTATGTCTTGATTCTATTGACGTTGCAATTCTACTATTTTAAAGTACCCCGAATTGTGCCCCTTATGGATTAATTCTATTTGTACCTTTTTGACAATTCAAATATAATGAATTATCATTAATTGACAAAATTAGCAATACTATTTTTTGAACTGGTTTCAATGATTTTCAGTGGTTTAGCAGTCTTTTAGCTGTTCAAATTTCATCCAACTATACAACGCACTACATGTTCTATTTTAAGTCCTGTGTAGTCACAAAACTCTTCAACTGAGATTAGCTGATGGGATTCTTTATTGAGGTGCTTTTTAATCTTCAATAAATATAATCTTGCTTGAGCATATTCTTTTCCCGTAATGCGCTGCACATCTTTTGGATATATACATACCCTTGTGCTGCTTGATATCACTATTCTTAATTTTTAATACACTATCTATGCCTTTGACTTGACTTTGACTAAGCTTTAATGTCAACTACAAATCTAAATAATTTCTGACGAATATAATATATTAAAATAGTCGATTGTGTATGATTTTGTTTGGTTTGGATGTTCCAGCATTTGATATGTGATTTTAATATCTGAATATTTGATTAAATCATTCGGGACTTAGTTGCAACGATTATCGAAATGAAAGTGAAACATGAAAAGGAGTATTAATCTAAATTTTAGAAATTATGGCAAGACAGAAAGGCATAATTAAATTAAAAGGTACTATCGGCGATATTACTTTTTACAAAACCCAGGATGGGCATTTGGCTCGTGAGAAAGGTGGAATTGACGCCAACAGAATTAAAAATGATCCAGCGTTTCAAAGAACGCGTGAAAATGGTTCAGAGTTTGGTCGTGCAGGAAAGGCTGGTAAGATTTTAAGAACGGCTCTACGCCCACTCTTAATTAATTCTGCAGATGGTAGAATGGTGAGTCGTTTGACTCAAGCGATGGTTAAAGTTATCCAAGCGGATTTGATAAGTGATAGAGGTTTACGAAATGTTATTGATGGCGAGGCTGAATTGCTATTTGGTTTTGAATTCAATATCCGTGGAAAGCTTGGAACAAGTCTTTATGCTCCATTTGTTGGAGAAATTGATAGAGTAACAGGTGGAATCAAAGTTACTTTAGCTTCCTTTATTCCTGCGAATATGATTGCAGCACCTTCAGGAACAACGCATTTTAAAATTATTTCTGGTGGTGCTGAAGTTGATTTTGAAGCTGAAACGTATGTTGTTTCTACTTCTGAAACTGCGATTTTACCATGAGATTCCACTGCAACGGCTTTAATAACTCAAACCAATGCAGTTACACCTGCAAGCACAAAACCATTGTTTCTGGCTTTGGGATTGGAGTTTTATCAGCAAATAAACGGTCAAATGTATCCTTTAAAAAATGGTGCATTTAATCCATTATCAATTGCTAAAGTTGATAGTGGTGTATAATGGTTATTTGGTTAACTAGAACTTATTTCCCTGAAGGAACTAATGGTAAACTCGAATGCGAAGGCAAATTGTTATGTAAAACCATCGAATTGCCATGGAAGATGAACGAAACGAAGGTTTCCTGCATTCCGGAAGGGAAGTATTTTATAAGAAAGCGACACAGCACTAAATTCAAATGGCATTTGGAACTAATTGATGTAAGAAACAGAAGTCTGATTTTGTTTCATCCCGCCAATAATGCTCTAAAAGAATTAAACGGCTGTATTGCTCCGGTAACAAAACTTTCTGGACCAGGTTTAGGTCTGATGTCCCGAAAAGCTTTTATTAAGTTGAAAGATTTGGTTTATAAAGCTTTGGATAAAGAGGAAAGTGTTGAATTGATTATTGAATCTTAAAACAAGATTATGAAAAAAATATTAATAAGAGCGCAAGCTCCCACTCCGAATTTTTTTAAAGTGCTTCGAAATGTTGGTTTGGTATTAGCTGCTGTTGGCGGAACAATTTTAGCTGCACCGATTGCCTTACCAGTTATAGTAACTACAGTTGGTGGCTATTTAGCGGTAGCTGGTGGTGTTGCAACAGCAGTTAGTCAGCTGACAACTGAAAAAGATGCATCACCATAGTAATCCAACTTTAGTTGGAACCGTTGGAGGTACTTTTTTGAGTATTGTACCCAATTTGAATTCTGAAGATATAATAAGAACAGTTGTTTTAGCAACAATTGGTGCCGTGGTCAGTTTCTCAATTTCGATACTCCTCAAATACTTCAGTAAGAAGCGCAAAAAATAGTCTAATTCTAGTTGTGGTGACCTTTGGATTAGACAATAATGAAGCCCAAACCGAAAGGAATGGGCTTTTTTTGATTTTATACCTCTCCAAATTGATTGAGAATAACCTCAACAACTACCACTTCGGAATTATACCAATACAAATCGTTGTATTTTGCATAATCTAGTGCTTTTGTTCTGCTATCAAAAGCACCAAAGAAAACTCTCGATGTTTTTGACTTCCAACTATCGGTTTGAAATAATAAAAATACACTCATAGAATTGGTTTTAAAGATTAAAAAAATAAATTATCTATTACTGTAACGATAGACTATAACTCTACGCAAATCGTTGATTAAATTGATATTTTCGTGAAATTGTTTTTCTTTTAATTCAAGAAGTTTTAAAGCAGCAACATGTTTCAAATGTTCTTCGTGTTCTTCCATTAAAAACTTACATTTTGGAAAAAATTCTTTTTTAAAATCGGGATGACGCAAAAACAAAATCACAGAACCAACCAAATGTTGATGCCAAAATTTAGATTTCCACAAGCTATATGCAATCCAGAAAATATTTTCGCAATCGGTAGCACTATCAAATATGATTACAAAGCTGTTTGTGAATGGTTCGTTTTGAGGTTTTCCACTATTCATTCCTTTGTTTAAAATGAAAAAGTGAGGTTTGTTGTAAAGGGTATCTTTTTTGTGGGTTTTAGCGATATAATTCATCATGGCTTCGGATTTAAAATTCGGATTTTGCAATTTTCTGCGGTGTTTCTGATGAATGCAGGTATGCCTCGCTACGCTCCGCAGACATAAACTTTTCAAAAGAAAAAAAAAGAAAAAAAAGAAAGTCGTCCATCAAGTGGAGGTTTCAAGAAAAACAAATTTTTTAGAAAAAATACTACCCGATACATCTTCAGAAATGTAGGCGTGAAATCAGAAATAAATATTGTTGCGAAACGTTATGGGTGGAGATTTTTTCTAAAACCC
>NZ_JAYWDT010000070.1:0-21581 GCF_043779715.1 Flavobacterium sp.
CAAAAATGAGATAGCCAAATTTTGAATAATTCTGGAGTTAAATGTTCTTTTTTATCAATATCCAAATGTATTTGGGTCAAGTTTTTTGTATAACCGCCAGTTCCTAAAATGGCTTGCGACCAAAAAGTTACTAAAATAGGCAAATGTTCTTCGATTTTTATTTTCACAACATCAGTAAAAATATAACTTATCGAATCGTCCGAAAGTAGTTTTTTGTAAAACTCATCAACGAGTAAATATAAATCTTCTTGGTTTTGAATGTCGTTCATTTTTATTTAGTCATAATGTCTTAAAGTCAAAAGTCGAATGTCAAAGTGTTTTTTTAGGACTTTATGACATTCGACTTTACAAACTTTATGACTAATTAATTACATATAAGCTTCAATTGGAGCACAACTACAAACTAAATTTCTATCGCCATAAGCTTCATCTACACGACGAACGGTTGGCCAGAATTTGTTTTCAGCAATGTACTCTAATGGATAAGCTGCGTTTTCTCTTGTGTACGGGAAAACCCATTCATCAGCAGTAACCATTGCTAAAGTATGTGGTGCGTTTTTCAAAATATTTTGAGTATCGTCTTTAGTTGAAGCAGCAATTTCTTTACGAATTGAAATCATCGCCTCACAGAAACGATCTAATTCTGGTAAATCTTCTGATTCTGTTGGTTCAACCATTAATGTTCCAGCAACAGGGAAAGAAACTGTTGGAGCGTGGAAACCATAATCCATCAAACGTTTTGCAATATCAGTTACTTTAATTCCGTTGTCTTCAAAAGAACGACAATCTAAAATCATTTCGTGAGCAGCACGTCCCATTTCTCCAGAATATAAAATTGGATAATGTTCTTCTAAACGCGCTTTCATATAATTTGCATTTAAAATCGCATGTTTAGTCGCATTAGTTAAGCCTTCAGCACCTAACATACAAATGTAACCGTAAGAAATTAAACAAACTAAAGCTGAACCATAAGGAGCAGATGAAATTGCAGTAATCGCTTGATCTCCACCTACTTTAATTATTGGATTTGTTGGTAAAAATGGAACTAATTTATCGTTCACACAAATTGGTCCAACACCTGGTCCACCACCACCATGAGGAATAGCGAACGTTTTGTGTAAATTTAAGTGACAAACATCTGCGCCAATTGTTGCGGGATTTGTTAAACCTACTTGAGCATTCATATTCGCACCATCCATATAAACTAATCCACCATTTTCGTGAATTAATTTTGTAATTTCAATAATTGACGATTCGTAAACACCGTGAGTTGAAGGATAAGTTACCATTAAAGCAGATAAGTTATCTTTATGTAAAATAGCTTTTTCTCTTAAATCTTCGACATCAATATTTCCTTCTGGAGTTGTTTTTGTTACGATAATGTCCATTCCAGCCATAGCTGCAGAAGCCGGATTGGTTCCGTGTGCAGATGAAGGAATTAAACAAACTGTTCTGTGATCATCTCCACGAGATAAATGATACGCACGAATTGCCATTAATCCGGCATATTCTCCTTGCGCACCAGAATTTGGTTGTAAAGTTGTGCCTTGGAAACCAGTAACTACATTTAATTGTTGTTCTAATTTTTTTAGCATTGTAATATAACCTTCTGCTTGTTCGATAGGAGCAAAAGGGTGCATGTTGTTCCAATTCGCCATAGATAAAGGCAACATTTCGGCAGCAGCATTTAATTTCATAGTACAAGAACCTAAAGAAATCATCGAGTGATTTAACGATAAATCTTTGCGCTCTAATTTTTTGATATAACGCATCAATTGACTTTCAGAATGATGATTGTTGAAAACATCATGTTGTAAGAAAGTTGATGTTCTTTCTAAACTATCAGTAATTCTTCCAGAAGGTAAAAGTATTTTTATGGGTGTAAATTGTTTTCCAGTTGCTTCTGCAAAAATTCCAATAATTTGGTTGATGTCAGCAATTGAAGTCGTTTCGTTGAATGAAATCGAAATCGTATCAGTATCTACATAATAGAAATTGACTTCATTTCTTTCCGCAATCGCTTTTACTTTAGCTGCATCAGCTTTTACTAAAATCGTATCGAAAAATGAAGTATTTGTTTGGTAAACACCTAATTTGTTCAATTCTTCAGCAGTTGTGTTTGCAGAATCGTGAACTTTATCAGCAATATATTGTAAACCTTTTGGTCCGTGATATACGGCATACATTCCAGCCATAACTGCTAATAAAACCTGAGCTGTACAGATGTTTGAAGTCGCTTTTTCACGTTTAATATGTTGTTCACGAGTACCTAATGCCATACGTAAGGCACGATTTCCGTTTACATCAATTGAAACTCCAATAATTCTACCTGGCATCGAACGTTTGTATTCGTCTTTTGTTGCGAAGAAAGCCGCGTGTGGTCCACCGTAACCCATTGGAATACCAAAACGTTGCGTAGTACCAACAACAACTGCAGCACCCATTTCACCTGGAGATTTTAATTTTACTAAAGATAAAATATCAGCAGCAACGGCTACTTTAATTTCGTTTTCGGCAGCTTTTGCAATAAATGAAGTATAGTCGGTTACTTGACCATATTTTCCTGGATATTGAAGAATAGCTCCAAAAAATTCTTTAGAAAAATCGAAAGTTTCATGATTACCTACAACTAATTCAATGTTAAGTGGAGTAGAACGAGTTTGTAAAACTGAAAGTGTTTGTGGTAAAATTTCTTCTGAAACAAAAAACTTCATTACGTTGTTTTTCTTTTGATCACGAGAACGAACATCAAATAATAATGCCATTGCTTCTGCAGCTGCTGTAGATTCGTCTAATAAAGATGCATTTGCAATTTCCATTCCAGTTAATTCTATAACTGTAGTTTGGTAATTTAAAATCGCTTCTAAACGACCTTGAGCAATTTCTGCTTGATAAGGCGTATAAGCCGTATACCAACCTGGGTTTTCAAAAACATTTCTTTGAATAACTGCTGGTACAATTGCAGGATGATAACCTAAACCAATATATGATTTGAAAACTTTATTTTTTTTGCCTAATTCTTGAATATGATTTAAGTATTCGTATTCCGACATAGGTTCCTCTAAATTCAATTCATTTTTTAAACGAATTCCATCAGGAAATGTTTCGTAAAGTAATTGATCTACTGATTCAACTCCAATAGTTTTTAACATGTGACTTAGGTCGTTTTCACCAGTTCCAATGTGTCTTAAAGCAAAAGCATCTGTTTTCATATAGGTAGAAATGTGTTGTGTAATTTTGATTGCAAAAATAAATATTAATCTGCTAATAAATGCTGTTTTAAAGTTCAATTTTTATCGATTTTTCAACTAAATAAGAATCTTATTAACAGTTTGACTAATTTTGTTTAATGAAGATTCTCAAACAGATATTCGATTTTTATATAAAAAGTAGTATTCACGTGGCTTTATCGGTTTATGCGTTGGTGCGGATGACGCAATATATGTTTCATATTTTCGATGATGACGCAATGGTTTATTTTGCTTTTTTCGGAACCATTGTAGGTTATAATTTTGTAAAGTATGACGCTTTGGCTAGAGCCAAAAAACTACAAATGCGAAATGAACTAAAAGCAATCACTTTTTTAAGTTTTTTGTCATTAATTGCTGTTGGGATTTGTTTTTTTCAATTGCAAATGCATACACAAATTATTGCAGTTGCTTTTTTAGGGCTTACATTATTATACACGCTTCCGTTTTTTCCTAACAGAAAAAATGCCAGAAACTGGGCTGGTGTCAAGATTTATATAGTGGCTTTAAGTTGGGTTGGCGTGACGTTGGTCTTACCAATTTTAAATGCTGAGATTGCAATTAGCTCCGATTTTTATCTCAAATGTATACAACGTTTTATTTTAGTTTTTGTCTTGGTTTTAATTTTCGAAATCATCGATTTGAAATACGACGATCCGCATTTGAAAACTGTTCCTCAGCAAATAGGAGTGAAGCGAACGAAATATTTAGGTTATGTTTTATTGCTGATTTTTTGTGGATTAGAAATTTTCAATATTGATGGAAATGACAATCTCAGTATTCATTTTTTCTCATTGTCATTACAATCGATTATAGCATTTATTATTGCAATTTTTATGTTTTTTGCTAATGAAAAACGTCCCAAATATTATACTTCATTTTGGGTAGAAAGTATTCCAATAGTTTTGTGGATTTTGGTTTGTTTTATGCAAATTTAATTTTCAGACAATTCTTTTAAAACTTGATTTCTTTCCAATAAAAACTGAGTTAAATATTTTTTTAAGAATAAATTATCGAATAATTTTCCCAAAAAACCAAACGGAGTTTCGTAACATAACTTATCGGTCATGGTGGTAATTCCGTTTTGCTCTTCAAAGAAATGTTCGTGTCTGAATGATTTGAATTTGCCTTCTTCCATTTCGTCAACAAAATAATCATAGAAATTCATCGCCGTCATTCTGCTTTTATGTGTGAGATAAATTCCGAAGTGCTTCCCACGCCAAGTCACACTTTCATTAAGATTTATTAATCCCGAAGTTACGCCAGCAATAACTACTTCATTGGTTTTACTTGCCGATTTTTGATGAACATCAATATCTCTATTAATATCAAAAACTTTCTGAATTGGTGCGTTTACTTTAGTTGTTAGGTTTATTATTGTCATTTTTATATCAATCCTGCACGTTTCAACAAAGCATCAGGCTTAGGTTCTTGACCACGAAAACGTTTGTACAATTCCATTGGTAATTCGGTTCCGCCTTTAGAAAGTACATTGTCTTTGAATTTTGTTGCTACCTCTTTATTAAAAATTCCTTTTTCTTGGAAATACGCGAACGCATCGGCATCGAGAACTTCTGCCCATTTATAACTGTAATATCCAGAAGAATATCCACCAGCAAAAATATGTGAAAATGAAACCGACATACAATTTTCGGCAACATCTGGATATAATGTTGTGCCTTCAAATGCTTCTTTTTCAAAAGCTTTTACATTGGTAATTTCGGTTGGATTGTTACTGTGAAAGGCCATATCCAATAATCCAAAACTCAATTGGCGTAACGTTGCCATCCCTTCCTGAAAACTCGCACTTTCTTTGATTTTCTCAACAAATTCTTGTGGAATGATTTCTCCAGTTTGATAGTGTTTGGCGAAAATTGCCAAAGCTTCGGGTTCGTAACACCAGTTTTCCATAACTTGACTTGGCAATTCTACAAAATCCCAATAAACTGATGTTCCAGACAAACTCGGATAAACTGTATTGGCTAACATTCCGTGTAATCCGTGACCAAATTCGTGAAATAATGTGGTTACTTCGTTAAATGTTAATAAAGATGGTTTGCTATTTGTTGGTGGTGTGAAATTACAAACGTTAGAAATATGTGGTCGCTCGTTTTTTCCGTCCTTTATATATTGAGATTTGAAACTTGTCATCCAAGCACCATTTCGTTTTCCTTTTCTTGGAAAAAAATCGGCATAAAAAATAGCAACCAGTTCATTAAATTCGTCTTTAACTTCGTAAGTTGTCACTTCTTCGTGGTATTTATCGATATCAAAAATTTCGGTAAATGTTAATCCGTATAATTTTTCTGCAATGGCAAAAGCGCCATTTAAAACGTTTTCTAATTGAAAATAAGGTTTTAGTTTTTCGTCATCTAAATTGAATAATTTTTGTTTCAATTTTTCTGAATAATAAGGACCGTCCCATTTTTCTAGATTATCTATTCCGTCTAAATCTTTTGTGAAAGCGGTTAATTCAACAAATTCTCTTTCGGCGGCAGGTTTTGCTTTAATCAATAAATCATTCAGGAACGATTTTACTTTGTTAGGATTTTGCGCCATTCGTTCTTCGAGAACAAAGTGCGAATGTGTTTCATATCCTAATAAATTAGCTCTTTCGAAACGTAATTTTGCGATTTTTAGAGTGATTTCCTGATTGTCGAATTCGTTTCCTTGAAATGCTTTTTTTCCTGCAGCGATAGAAATTTCTTTTCTTAATTCCCGATTTTCAGCATAAGTTACAAACGGTAAATAACTTGGCATATCGAGTGTGAAAATGTAGCCTTCTAAATTTTTGTTTTTTGCCAATGCTTTTGCAGCTTCAATTGTTCCTTCAGGCAAACCTTTTAAATCATTTTCGTTTGTAATATGCAATTGATAATTGTTGGTTTCTGCCAAAACATTTTCGCCGTAAGTCAGCTTTAGTTTTGCTAATTCTGTGTCAATTTCACGAAGTTTAGATTTTTTTTCTTCTGATAATAAAGCACCATTTCTAGAAAAACTCTTAAATTTTTTGTCTAATAAAGTCGCTTGTTCTGTTGATAGGTTTAAATTATCTTTTTGTTCGTAAACTGTTTTTATTCTTTTAAATAAATCTTCGTTTAATGTAATATCGTTACTAAATTCGGTTAATAATGGCGTAATTTCTTGTGCAATTTCCTGCATTTCTTCGCTAGTTTCTGCCGAATTTAGGTTGAAAAAAATAGACGATAATCTATCTAAAGCATTTCCTGAAAAATCCAATGCCTCGATTGTGTTTTCGAAAGTTGGTGTTTCAGGATTGTTTATTAGGGCGTCGATTTCTGCTTTTGCAGTTGCTATATTTTCGATAAAAGAAGGTTTGTAATCTTCTAGTTTTATTTGAGAAAATGGAGCAGTATCGTATTTTGTAGCAAAAGATTGCGTCAATATATTTGTGTTTTTCATTTTTGAAATGGAATGTTTTTATTTCTCTAGTAAAATAAAGTGAAAATTTATGATTTTTTACGGAAAAACCATACTTATTATTGTTTTATGGTTATTAACTTTACTTAATTAAGAAAAACTAAATTTTTATTGATATTAATTTAACCAATTGATATTGTTATCTATCCAAAAAGCGTCAATACAAATACCACTGGCGCTTTTTATTTTTGTATATTTTCTGAGGCTTTAATAACTGCTTCTTTCAAACTTTCTTTATAGGAAATAATTTTGTTTAAAACCAATTTGTCTGAAGAACCAATGATTTGAGCGGCGAGAATTCCAGCATTTTTGGCTCCGTTTAAAGCGACAGTTGCCACAGGAACGCCACCCGGCATTTGCAAAATGGACAAAACGGAATCCCAGCCATCGATAGAATTACTAGATTTTACAGGAACGCCAATGACTGGCAAAGGCGACAAAGAAGCTACCATTCCTGGTAAATGTGCCGCGCCACCAGCTCCTGCAATAATTACAGAAATGCCACGAGTATGCGCATTTTTGCTAAAATCGAATAATTTTTCTGGTGTTCTGTGTGCCGAAACAATATCGACTTCGGTTTCGATGTCAAATCCTTTTAAGATGTCGATGGCTTCTTGCATTATGGGCATGTCGGAGATGCTTCCCATTATTATTGCTACTTTCATTTTGTTTATTTAAAGATTGAAAAATTTAAAGATTGAAAATTTCTGTTTGCTAAAAATCTTTCAATCATTAAATCTTTTAATTATTCAATTTTGTACTAATCACTCTAATACTATTCTTTACTTTTTCTGCAATATTTCTGGCTTCGGTCATGTCTTTATTTACAATCGTAACATGTCCCATTTTTCTAAACGGACGCGTTTCCTTTTTGCCATAAATGTGTGGTGTTACTCCTCCAATTGCCATTATTTTTTCTATGTTCTCGTAAACTACTGGTCCAGAAAAATTTTCCGCACCAACCAAATTTACCATAATTCCGGCAACTTTACTATCACAATTTCCTAAAGGAAGATTTAAAATGGCTCGCAAATGATTTTCAAATTGTGAAGTATAACTTGCTTCTATCGTGTGATGTCCTGAATTGTGTGGTCTTGGTGCAACTTCGTTTACTAATATGTCGTCGTTTTGTGTTTGAAACATTTCTACAGCTAATAATCCAACGTGATTGAATTTTTCGGAAACTTGTAAAGCAATTTCTTGTGCTTTTTTGGCAATTTTATCATCAATTCTTGCTGGACAAATGACATATTCTACTTGATTGGCTTCTGGATGAAATTCCATTTCGACAACAGGATAGGTTTTTACTTCGCCCGAAACATTTCGAACAATAATTACTGCCAATTCATTTTTGAAAGCAATCATTTCTTCCGCAATGCATTCTACGTTAGGTAAGTTTTCTAAATCTGAAGTTGTCCTAATGACTTTTACGCCAGTTCCGTCATAACCAAATTCGGTGCATTTCCATATAAATGGTAATTTTAGATTTTGGATTTTGGATTTTAGATTTTCGAGACTTTCAAATTTTTGAAAAGGAGCAGTCGGAATATTATTTTGAATATAAAATTCTTTCTGAATTCCTTTGTTTTGAATCAGTTTTAAAGTTTTTGGCGATGGATATACTTTTTTGCCTTCGTTTTCTAATTTCTCTAAAGCTTCGAGATTGACGAGTTCTATTTCGAAAGTTAAAACATCAACTTGTTTTCCGAAATTATAAACAGTTTCAAAATCCATCAAACTTCCTTGAGAAAAATGATTGCAAGCTATTTTGCATGGTGCTTCATCACTTGGGTCAAGTATGTAAGTTTGAATGTCGAATTTTCGGGTTTCGGTCAATAGCATTTTGCCTAATTGTCCGCCGCCGAGAATTCCTAATTTAAAATCAGAAGAAAAATAATTCATTGTAGTTGTGTTTGAGCAAAGATACTTTATAAAGGTTTAATAGAGAAAAATCTATTCTAATTTCTTTAAAATTTCCCTCGCAACGGCTTTGTAAGCGGCGGAATATTTTGTGTAATCCTCAGAAAGAATCCGTTTCAATTCAAGATAAACCCACTTATTATTTCTGCCTAATTGAAATAATGCTCTAATCGAGTATGCCTTGGTTGCTACTTTTACATTTTCAAGAATGAGCCAATCAAAACAAGATTCAATGATTTTTTGTTCTTGATCTTTAGTCAATATCATGTGTTTGGCAAGGAACATACAGATTTTAGAAATTGAACGTAGCGCACTTTCATTAGTATATTTCGAAATTTTATTGCAAAATGCATCTAGAAAAGGAGTTAGTAAATGAATTTTTTCTTGTAATACCAATTCTAAAATCCAGCACGATTTATAGTAGTTTTTATTACTTGTGTTAAAAGCGAATTTTAGTAACTCCGAAAACAGCTCGGGATTATTTAAAATATATTGCGCATTGTCTTCTCGACTTTTTCTATGAGCAGTGCTATTTTCGATTCTTTGAAGCAATTCTAAATTCATACTTCAAAAATAAATAAAATCTTCTAAATGAACGCTAATTTGTTATCTTTGCGAATTATTCTATAAAAATAACTATGGAAATTAAATTACACGACAAACATTTTGTTCCTTTTATTTCGGCACAAGAAATAGATTTTGCAATTGCAACCATGGCAGCTCAAGTAGAAGCTGATTTTGCTGACGAAACTCCAGTTTTTGTAGGTGTTTTAAACGGTGCATTTATGGTGGTTTCAGATTTCATGAAACATTACAAATCACCTTGCGAAGTAAGTTTTATTAAGATGGCTTCTTATGAAGGAACAGCTTCAACAAACGAAGTAAAACAACTTATAGGAATTAATCAAGATTTGTCAGGAAGAACAGTAATTGTTATCGAAGATATTGTAGATACTGGAAATACGGTTGAAGAGTTGAAAATTTTATTCAAAAATAAAGGCGTAAAACATTTCAAAATTGCAACACTTTTTTTTAAGCCAGAAGCGTACAAAAAAGACATTAAACTAGATTATATAGGTATTAGAATTCCTAATAAGTTTATCGTTGGCTTCGGATTAGATTATGATGGGTTGGGCAGAAATTTGCCAGAAGTATATCAATTAAAGGAATAAATAAATACAACATAACTACACAATTTTTTAAAATGATTAACATTGTTTTGTTCGGTAAGCCAGGAGCTGGAAAAGGTACTCAGGCAGAATTTTTAAAAGAAAAATACAGTCTAACACATCTTTCTACAGGAGATATTTTTAGATTTAATATAAAAAACGAAACTGAATTAGGGAAATTAGCTAAAACTTTTATGGATAAAGGAGATTTAGTTCCAGACGAATTGACTATCAAGATGTTAGAGTCTGAGGTGGATAAAAACCAGCATTCAAAAGGATTTTTGTTTGATGGATTTCCAAGAACATTAGCACAAGCAAGCGCTTTAGATGTATTTTTATCATCGAAAAATCAAGAGATTACGGCTACAATTGCATTAGAAGCTGATGATGAAATATTAGTCCAACGTTTATTAGAAAGAGGCAAAACCTCTGGAAGAATTGATGATCAAGACGAAGAAAAAATAAGAAATCGTTACCAAGAATACAACGAGAAAACAGCACCATTGATGAATTATTATAAAAATCAAGACAAGTTTTACGCTGTAAATGGGATTGGGACAATTCAAGAAATTACCGAACGACTTAGTAAAGTCATTGATAATTTGTAATTTAGCAAACAAGAAAAAAATAATAACAAAACGGTTTCGTTATCCCGAATAGATAAATAAACGAATAACCAAATCAACAAAAAGTGGAAATACTTATCATTTTCTTTTTAATTCTTTTAAACGGAGTGTTCTCAATGTCAGAAATAGCATTGATTTCCGCTCGTAAAAACCGACTAGAATCGGCGGCAAAAAAAGGAAATACCAGTGCAAAAACAGCTTTAGATTTAGCCAATTCGCCAAATAAATTTCTGTCGACAGTGCAAATAGGAATTACCTTGATAGGAATTCTTACCGGTATATATTCTGGCGACAAAATAACAACCGATGTTAGATTATTTCTAGAAGAATTTACAGTTTTGCAGCCCTATTCGCATAATTTATCAGTAGGAATTGTAGTGGTTATTCTAACGTTTTTCTCCTTAGTTTTAGGTGAATTATTGCCTAAAAGAATCGGATTGAATCACCCAGAAGCCATTGCAAAAGCAGTTGCAGTTCCTATGAAAATTGTTTCAGTAATAACCGCGCCGTTTATCTGGTTGCTAACTACCACAACCGATTTTATTTTAGATATTCTCAAAATAAAACCAACGGCCGACGGAAAAGTAACTGAAGAAGAAATAAAAGCGATTATCAAAGAAGGAACCGAAGGCGGAGAAGTTCAAGAAATAGAACAAGACATAGTAGAACGTGTTTTTCACATTGGCGACAGGAAAGTAAACTCGTTAATGACACACAGGAACTCATTAGTTTACCTATCAATCGAAGATGACGATATTAATTCATTAAAAGCAAAAATGCTTAACGAATTACATTCTGTTTATCCAGTTTGCGAGGACAATCTCGATGAAGTTGTAGGGATTGTGTTTTTAAAAGATTTGTTTGCCAGTTTCGAAAAAGGAAATTTCGATTTGCGAGCCATTACAAAAGAGCCAGTCTATTTTATCGAACACACATCAGCATACAAAGCCTTAGAAATATTCAAAAAATCTAAAGTGCATTATGCCTTAGTGACCGATGAGCACGGAATGATACAAGGAATAATCACTCTAAACGATATTCTGGAAGCATTGGTAGGAGATGCTGCCGATTTTTACGAAGAAGAATTTCAGCTAAATGCCCGTGAAGACGGTACTTGGCTCGTAGACGGACATTATTCACTACATGATTTCTTGACCTATTTCGATATGGACGATCTCATAAATGATTATGACGTGACTACGGTTAGTGGGTTGATAATGACCGAGTTGTCGTACATTCCGAAAGTAGGGGAAAAACTAATCTGGAACAAAATGCAACTCGAAGTAATCGATATGGATGGCGTAAAAATCGATAAAGTTTTGGTAAGCTCATTAGCAGAAAAAAAATAATAATAACCATCAAGAACGAATAGTTCGGGCTTTTTTAGCAAACCATATTCCCGCTTTCCGCTTTAATCTTTGCTTTTCTAAAGAAAAAAAGCAAAGGATTTTCGCTTCAAACGAAGTTCACTGAACTCCAATGAAAATAGGAAATAAGTGAAGTAATCGGGGTTAAAATGCCAATTATTCGCATACTTGAAAAATAGTTTTTAGTCAAAATTTTAGTAATCTAAAATCAAAAGGCTAAAATCTGAAATCTAAAATAAAATGACTGAGGGAAATTTCGTAGACTACACAAAAATATATGTTTCATCCGGAAAAGGAGGAAAAGGATCTACGCACTTACATAGAGAAAAATTTATCGAAAAAGGCGGGCCAGATGGTGGTGACGGAGGTCGCGGTGGACACGTATATTTAGTTGGAGAAAAAGGACTATGGACTTTGTTTCACCTTAAATTTGCACGACACGTAAAAGCGGGTCACGGTGGAGATGGCGGAAGCTCACGAAGCACAGGAAGCGATGGCGAAGATAAGTATATCGAAGTGCCATTGGGAACCGTGGTTCGTGACAAAGAAACCAACGAAATTCTATTCGAAATTACTGAGCACGGAGAAAAAAGAATCATCGCCGAAGGCGGAAAAGGAGGTTTAGGAAACTGGCATTTTCGTAGTTCGACTAATCAAACGCCAAGATACTCTCAGCCAGGATTGCCAGCTCAAGAAGCTGATATTGTATTAGAATTAAAAGTTTTGGCCGATGTAGGTTTAGTAGGATTTCCTAATGCAGGAAAATCGACATTATTGTCTGTATTAACTTCTGCAAAACCAAAAATTGCCGATTACCCGTTTACAACGCTAAAACCAAATTTAGGAATTGTAGCTTATCGTGATTATCAATCATTTGTAATAGCCGATATTCCTGGAATTATAGAAGGCGCTGCCGAAGGAAAAGGATTAGGTCATTATTTTTTGCGTCACATAGAGCGCAACTCGACATTGTTATTCCTCGTTCCAGCTGATGCCGATGATATTAAAAAAGAGTATGATATTCTACTAGACGAATTGCGTCGTTATAACCCAGAAATGCTAAACAAAGACAGACTAATTGTTGTTTCTAAATGTGATATGCTCGATGCAGAATTACAAGCAGAAATGAAAAAACAATTGGATAAAGATTTTAAAGGAATTCCTTATTTATTTATCTCATCAGTAGCACAACAAGGGCTAGTAGAGTTGAAAGATAAATTATGGGCAATGTTAAATGTAGAAGTTTAAATAAAATAAACACATAAAAAAAGGCTTCAAATTTATTTGAAGCCTTTTTTATACTGAAAAACTAATTTTTACAAATTAGGAATTCTTAAAACCTGACCGGGATAAATCTCGTCTGGATCTTGTAACATAGGTTTGTTAGCTTCAAAAATGACATCATATTTAGTAGCGTCACCATAATATGTTTTAGATAACCAATCGCCCGTACAACAGTGTGATATCTAGCCTCTGGAGCAGGAACTGCAACAATCATTTGGTTGTCAACAGTTTCAACACCATCAACATTTCCTAAAGCCAAAACAATTTTTTCTGAATCTGCTTGTTGCTCAACTTCGCCACTTACAGCTACAGAATCATCGGCCATCACTGAAACTTTTAATGTTTTGAAAGCTAAACCTAAAGCTTGGATATGAGCTAATAAAGCGGTAGCTTTCAATTGTGATTTTTCCTCAGCTGGTGCAGCTTCTTCTTTTACGTCAAATATTTTTTCCCCAGCACTTTTAATAAGCGAAAATAATCCCATAATTAATTTTTTTAATTGTTATACTTTCAAATTTAATAAATCATTCTTTTTACATTAAGTTAAAATTGTCTTAACAAACTATTATTACTTACAGTATTCTTTTCAGATTTTTCAAAAATAAATTATATTCGCACTACAAAAATTATCAATTATGAAAAAACTTATTTTATCCTTAATCGTTTCGATTATGCTTATTCCTACAAGTGTGAAAGCTGACGAAGGAATGTGGTTTTTAATGTTCATCGAACGTTTAAATCACCGTGATATGCAAAAAATGGGATTGCAATTAACTGCTGAAGAAATTTACAGTATCAATCACCATAGTTTAAAAGACGCTATCGTTCAATTTAATGGTGGTTGTACTGCCGAAGTAATTTCAAAAGACGGATTAGTATTAACAAACCACCACTGTGGTTACGATGCAATCGCTGAGCTTTCTACCGCTGAAAAAAATCTTCTAAAAGATGGGTTCTGGGCAGAAAATAGAAAAGCAGAAATAAAACCATCAAGTTTATTTGTGCGTTTCTTCGTTCGTATGGACGATTGTTCTAAACGTATTTTAGCAAAAGTGAATCCTTCAATGACTGAGTTGGAACGTGAAGCAGCTATTAATAAAGAAATTGCTTTAATCGAAAAAGAAAATAACGAAGGTGGAAAATATACTGTTTCTGTTCGTCCTTTCTTTCAAGGAAATGAATATTACTATTTCGTTTACCAAGATTACAAAGACGTTCGTTTAGTAGGTACACCTCCTGAAAGTTTAGGGAAATTTGGTGGAGATACTGACAACTGGGAATGGCCACGTCACACCGCCGATTTTTCTATGTTCCGTATTTATGGAGATGCTAACGGAAACCCAGCAGATTATGCTGAGAACAACGTTCCGTTACAACCAAAACATTACTTACCAGTTAATTTAGGTGGAGTAAAAGAAAATGATTTCGCTATGATTTTAGGTTATCCAGGTCGTACCAATCGTTGGATGCCAGCTGGTGGAATCGAGCAAAACGTAAAGTATGCTTATCCTGCTTGGGTTGAAGGATCTAAAACAGGAATGGACAATATGAAAAAATATATGGATCAAAGTGATGCTTTGAATTTAGTATATGCTTCAAAATATGCAGGTGTTGCGAACTACTGGAAAAACCGTCAAGGTATGATTGATGCGCTGACTAAGTTTGGCACATCAAAATCTAAAGCGACTCAAGAAGCTAAATTTAATAAATGGGCTAATTTACCGGCTAACAAAGTTAAGTACGGGAATGTGGTTTCAACAATCAATAAATTCTACGCTTTAACGAATGAAAAAGCGCGTCATGATAATTATTTAACTCAATTATTCAGAACTAGTGCTTTTGCAACTGTTGGAAGAACTTTAGGAAAGCAATTAGACAATTATGTGAAAGCTGATGCTACAAAACGTGCACAACTAGCACCAACGATTTCTGGAATGGCTGAAGAAATGTTCAAAGAATTGCATCTTCCAGCTGAAAAAGATATTATGACAGCACAATTAAAATTGTATGCTACAAAATCTACAGGTTATGCGATTGCTCCAATGGTAGAAAAAATTGGAAAAGAAAGTAACAACGACTTTACTAAATATGTAAATGGAACTTTCGATGCTAGTATTTTTACCTCAAAAGAAAGAATTAAAGCTTTCTTAGAATTGCCAACTGCTGAAGTATTAGCAAACGATCCATTGTACATGCTTTCTAATGATATGTTAACACATTTTACATCAAAATCTGATGCCATTGCAAAAGCACAAAACGATTACGGTTCTTCATTCCGTTTATTGGTTGAAGGATTGCGTGAGTCAAAAATTGGCGCTATCAAATATCCAGATGCAAACTCAACATTGCGTTTAACTTACGGAAAAGTACGTTCGTTACCAGCTGACAAACGTAATGATGCAAAAGTAAACAACTATACAACTTTAGATGGTCAAGTAAAAAAATACAAAAAAGGAGATCAAGAATTTGATTTACCAATTCGTGTATTAGAAATGAACAAAAACAAAGATTTCGGTCGTTTCGCAGATAAAGATGGTTCACTTCACGTGAATTTCTTAACTGACAATGATATTACAGGTGGTAACTCAGGTTCGCCAGTACTTAACGGAAAAGGAGAATTAATTGGTTTGGCTTTCGATGGAAATATCGAAGCTATGGCTGGTGATGTTATCTTCGATCCTAAATTACAAAGAACTATCAATGTAGATATTCGTTACGTACTTTGGGTAATCGAGAATTTCTCAGGAGCAAAACATATTGTAGATGAAATGACTTTGGTGAAATAACCTAGGGATATATTTAAGCTCAAAATAAATTCAAACATCCGGCTTATTCACTTAAGTCGGATATTTTTATATCTTTACTTTGAATTTTAGAGATGAAAAAAATAGTTCTATTTTTATTTATTACAATGCTGTTTTCTTGTAAAGAAGACAAAGTTCCGTTAGTTTCTTTTTATTATTGGAAAACCCAATTTAAACTCACAAAATTAGAAAGAGAAGCATTATATAGTAATAAGGTTAAGAAATTATATATCCGCTATTTTGATGTTAAATTAGTAAATAATGAGGCCTTTCCAGTTGCTCCAATTCATTTTCTACACACTATAAAAAATCAAGAAATTATACCCGTTATCTTTATAAAAAACGAAATCTTTTTATCTAAGGAATTAAATCTTGAGGCATTAGTTACTAATATTTTAAAACTCACGAATCGGATAGATAAAGTTAATAAAATTCAAAATTCTGAAATTCAGATAGATTGCGATTGGACTATAGAAAGTAAAGACAAATACATGCGCTTTTTAGATATTTTAAAATCTAAATATCATAAAATAATTTCGGTAACTATTCGTTTACATCAAATAAAATATTCTAATGAAACAAAAATTCCATCTGTAGATTATGGCGTGTTGATGTTTTATAATATGGGAAAATTAGGGGCTGATAATTCTAATTCTATTTATGATCCAAAAATTGCAGAAAAATACTTACCATCTTTAAAGAACTATCCATTAAAGCTAAAAGTTGCATTACCTATTTTTTCGTGGATAATCCACAGTCGAAATAAGCAAATTGTTAATTTGATGTCTAAAATTGATGTAGAAAGCTTTAAAAATAATGTTAATTTTGATTTTGAAGACAAAACAAAAATAGTTGTTAAAAACAATGTCCTTTTTAACGGTTTTTTCTTCAAAGAAGGAGACAAACTTAAGTTAGAATATGTTGCTAAATCTGATATAAAAGAAATGGTAAATTTGTTGAGCAGTTATATGCCAAACAAACCAGAAGAAATTATTTATTATGATTTAGACGAAAATAATATAAAAAAATATAATGGCGAACATTTTTTCAAGACCTGTAATTCTAGTTTCTAGTACTTTTTTAATAGTAGTTACTACCTTTTTTTCCTTATGTTCTGATGGTGATTGGGATTGGTTCGAATATAGTTCGAGTTTTGCTCCTGAAGCTTATGTACAGGATAAATCATACGAACAATTATTTTACAGCGTTAATATGTTTTATGGTGGTGATGGTTATGATGGTTATGATGATGGTCATTCGCAAAGATTTGGTGAAACTATAATTGCTGATTGGAAGCAGTATTTGGGAAACAAAATTTCAGACAAAGAGCTCAAATATTTTATTCTTTCCGACTCTTCAAATGTTTCTCTTGGACGAATAATGAAAAATATTTCTAGTAAAAATAAAACGGCTAATAAAAAATATGATTTGACTAACGAAAAAATAAAAAGCTTTTTTATCTTTATAAATTTAGCAAAATCATTAGAAGAATACACAAACAATTCTACTTCATGGGATTATAATACAGATAGTACAACTGCTATGATTTTTATGTCAGTAGCCGAAGCAAAGAAAATAGAAAATATTTATAATCTAACTCAAGATCCATTTCTTAAAAATAGGTATTGGTTTCTTACTATGAAGGCTTACTTTTATTCTAAAAACAGAAATGAAGCAGTCACTTTTTTTAATAAAACTCAAGCTAAATTAGATAGAAACGAAATGTTTTACAGAGGATTGTCCTATGTAGCAGGCGTTTTATATAAAAACAAAGATTATGTAAGATCAAATTTTATGTATAGTGTTGTTTTTGATAATTGTCCAAAATTAAGAACAGTGGCTACTTATTGCTTTCATCCACAAAATGATAATGATTTTAAATCAGCACTTAATTTAGCCAAAACAGATTCTCAGAAAGCATCTTTATGGGCATTATATGGTTATTATGCTGATGAAGTAGAAGCTATAAATCAGATTTATAATTTAGATCCTAAAAATGCACATTTAGATTATTTACTTACTCGAGCTATTAATTTAGCCGAAAGTAAAATAAATTCTTCCGATTGGAATTATTATGATTACGGAACTAAGACAACACTTAAAAATGAAGATTTAAACGATAAATTATATCAAGTTGTATCTAAAATTGCCAAAGCAAAAAATACAAAAACTCCCTATGTTTGGAATATAGCTGCTGGTTATTTTGAAGTTATTAAGGGGAATAATAATGTAGCATCTAATTATTTTATTCAAGCAGAAAAAGATATTCCAAACACAAAATTAGCCAAAGATCAATTAAAATTATTTCAAGTTTTTAACGAAGTTGCTTCTCTTAAAAAACTTGATGTTGTTGGCTCAGAAAATAAAATATTACCAAGTCTAAAATGGTTGTTCTCTTTTCAAAAAAAGAATAATGACAGTTCTTATTTAAGGACTAATTTTTTAATAAATTGGTCACGAAATTATATAGCTTCGTTATATAAAAAACAAGGAAATGATGTGTTTTCAGAATTGTTCTTAAGAGAAAAAGATTTTTACCTAAATCCTGATCGAACAGAAAAAATGCAAAACTATTTACTTAAGGACAAAAAATCCGATTGGGATATATTTGCTCAGTCATTATACAATGTCAATTTGAACGATATTTATGATTATAAAGCCATTAAATTAACTTATAATAACCAACTTCAAAATGCTATTGTCGAATTAGAAAAAGCTAAAGAATCAAAAGAGATGATTTTAGATGGAAATCCATTTAATGGGAATATTAAGGATTGTAATGATTGCGATCACATTGCATATCAAAAAACAAAATATTCAAAACTTTCTTTTTTAAAGAAAATGCTCGAAATACAAAATAATTTAAAGAGTAATAATGATAAATATAGTAATGCTATTTTGTTAGGAAATGCGTTTTATAATATGTCTTTTTATGGAAATGCGAGATTATTTTACGATAATAAAATCATCAATCAATATGGTAATTATATAGATGATTTATATCAGAATATGTTATTTAGTAATAAATTTTCAAAGCAATATTATCAAGACGCATTTAAAGTTGCAAGAGATAATGAACAAAAAGCAAAAGCAGTTTATTTGTTAACTAAAATTGAAAGAAATGAATTTTATAATACTCCATTGTTTAAGCCATACGAAGTAGATTATATTTCTTTTGAGGGCTATAAAAAACTTAAAAAAGAGTATGCTACAACTAAATATTATCAAGATGTGATTAATGAGTGTGGCTATTTTAGCACTTTTGTAAATAAATAATAAAGATGAAATCTATTCTGTTTTTTATTCTTTTTTCTACGTCTATTTGGTCACAAACATCTTTCGATAAAGCTAAAATTTTTTTCGACCAAGGAAAGTATGCTTTGGCAGAACCGTTGTTTGAAAAGGATTTGAAAGAGAATCCCACAAATTCAAAAACTATCGAATATTTAGGGGATATTTCGGGATATGAACAAAAATGGAATAATGCGATTTATTATTATAATAAATTGAAAAATACGTTTCCAAAAAATGCTAATTATTGGTTCAAATTTGGTGGAGCATTAGGCTTAAAAGCCAAATCTATCAATAAATTTAAGGCAATAGGAATGATTGATGATATAGAAAATGCATTTCTAACAGCTTCAAAACTAGATTCAAAGCACATAGAAACCCGTTGGGCATTAGTGATTTTTTATGTCGAATTACCAGTGATTTTTGGTGGAAGCGAAACCAAATCCCAGAAGTATGCCAATGAATTGGTTTCTATTTCAAAAGTAGATGGTTATCTCGCAAAGGGTTATATCGATGTGTATTTCAAACGATACCAAGATGCCGAAAAAAATTATAAGAAAGCCCGCGAAATTGGTCTCTCAAAAACTACTTTCAATAAACTATATGATTTATATTTGAATAAATTGAAAGACAAACAAAAAGCCCAAAAATTAAAAGAAGAATTCGATAAAAAGGATTAATCGGTTATTGGTTAATCGTTAATTCGATTAATCGGTTAAACAAATCAACGAATAAACAAATTAAAAAAAATGCGAACACATTTTATCGCCATTGGCGGGAGCGCCATGCATAATTTAGCATTGGCATTGCATAATAAAGGATATCAAGTTACGGGAAGCGATGATGCGATTTTTGAACCATCGAAATCACGGTTAGAAAAAAAAGGACTCATGCCAAAAGAATTAGGTTGGTTTCCTGAGAAAATTACTTCAGATATAGAGTCGATAATTCTAGGAATGCATGCAAAAACGGATAATCCAGAGTTGCTAAAAGCACAAGAATTAGGATTGAAAATATATTCGTATCCAGAATTTTTATACGAACAATCTAAAAATAAAACCCGTGTTGTTATAGGTGGTTCTCACGGAAAAACCACCATAACTTCTATGATTTTGCATGTAATGCATTATCATAATATTGAAGTCGACTATATGGTTGGTGCGCAACTGGAAGGTTTTGATACGATGGTTCATCTTACCGAAGAAAATGATTTTATCGTTTTAGAAGGCGACGAGTATTTATCTTCGCCTATGGATAGAAGGCCAAAATTTCATTTATACCAACCCAATATTGCCTTAATTTCAGGAATTGCTTGGGATCATATTAATGTATTTCCTACGTATGAAAATTATGTAGAACAATTCGAAATTTTTATTCAAAAAATCACCAATGGCGGAATTTTGGTTTACAACGAAGATGATTCGGAAGTAAAACGAGTTGCTGAAGCATCAACAAATCCTATTAGACGAATTCCGTACCATACACCAAAATATTCTGTAAACGACGGAGTAACTTTGTTAGAGACACCAGAAGGCGATATGCCAATAGAAGTTTTTGGAGCACACAATCTCAATAATTTAGCTGGAGCCAAATGGATTTGTCAAAACATGGGTGTCGATGAAGCTGATTTTTACCAAGCTATTGCTAGTTTCAAAGGAGCTTCAAAAAGATTAGAGAAAATCGCCGAAAGCAAAACAAAAGTAGCTTACAAAGATTTCGCACATTCGCCAAGCAAAGTGGCTGCCACCACAAAAGCGGTAAAAGAACAATACCCTAACAGAAATGTTGTTGCTTGCTTAGAATTGCATACTTATAGTAGCCTAAATGCTGAGTTTCTTAAAGAGTATGAAGGTGCGTTAGAATATGCTGATGTTGCCGTTGTTTTCTACTCGCCAGATGCGGTAAAAATAAAACAACTTGAAGAGGTAACTTATGAGCAAATTGCAAAAGCATTTAACCGAAAAGATTTAATCATCTATACTAATCCAAAAGATTTTAAAGATTATTTATTTAATCTTAATTTAGAAAATTCTGCATTATTATTAATGAGTTCAGGAAATTACGGCGGATTAAATTTTGATGAGGTTAAGGGGTTAATTTGCTAATTTTTTATATTTATAATGCCCAACAATTTTGTAACTGAATAAGCAGTCTTGAAGCACTTGACCATTTCCAATATTATGAACAATCATTAGACGTTTTCCGTCTAATGATTTTTTATTTGTAATAATCCCTATGTGTGGCAATTTGTCATTAATCATCCAGGTAACAATTTCTCCAGTTTTATAATCGTTTGCGTTTTGAGTTATTGGTAATGTTTTTCCTTTTCTAGAAAAGAAAATCTCTAAATTTGGTACCCGTCTGTGGTCAATATTGGTATCGGGTTTTTTTAACCCCCATTTTTTTAAATTTAGATATTTTGAAAAATTGG
>NZ_JAYWDT010000071.1:0-21369 GCF_043779715.1 Flavobacterium sp.
ACCGTCATTTTCATTAAATCCACCATCGATTGTACCGTTTGTTGATGCTGGTCCACAACTACCAACAGAAACTTTCAGTATCCCTAAAGCTCCTGAAGCAATTGTACCTGTTATATTAGCATAATCTATCTCACTTCCATCATCATGGTTAGTTGTTCTCCAAAGAGTATAATTTGTTAAATTAACTGTGTCGGCTGTACCATTATATAAAGTTATAAATCCACCCGAACCTGTTTTTTCATCGTGAATATCATATATAATTAAATCTGAGATGACAGAAGTTCCTTGACAAGATGCAGTATCTTTATTTACAATAGTAAAAATTGGTGTTGAAGTAACACAACCAGTGGTTGTATTAGTAATATTTATAGCTCCTGTAGTTGCGCCCATAGGAACCGTAACTACTAATTGTGTGGCTGAACTCGAAATGGTTATAGCGGCTATACCGTTAAAATTTACTGTTGATCCTAATAAACTACCAGAACTTGCATTAATTGTAACCTCTGTCCCTACTGGGCCAGAAGCAGGAAAAACAGAAGCAATTAAAGCTGGGATACAAATTCCGTTTCCTTGAATAGAAAAAGTATAAGATCCTTCATTACTATCATTATTCGTTATTGTTACTGTTGCAGTTCTTGTTCCAGATGCCGTCGGTGTGAATTGAATCGTTAACCCAGCATTTCCACCATTATTAATTGTACCAACGGGTGAAGTTGTAATAATAAATTCAGACGCATTTGCACCCGAAATTGTTGCATGTGTAACACTCAAGTTTGCTGAACCTAGATTTTGAACAACAAAGTTTCTACTAAATGAGCTAGCAATATTTACATTACCAAAATGTGTAAAATCGCTAGTTATAGGTGAAATGTCACCCGTTAAGATGTTACTTCCATTTCCTGTAATGTTTATTTCAGGTTGTGGGCTAGACAGCGTTCCTCTAATCAGTAAATCATCTAATCTTAAAGTAGCTGAAGTTCCAGAGGCTGTAATACGTATTCTAATAGATGATTGATTATCATATGTAGCTCCTAACAATGTTGTTGTTAAGGCTGAAAATGATCCGTTTGGACATGCTAAAGAAGTGATTACAGAAAAACTTGTTCCTCCTGTAGAATCACCTGTAATAGTCCATGAAGAACCTGAGCCTGAAGATCTACCGGCAAAAGAAACATCAATATTGCTATATCCTGTTGTGGAAATAACTAAATCAAAATATTTTCCTGTAGAAGTTGGGAATGATGCCGATTGACCCACAACTCCTCCAAAATACGATGGAGTAACACTTGATGTTAAATTTGGAGATCCTAAAGATCCTGTCTCAGGAGTCAAATTATTTTCAAACTTATAATTCACAAGTGTAATTTGCCCCCAACCTAAAACAGAGAACAATAATACTAAAACAAGTAATTTAATTTTCATAGATTTGGTTTTTTAATAAATGCTTATTTTTTGAAAATCAGAATTTGTATATTCAGAAAACAAGTTTATAAACGTTTGCGAAATTATAGTAAGAGTATAATTTTATTAAAAACAGAATATTATTAAAACATTAATTTATTGAAAACACCAACAAACAGAACCCTTTCGATTGCTAATGTTACTAAAAAGCTAGAATTCTATTGTGCTTATCAAGAGCGATGCCACGATGAAGTCACAGAAAAAATGAGAAGTTATGCTATGACTCCTCAAGAAATAGATTCCATTACAGTACACCTTATAGAGCACAATTTCCTTAACGAAGAGCGTTTTGCGTGCAGTTTTGCTCGTGGGAAACACCGTATAAAATCTTGGGGAAAAATAAGAATTGTAAACGAATTAAAATATCGAAAAATATCGCAATACAACATAAACATAGCTCTTAAAGAAATTACGCCCGACGAATATTTAGAAACTTTTCATAAACTAGCAGAAAACCATTGGGAAACTATGCGCGAAAATAACGTTATAAAAAAACGAAAGAAATTCTGTGATTTTCTCTTGCGAAAAGGCTGGGAGAGCAATTTGATTTATGTTAAGGTAAAGGAATTAGAAACAATGTCAATCCAATGAAACTTTGTGAAATAGCTTACAAACTCAACAAAATAGAAACCGCATTACCACCAAAACCAACAGCATTTACCAATACTTTACGAATATTTTCCCTTTCGGATTGCTTTTCTGCAAATGGGACTCCAATAAACTGATTGTGTTGCATCATCATAATAGCCAGCTCGACGCTTAATATTCCTGAGGTTCCAAAAGTGTGACCAATTTTCCATTTGTTAGTTGTCAGCATTGGTGAGCTTTCTCCAAATACTTTTTGAATTGCTTTATATTCTGACAAATCACCTTTTACAGTTCCTGGCGCATGCATCACAACCGCATCAACTTCGGACAAATTAGTGTTTTGTAATGCCATTTTCATCGATTTCTGGAAGCAATCCGCTTCGGTAGAAATAGAAATTCCGTGTTCTAAAATATCGGTAGCATAACCTACACCTTCTATATAAGCTAATGGGTTTTCGATTTCGCCAATTTCTAAACAAGCCATAGATGCTCCTTCGCCGAGAACCATGCTATTTTTGGTTTTATTCAAATCGAAAGCACGACATTTATAATGATTTTCTTCTTTCGAATAAATTTTTAAAGCTTGCATTTGTGCGATGGTAAATGGAGTAAGTGGCGCTTCGCTTCCGCCAACAAGAAACTTATTTGCCATACCTGCACGAAGCCAAGCCACTCCATTTAAAATAGAATGTAATGCGGTCGAACAAGTTATAGAATGGGATATTTCTGGCCCTGAACTTTTTAAATCATGGGCAATCCAAGAGGAAATATTACCCAAAGTTGTGGTTGGAGAGGCTAATGTTCCTGTTTTACCTGTTTCGATGAATTCTTGGTGAAATTTTTCGAATAATTCGGTGGCGCCACGTGAAGAACCAATATTGATTCCAAAAATATCGTTTTGTGTCCAACCTGCTTTTTTCACAGCCTGACGTGAAGCTAAAATAGCATACAAAACCGAATTATCTAACGATTTGTATTTCTGATCTGATTGTTTTAATTCTTCAACCTCCTTTTCTAACTCTTCCGAAATAGTTACTACGGGAATCGTTTGATTCCCAATTTGTTTTTCAGAAATTAATGACGTTTCCTTTAAGTATTCCTCCCAAATTAATTCGGGTTGATTACCTAATGGGGAAAAAGAAGAAAGGGCAGTTATGGCTATTTTTTTATTCAACTTATACTATTTAAACGCAAAGTTCGTGAAGTTTTTCGTTAAGTTTGCAATGCTTCGCATTTGTTTTGCAAAAAATAGCACACGGATTAAACCGATTAAACCGATTGTCGCAGATTATGATTATTTCCTTTGAAAAAAATCAGTGTAAATTCGTTTAATCCGTGTTATCTGTGGCTAAAAAATGATGGCTAATTAAACTATTTCTAGTGCTTCTTCGATAGTTTGATATACTTTTTGTAATTGTTCGTTTGTAATAATATAAGGTGGCAAAATGTAAACTATATTTCCAACTGGGCGCAAAATTACTCCATTCTCGATAAAGAAATTGTAGAGTTTGTTGCGAAGGTTACCGTAATACGATTCTTGGCTATCGGTTTTTATTTCTAAAGCAAAAATCACACCAAGTACTCGCGTTTTTTTTACTTTTTCGTGTGTTTTTATATTTTCTTGAAATTGTAAATGTTGACTATTTACTCTTTTAATATTATCTTGCATTTCATCGGATTTCAGCAATTGTATACTTGCCAAAGCTGCCGCACAACCAGTTGGATTCGCCGTAAATGTATGCCCGTGAAACAATGCTTTATTTACATCATCATCATAAAAACCGTCGAAAATTTCTTGGGTAAATGTGGTAATCGCCATAGGAATTGTACCTCCTGTAAGTGCTTTAGACAAACACATCATGTCAGGTTTTTCTTCTAGATAATCACAGGCAAACGTTTTGCCTGTTTTGCCAAAACCCGTCATGACCTCATCAGCAATGGTGAAAACTTGATTTTCTTTGCAAAAATTGATTAATTTATCCAATTCCGAAGCTTCATACATGACCATTCCTGCGGCTCCTTGAACTAATGGTTCGAAAATAAAAGCGGCACAATCATATTCTTTGATGACTTTCGCCAACGCATCTAAACTTACTTCTTTATTACCAATTGTTGGTACAGGAATTCTAATCACTTGAATTAATGACCCTTTAAATGCTTCGGTAAAAAATGAAATTCCGCTCGCTGCCATCGCTCCAAAAGTATCGCCATGAAAAGCATTTTCGAAAGCAATTATTGTGGTTCGTTTTTCATTTTTATTGTAAAAATACTGCATGGCGACTTTAATAGCAATCTCAACTGCAGTCGAACCATTATCGGAAAAGAAGATTTTTTGTTGGTTTTTTGGTAATATTTCTATTAATTTTTCTGATAACAAAACTGCTGGTTCGTGTGTGAATCCGCCGAACAAAACGTGCTCTAAAGTCGTGAGTTGTTTGTAAATCGAATCGGCAATAAATTTATTTGAATGTCCGTATGGATTTACCCACCATGAAGCAATCGCATCGATGTATTCTTTGTTATTTTCGTCCCATAACAATGCGCCTTCTCCTTTTAGAATTGCGATTTCGGGCTGAGAAGTTTTATGTTGGGTGTATGGATGCCAATTGTGTTTTTGATCTCTTTCGGAAAGGTTCATTTGGTGAAAATTTATTTCACAAAGATACACGAAGAAAAATATAAAGGTTTTATAAATCTAGAAGGTTTTTACGAAAAATATCCGCATATTCTAAAATTACATTTTTATCAAAATAAGGTTCTTCGTTTATTCTTCCAATACATTTTATTCCTGTTTTTGATAAAATAATTTCTTCGGTTGATTTATTTTCATTTCCATTAAAAATAATTCCCGCAATATTTATTTTCCTGTTTTGTAAAGCTTCGATTGTGAGCAATGTATGATTGATGCTCCCTAAATAATGGCGAGAAACTACAACGACTTTATAATCTGGTTTAATTAAATCGATAACACAATCTGTGTCGTTTAAAGGAACGAAAAGTCCGCCTGCACCTTCAATTATTAATTTATTTTTAGTTTTTGGTTCTGTTACTTGATTTAAATCGATAGTTATTCCATCTATTTTTGCTGCCAAATGTGGACTTGCAGGAGTGTTTAGCAAATAACTATTCTCGTGAATTACAGTTTTATTATTGGATATGTAAGATTCGATTTTATGACTGTCGGAATTGTCTAAATCGCCTGCTTGAATGGGTTTCCAATAATCAGCTTCTAGTGCTTCGACTAGGATTGATGATGCGATGGTTTTACCTACATCGGTTGATATTCCTGTTATAAATAGTTTCATAATTATTTTGTTTGCACTTGCATATCTTGAACAATCAAACGTGCTGTTTTATCGCTTGCTCCTGCTCCGCCCAATTGTTTTTCTAACAAATCATAATTGGCCAAAAGCGTATTTCTGTATGATGGCTCTAGTATTTTTTCGAGTTCTGTTTTTATTTTTTTCGAGTTGCAATCCTCTTGAATAAGTTCTGTAACGACTTCTTTATCCATGATTAGATTAACTAACGAAATATATTTGAGTGTTATAATTCGTTTTGCAATCTGGTACGAAACCCAACTTCCTTTATACAAAACCACTTCCGGGACTTTAAACAAAGCCGTTTCGAGCGTTGCAGTTCCAGAAGTAACTAGCGCTGCATGAGAAACACTTAATAAATCATAGGTTTTATTAGATATAAAATGAACTTGATTATTCGTTAAAAACTGCTCATAAAATGAATATTCCTGACTTGGTGCGCCAGCAATGACAAACTGATAATTAGGAAAGTCTTTTACAACGGACAACATTTCGGACAACATCTTTTCAATCTCTTGTTTTCTGCTTCCTGGCAAAAGTGCAATAATAGGTCTTTCGTCAAGGTTGTTATCTTTTTTAAATTGTTCCGCATTAGTTTTCTGACGGTTATTTATAGCATCTATTAGCGGATGACCTATAAACTCGACTGGAAAATTATGTTTCTTTTCGTAAAAATCTTTTTCAAACGGAAGAATAACATACATTTTATCGACATCGTTTTTTATAGCTTTAATTCTGCTTTCTTTCCAAGCCCAAATTTGTGGCGAAATATAATAATGGTTCCGAATTCCTAATTTTTTAGACCATTTGGCAATTCTCATATTAAAACCAGGATAATCTATAAAAATGATAGCATCGGGTTTGAAATTTAAAATATCTGCTTTACAGATTTTAATATTATTAAGAATAGTTTTCAAATTTAGAACCACTTCTAGAAAACCCATAAACGACAAATCTCGATAATGTTTTACCAACGTTCCTCCTATTTGTTGCATGAGATCTCCTCCCCAAAAACGAATTTCTGCCTGAGAATCTTCCTTATAAATGCCTTTCATGAGGTTCGAACCGTGCAAATCGCCTGATGCTTCTCCTGCAATAATGTAGTATTTCATTTTTTGTGAATTTTTAAACAAACATTGTAATTACTGCCAAAAGAATAGTTGCTAAAACAACGCCACGAGCCATGAGCTCTTTGTTCATTTTTAACAATATAAAAAAAGTAAGTAAATTTAAAATAGCCCCCAATGTAATTACTTTTCCTAAATATCCTTGGCTTTTCATACCATTTACACCTTCTAAAAAATCGTATTTTGTACAAAAGGTAAAGAAAATGTACGTTCCTAAAAAGGCAGAAGCAAATCCTATTAAAGAACCAATAAGTAAATCTGTTTTTTTCATATGTAACTAATTTTTGTTTTTTTACTGGAATATGGTATATTTATGAGGAAACATTCATTTGTGTTAGTGATTTAGGCATCATAAATATTTCATAATTATCTGTTTAAATTCCAATTATTTAATTGCTGAATTGCATGATGCGCCGTCATATCGAACTGAACTGGCACCACCGAAATATATCCGTTTTCCAAAGCCCATTCATCGGTATCTTCGCCTTTATCTTGGTTTACAAATTCGCCTGTGAGCCAGTAATAATCCTTGCCTTGCGGGGTTTTTCGTTTGTCGAACTTTTCTTCCCATATGGCTTTTGCTTGTCGGCAAATTTTTATTCCCTTTAGTTCTTCTACTTTTCTTTTTGGAAAATTTACATTTAGAACCACGCTATCAGGCAATCCTTTTTGTAGGACTTCGAGTGCAATTTTTTTTATGTAAGGTTTGAAAGTTTCAAAATCGGCATTCCATTCATAATCTAATAATGAAAAACCGATGGCAGGAATTCCTTCGATACCCGCTTCGACTGCGGCACTCATTGTGCCCGAATAAATCACATTTATAGATGAGTTTGATCCGTGGTTAACGCCGGAGACGCATAAATCTGGTTTTCGCTTCAAAATCTCGTTTACAGCTAGTTTTACACAATCTACAGGAGTTCCTGAGCAACTATATTCGGTTAGTGGTGCATTTTCGGCAGAAATTTTATTCAAATGCAAAGTACTATTTATCGTTATGGCGTGTCCCATTGCGCTTTGCGGACTATCCGGCGCAACTACAACAACAGTTCCTATTTCTTGCATAACTGCTATAAGTGCTCGTACACCTGGCGCCGAAATACCATCATCGTTTGTAACTAGTATTAATGGTTTGCTCATTTTAATTTACAAAATAAAGATAAATTTAACATAAAAAAGTGACGCTAAATTAAGCATTTTTACTCGCAAGTAACTAATTTTACATCTTTAACAAAAAATTATAGACTAATTATTATTATGGCATAGTTTTTTATGTACTTTAGTTAAATATTATGAATGAAATTTTGAATTATATGAAAAGGAATTATAAAGTAATTTTAGCTGTTATTGCTATCTCTGCCACTTTGTGGAGTTTTATGCCGAAGAAAGAAAATGACCCGGAGAAAGACAAAATGCTTTTGGATTTGATAACGTTTGTTATAGAAAAAGGGCATTATGATCCGATTGCTATGGACGATAAGTTTTCTCAAGGGGTTTATAAAGATTATCTTGACGCATTAGATCCTTCAAAAAGATTTTTTGTGCAAGCGGATATCGATGAATTTAAAATCTATGAATTGCAAATAGATGATATGATTCATGATCGTGATTTAACCTTTTTTAAACTAACCTATGAGCGTTTGCAAAAACGTATGAGAGAAGTGGAAGTGGTTTACAAATCGCTGAATGAAAAACCGTACGACTTTACGACCAATGAAACAATTAATATTGATTCCGATAAAAATGCTTTTGCCAAAAATTATTCTGAATTAAAAAACAGATGGCGTTTGCAAATGAAACTTTCTATTTTAGCTACTGTGGTAGAAAAAGAAAAATTGGAAGCAGCTAAAAAAGAAAAAGACCCAAAATATGTTGCAAAAACCTTTTCGCAATTAGAGAAAGAAGCAAGAGCTACAACACAAAAAACACTAAAAGATTATTTTGATTTTATCAAAGAATCTAATGAAGACGATTGGTTTGTGGCTTATGTAAACGCCATAGTTACACAATTTGATCCGCACACGTATTATTTTGCTCCAGACGAAAAAGAAAAATTCGATGTGAGTATGAGTGGAAAGTTAGAAGGTATTGGAGCAAGACTTCAAAAAACAAATGACTTTACAGAAATCACTGAATTAATATCCGGAGGACCGGCTTGGAGAGGAAAAGAACTAGAGCCAGGAGATTTAATTCTTAAAGTAGCGCAAGGCAACAACGAAGCAGTCGATGTTACTGGAATGAGACTTGATGACGTGGTAAAAAAAATAAAAGGACCTAAAGGAACAGAGGTAAGGCTTACCGTAAAAAAAGTAGATGGTTCAATAGTTATAATACCAATTATAAGAGATATTGTAGAAATCGAAGAAACTTATGCAAAATCTAGTGTTGTCGAAAAAAATGGTGTAAAATATGGTGTAATTTATTTACCAAAATTTTATATCGATTTCGAAAACAATGACAACCGCGATGCCGCAAAAGATGTTGCTGTTGAAGTTGAATATCTAAAAAAAGCAGGTGTTCAAGGAATTGTGATGGATTTACGTGACAATGGTGGAGGATCATTAAAAACTGTTGTTGATATTACTGGATTATTTATTGAAGAAGGACCAGTCGTACAAATAAAATCAGCTAAAGGTAAAAAAGAAGTTCTTTCTGATCATAATTCAAAAGTACAATGGGACGGTCCGCTTGTGGTTATGATAAATAATTTTTCAGCTTCTGCTTCCGAAATTTTTGCAGCTGCAATACAAGATTACAAAAGGGGTATCGTTATAGGCAGTAAACAAACTTACGGAAAAGGAACGGTTCAAAATGTTTTTGATTTGAATCAGTTGGTTCGTAATAATTCTACGATGGGAGATTTTGGAGCTTTAAAAACTACAATCCAGAAATTTTATAGAATAAACGGTGGTTCTACACAACTTGAAGGGGTTTCTAGCGATATTATTGTTCCAGACCGTTATTCATATATTGAAATTGGAGAACGTGATGTAAAAAATGCAATGCCTTGGGACAAAATAGATGAAGCTCCATTTGAATCTTTAAAATCTATAAATAATTTTGAAACAGTAATAGCTAATAGTCAAAAGAGAATATTAGAAAACACACAGTTTAAACTAATAGATGAAAATGCAAAATGGATTAACGGTAGAAAGGAAGACAATATAATTAGCCTGAACCTTAATAAGTTCAAGGCTGAGCAAGCATCTATAGAAGAAGGAACTAAAAAATTTAAAGCAATTTCGAAATTTCAAAATTCGCTTAAATTTACTTCGCTTCCTCAAGAAATGGAACTCATTAAAAAAGATTCTTTATTAGGTCAAAAAAGAAAAGATTGGCACGAAAGTTTATCTAAAGATGCTTATGTTGAAGAATCTATAAATGTGCTTAGCGATATAAAAAAACCTATCGTTGCTAGTAAGGAGAAGCTTTTGAATATAAAAAATAGAAAAGATAAATTAGTAAAATCTTAATTACATTACAAATTTGATTAATTAAAAAATGCCTCAGAGATTTCTGAGGCATTTTTTTTACCACAATACATTTGTAGTTAAAATCGTATATTTTATTATCTTAGTCAAATGAAGATATTACAATTCCCTATTGTTCGAATTTGCTTTTGTTTTATTTTAGGTATTATAGCCGCTTATTATTCTCCACTAAATATTAAATATGTTTTTGGTTTATTGGCCATTTCTACAATTATTTTTAGTTATTTCCAATTTCAATCTTATCATAAATTCGAACAGAAAAAGGGCTTTTCAATTTCCCTATATTTTTTATTTTTCGTTATCGGAATTACGACAACCTTAGTTCACAACGATACTTTTAGAGAAAATCATTACACTCACAACACAACAAATTTCGATTCAAATCATATAATAAAAGTTACTGTTATTGAAGAATTGAAGAACACAACCAACAATAACAGATATATTGCCCAAGTAACTCAAATTGACAATAAAATTACTTCTGGAAAAGTTTTATTAAATTTAAAAAAAGATTCTATTACCAAAGCTTTTATTGTTGGAACTAGACTTAAGATTGAAGAGCAATTGGTTCGGAATTTCAAACCTAATAATCCAAACCAGTTCGATTACGGAAAATATCTCGAAACAAAAGGGATTTACGCACAACTATTTGCGGAAACTTCTCAGCTAAAAATTAGTAATCATATCGATAAAGACATCTGGTATTATACTTCAGCTTTTCGAAATAAAATTATTCTAAATCTAGAAAAAAACGGATTCAAAAAAGAAGAATTAGCAGTAATATCGGCACTAATATTGGGTCAGCAACAAGACATCTCACCTGAAGTATTGCGTGATTACCAGTATGCTGGTGCAGTTCACATTCTTTCAGTTTCGGGTTTGCACGTTGGGTTTATACTTTTGTTTATCACCTTTTTATTAAAACCATTACCCAAAAACAAATACGGAAATTTCATTAGGTTAACTATAATTTTAATATCCTTGTGGTTGTTTGCTTTAGTTGCAGGATTAGCACCATCGGTAGTTAGATCCGCAGCTATGTTTAGCTTTGTGGCGATAGGAATGTTTCTAAATCGAGAGACGAATATTTTTCACACCATGTTAGTTTCCTTGTTTTTAATTCTACTTGTTGAGCCTTTGTTTTTGTTTGATATCGGGTTTCAGTTAAGTTATATTGCTTTGTTTTTTATTCTTTGGTTACAGCCAATGCTTAAATTACTTTGGGAACCAAAAAATAAAATCGTTGCTTATTTTTGGGACATTATTACCGTTTCTTTTGCGGCACAAATTGGCGCTATGCCACTTAGTATTTATTATTTTCATCAGTTTCCAGGATTGTTTTTTGTGACTAACTTGGTGTTAATTCCTTGCCTTTCGGTAATAATGGCAATAGGCGTTTTACTCATGATATTGGCATATTTTGATTTTGTTTCCGTTATTTTTTCTAAAATAGTTGAGTTGAGTATTACTTTTACCAACACTTATATCAAATGGATTGCTTCTATTGAAACTTTTGTTATCAAAGATATTCCATTAAGCTTTTCGTTACTTATTACTTCTTATCTTATTGTTTTTACTTGGATAATTTGGTTTAAGAAACCCAACTTTACAAAAATAATTTTGACTTTAGCTAGCGTTTTAATTTTTCAGATACTATTTATTGCTACAAATTGGCAATCGGAAAATAAAAAAGAAATAATTGTTTTTAATACAAAAAGGAATACCATTATTGGTGAACGAATAGGCAAGAAAATCATACTTTATACAAACGATACTTTAACAGAAAATGGTTTTGAGAAGAAAATGATTCAATCGTACATAACGGCAAATTTTTGTGAAACGAACAAAACCAAAGCACTTACAAACACGATTTATTTCAATAACAATAAAATTTTAATTATCGATAAATCCAGTATTTACAAAAGCTCTATAAATCCGGATATTATAATTTTAAAAGATTCTCCAAAAGTAAATTTAGAGCGATTATTGTCTTCAGTAAAACCAAAAATCATTATTGCCGATGCTTCTAATTACAAAAGTTATGTTACGACTTGGAAGCAAACTTGTGCCAAAGAAAAAATCCCTTTTCATAGTACTTACGAAAAGGGATTTTATAAATTATAATTTTATTTTTTTGCTTTGACCTTAGCAGGTTTTGGCATATTCTTTTTTGCCATTTTTGGATTAGGAACAAATTTTGCAATAATCTGATCTGCTCCCGAAAGCCAAACACTTGGCCCGCCAGCAACATATCCTGTGCTTCCTAATTGTTCGAAATTTACTTTTCCCGCTTTATCATCTGCTTTCGCAAACCATACTGTTGGAAATCCTTGCACTCCAAAAGCTTGTTGCAATTGATTATTTTGATTTTTAATTTCTGCAGTTTGTTCGGTTCTTCTAGGAAAATCTAGTTCTACCAAAACTACTTTTTGTTTTGCCCAAGCTTCAAATTCGGGAGTTTTAAAAACTTCCTTTTGCAAACGAATACACCAACCACACCAATCACTTCCTGTGAAGAATAAGAATAATGGTTTGTCTTCTTTTTTAGCAATTTCCATTGCTTCTTTAAGGTCTGTGTGCCAAACCAAATTTTCTGTATTGGTTTTTGTTATTTTATCTGAATTGAAACTAGAAAACAACAAAACAGCTGCAACTGGAACTAAAAAAAGTAAATATTTAATTTTATTCATGGGGTAAAATTTTAAATGATTAAATGTAAAAAATTATCTTAATATTCTCAATAACTCTTCATGCGTTTTATAACCTACTATTTGTTGTTGGGTATCTCCATTCCTATCTATAACATACATTGCGGGATAACCTTGAACTTTTAGAAAGGTTGTCAATTCGTGAGCGCTTTTTCTTCCTTTTCGGTTAGGATCAAACCCTGGATTAGAAAAAGTATTTCCTTTAAAATTAACTGTTGTATTTCCTTCGGCATTAAACTTTACGGCATAATAATTTTTATTAATGTAATCTATCACTTCTGCATCTTGAAAAGTTTCTTTATCGAGCATTCTGCAAGGCGCATACCAATCGGTATAAACATTCATAAAAATAGGCTTTGGGCTCTTTTTTTGTTTAGCCAATGCTTCGTCGAGATTCATCCACCTAATCTCTTGTGCTTGAATAGACATTGTTCCTATAATTAGAAACAGGGCTAAAAGTATTTTTTTCATCATTCTTTTTTTCATTTAACAATCAAAAACAATGCCATTACCTAACGCCGTGCATCAATTTTTTAATTATTGGTGACATTACAAATGATAATGCAGCAACAACAAGAGATACAATTGCTAACATCCAGAAAAAATAACTCAATCCTTTTTCATCAGCAATTTTGTCTATGTTTTCCCCAAATTTTGCAGCACCTTTCATACCTATTGCAACGGCTAAATACCAAATTCCGAACATCATGGCTATCATTCTAGCTGGAACTAATTTACTCACATAAGACAATCCTACTGGAGATATACAAAGTTCAGCCATAGTTACAAAAAGATATACCAAAATTAAATAGATCATACTTACCGAAGCTGTTTTTGCTCCAGGTGCAATTCCGTTTGCACCAATTGCTACAGTTATCATTCCAATTGCTAAAAATACCATCCCTAAAGCATATTTCATATTTGCAGACGGATTGTATTTACTTTCCCACCATTTAGAAAAAAGTGGTGCTAAAGCAATAATATATAAGGAGTTTAAAGATGAAAACCAAGATGCTGGCACTTCTAATGAATCTTCTGAAAATTGATTTTTTAACATCCAAAATGCAATTCCCCAGATTATTACAAAACTCATAGAGAGTACAATATTTGCAACAGAATATTTAGCAAAAGTTTGTTTAAATAATAATAATAGAACCCAAGTAATAATTCCTAATGGAACAATTACTATCGCTGCATTAACAAATTTGAATATCATACCAGCATTTCCTACTAAAACTCTATTGGTATAATCATCAGCAAAAATGGTTAATGTTCCTGGAGATTGTTCGAAAATTGCCCAAAAAAAGATGGTTAAAAATGCAAAAAACGAAACGGCAATCATTTTTTCTTTGGTAATTTGAGAATAATTACTCAATCTATAAAACAAAAGAAAAAGGAATAATAAGATCGCTAATAAAATTGTAAAATTATTTCCAGACAAACCAAGTACTTCAAAATTAAATATATCTAAAGCACCATTTGTTATAATTTTAGCTGGTTCGAAAATAATCCAAGCCAATCCTAAAGTTGTCATTAAACCAATTAAAGCTATTTGCCAAACTGGAAACGGGTTTAATTTGTCGTTGTTTTCATCAGTTAGCATTATTTCTTTTTTTACAGGTTTTAAACCTATATCACCAAAAATATCTTGAGACAACCAAAACTGAATTAGACCAAATAGCATAAAAACACCTGCTAGACCGAATCCCCAATTCCAACCAACTTGTTCTCCTAAATAACCACAAAGCACAATTCCGAAGAAAGCTCCAGAGTTTACACCCATATAGAAAATAGTGTATGCTCCGTCTTTTTTCTCTGGTCTGTCCTTGTACATTTCAGATACAATTGAAGTCATATTTGGTTTGAAAAATCCATTTCCAAAAACTAATAAAATTAAACCAGAGTAAATGAAAAATGGAGATTCTAACGCCATCGATCCATGTCCTAATGTCATTAATAAAGCTCCAATAACAACTGCCCATCTGTAACCTATTTTTTTATCGGCAAAATATCCACCCATCATAGTCGACAGATAAACAAGTCCTACATAAGAGCCAAAAAGTGCCATAGCTTGTTCTCTTGTCCAGTCCCAACCTCCTTCTAAAGCGGTAGAGGTAAAAAACATTACTAAAAGAGCTCTCATTCCGTAGAATGAAAATCTTTCCCACATTTCTGTAAAGAAAAGGACAAATAAACCACTTGGGTGACCTAAAACGGTGCTTTTAAAAAATTGATCTGTTGAATTTTGATTCATAATAATTTAATTTATTTAACTTCTTGCATTAATTTTTTAATCAAAGGTGAAACTACAATTAGTAGTGTGCCAGCAATTAAAGCATATATTGCTAATTGATAATATCCATCTGTATAGCCTTGTAATTTTGTCACTAGAGACGCATTTTCATCAGGCGATGACATTCCAGCTCCTAATAATCCTGCAGCATATTGCCCGTAAGCACTCGCTAAAAACCACATTCCCATCATCATTCCTGATAATCTTTTAGGTGATAATTTTGTCATAATAGACAATCCAATTGGTGATAAACAAAGTTCCCCAAACGTAATCACTAAATAAGCAAGTGTAAAAATATTTAAAGAAGTAATTCCTTCCACATTTGCAAAAAACTTAGTGTAATAAAACACATAAAAAGCCGCAGCTAAAAACAAAAATCCTAAACCAAATTTCATTACTGTGTTTGGTTCAATCTTCTTTTTTGCCATTGCTAACCAAATAAGTCCCAAAATTGGACTAAAAATAATTACAAATAATGAGTTTGAAGTATTGTTTACAATATTTGGATTGATGTTGAAAAACAATAAATTAGGGCTAAGGTTATTTTTAGCAAAAAGGGCTAACGAACCACCACTTTGTTCAAAAAATGCCCAAAAAATAACTGAAAACAAGATAAATACAAAAGCAGCAATTAATTTTTTTTGTGCTTTTATATCCTTCTCTTTGAAGGTTTCATAAAGAAAAAACAAAATAGCCAATGGACCAATTGTGTACATGAAATAATCTGTATAATCTGTATTTTTGATCATTATAAAAATTAGCGGAATGCTGATTAGTGATCCAACATATACCGCAATTTCTCTCATTGTTCTTTTTTGAGGTTCCAAATTTAATAAAGGAGAATCTCCTATTGGACCTAATGATTTTTTTGTAAGAATAAATGTTATCAAACCAATAACCATTACTATTGCAGCAGATAAAAACGCATAACTCCAACCGTAATCAGGGCTTGTCCCTAAGTAAACACAAACTGCTCCACCAAGTAAAGCACCAATGTTTATTCCTGAATAAAACAATCCAAATCCGGCATCTCTTCTGCTATCTCCTTCTTTATACAATTCCCCAACCATAGAAGAAATATTTGGCTTAAAAAATCCAGTACCTATAATGGATAGTGTAATTCCCAAATAAAACATTTCTTGAGGAGAAAACGCTATAATTAAATTCCCCAAAATCATTACAGTTCCTCCAAAAAGTAGTGATTTTTTGAATCCTAAAATTTTATCCGCAAAAATACCTCCAATGAATGTAAAAGCGTATACAAAAGCCTGAATAGCTCCATATTTTAAATTTGCATCTTTGTCAGATAATGCTAATCCTAAAATCTGATCGGCCATAAAAATGGTTAAAACACCACGCATTCCGTAAAAACAGAAACGTTCCCACATTTCAACTAAAAATAAATACCAAAGTTGTTTCGGATATTTACCTTCAAAATTTTGAATTTCTTCTAATGTAAGTGTATTTGTATTATTCATATTTTAGTTTTGGTTTTTAATTATAATTTTTCTTTAATAAAATTGGTCATTTTAGTGTACAATTGTAATCTTGTTTTTCCGCCATAAATCCCGTGATTTTTGTCTGGATATATTGCCCAATCAAACTGTTTATTAGCTTGTACAAGAGCCTCAATCATTTTCATTGAATTTTGCACATGCACATTATCATCGGCAGTTCCGTGAATTAAAAGAAAGTTTCCTTTTAATTTACCAACATGTGTGATTGGCGAATTATTATCATATCCACTCGCGTTTTCCTGTGGCGTCTGCATATATCTTTCGGTATAAACGCTATCATAATATCTCCAAGATGTTACCGGCGCAACTGCAATAGCAGTTTTGAAAACATCTGCTCCTTGAAAAATACAATTCGAAGACATAAAGCCACCATAAGACCATCCAAAAATTCCAATTCTTGATTTATCTACATAAGCATAAGTTCCAAAAAATTTAGCAGCATCAATCTGATCTTCCACTTCCAGTTTACCCATTTCTTTTTGAGTACATTTTTTGAAATCAGCGCCTTTAAAACCCGTTCCACGACCGTCTACACAAGCAACAATATAACCTTGTTGCGCCAACATCATAAACCAGTAATCGTCAGAACCATTCCAATCATTATTCACTTGTTGTGAGCCTGGACCTGAATATTGATACATAAATACTGGGTATTTCTTGTTTGCATCAAAATCTTTTGGCTTAATCATCCAAGTGTTTAGTTTATTTCCTTTTGCAGTTGTTAGTTCAAAAAACTCTTTCGATGGCAAATTGTAAGAAGCTAACTTAGTTTCCAATGTTTCGTTAGAAACAATAGTTTTAATTGTTTTTCCAGTTTTAGATTCATTCAAAGTATATTTTGGTGCATTTTTAGCACTAGAATATGAATTGATAAAATATTGAAAGTTCGGGCTAAATGTCGCTGCATTTGTTCCAATTCCTGTGGTTAATCTTTTTTTATTTTTTCCTGTTAAATTAACAGAATATACATCACGATTTATCGAACCATTTTCTACCGATTGATAGTAAATTATTCCAGATTTTTCGTCGAAACCATAGTAATTAGTTACTTCCCAATTGCCTTTTGTAATTTGGTTTTTCAGTTTTCCTGTTTTGTCATATTGGTAAATATGATTGAAACCATCTTTCTCGGAAGTCCAAATAAAACTATTGTCCTTCAGGAAAGTTAGATTATCAGTCACATCAACATAGGCTTTGTCTTTTTCGTTAAGCACCACTTTTTTAGCACCTGTATTTCCGTCGATAAATAACAAATCTAAATTATCTTGATGGCGATTTAAAACCTGTGCAGACAATGTGTTTGGTTCATTTGTCCATTCTAAACGAGCAATATAAAAATCATTATAATTTCCTAAATCTATTTTCTTAGTGTTTGTCGTTTTTGTATCATAGACATGTAACGAAACGTCCGAATTTTTTTCTCCAGCCTTTGGATATTTAAATTTGTCTGTCACAGGATATAAGTCCTTACCATATACATTCATCGAAAATTCTGGAACTTGACTTTCGTCGAAACGAATAAAAGCAATTTTATCCGACATTGCATTCCAATCGAAAGCTCTCACAAAAGCAAATTCTTCTTCATAAACCCAATCCGTAATTCCGTTGATGATGGAATTTCTCTGACCATCGGTAGTAATTTGTGTCGTTTTTTTAGAAGCTAATTCATAAACATATAAATTATTGCCTTTTGCGAAAGCGATTTTAGAACCATCTGGTGAAAAAGTAGGCTCTTGTATTTTGTCATCGGTAATTTTTGTTAATGATTTTGTAGCAATATCATATATGTAAAAATTAGCCAAAAAAGAATGTCTAAATATTTGATCTGAATTATTAGCAATCAAAATTTTCTTTTCGTCTTTGCTAAAAGTATAACTATCTATTCCTTGTAAATCTGAGAAATCTTTGGAGTTTATTAAAGTCGAAACTTTATTTAAAGTTGCAAAATCATATAAATCGATTGCGCCCGAAGTTCTATCAGAATTTAAAACCGTATATTGATTGGTGTTTTTCAAAGCTGCTAACTCAGTCATTCCTTGCGTCCTGAAGGCTCCGCCCCAAATTTCTTCTAAAGTAATTTTTTGTTGGGCAATTGCTGATAATGAAGTAAATAAGAATAAAACGAATGCTTTTTGTATTGTTTTCATGTGAAATTATTATAAACGATGCCAATTTTAGTGAAAAATTCGGACATAATCGCAATTATGAGTGTTAAAACCACAAGTTTAAATAATAATAATAAAATTTCCGTGGCAAATCTCATTCAAAAATTAAACTTCAAACCTTATATTTGCATTTCAAACAACAAGAGTCGATATGACAAAAGCGATTAGTGGATTCTCAAAATTAACCAAACAAGAAAAAATAAATTGGATAGCTTCTACCCATTTTTCTAATGCAGAAGAAGCAACGAAAACCATCAAAAAATACTGGAATTCTGATTTAGAATTACAAAAACTACATGATGAATTTATAGAAAACACAATTACAAATTTCTATTTGCCTCTTGGTGTTGCTCCAAATTTTCTGATTAATGATGAAAATCATACCATTCCCTTTGCAATAGAAGAAAGCTCGGTAGTTGCCGCAGCTTCTAAATCGGCAAAATATTGGGGAATTCGTGGCGGGTTTAAAACCACAGTTTTGAATTCAGAAAAAATAGGACAAGTTCATTTTATTTTCAAAGGGAATTCGTCAAATTTAATTGCTTTTTTCAATCAAATAAAATCAAAATTCTTTAGTCAAACCGAAAGCATTACTAAAAATATGCAAAAACGTGGTGGCGGAATTCTCGATATTGAATTGCGTGATAAAACAACTGAATTAGAAAATTATTACCAGTTGCACGCTACTTTTGAAACCAAAGATTCGATGGGTGCAAACTTCATTAATTCTTGTTTAGAACAGTTTGCCAAAACACTAAAAGAAGAAGCTTTACAATCTGAAATTTTATCTGAAACAGAAAAAAACATCGAAGTTGTTATGAGTATTCTCTCGAATTATGTGCCCAATTGCATCGTTCGAGCCGAAGTTTCTTGTCCAGTTTCAGAATTAGCAGAAAAAAACATAGAAAACCCACAAGAATTTGCTGAAAAGTTCATTCGTGCTGTAAAAATCGCCGAAATAGAGCCTTTCAGAGCGGTAACACACAACAAAGGCATCATGAACGGGATTGACGCCGTTGTTCTCGCCACAGGAAACGATTTTCGTGCCGTCGAAGCAGGAATTCACGCTTATGCTTCCAGAAACGGACAATATTCGAGCTTGTCGCATGCCAAAATAGAAAATGATATATTTACTTTTTGGTTAGAAATTCCGTTGGCATTAGGAACAGTTGGCGGACTGACCTCATTGCATCCGTTGGTAAAAATGTCTTTGGAAATGCTAGGAAAACCGTCAGCACACGAGCTTATGCAAATTGTTGCTGTAGCCGGATTGGCGCAAAATTTTGCTGCATTACGAAGTTTGACAACCACCGGAATTCAGCAAGGACACATGAAAATGCACCTAAATAACATCATCAATCAGTTTGAAGCTACCGAAAACGAAAGGATTTTGATAAAAAATCATTTCAAAGAAAATACCGTGTCACATTCGGCAGTTGTTGATTTTATTGAAGGTTTAAGAAAGTAAAATTAGGAGCTATTCCCTCTATTTGTTGCAATCTTTTACTTTTTAAAGAAAAAAGCAAAAGGATTTCCACTACAAACACGAAGTGTTCATCGAACACAATTTAAAATTGTAGTATTGTGAGATAATCGGGGCTAAAAAAAGAAACTTGAAAAAAATATTTTACAGCAACGGAAAATTACTCATTACAGGCGAATATGTCGTTTTAGACGGCGCAATTGCCTTGGCTTTGCCTACAAAAATGGGTCAGAATTTAGTTGTAGAAAATGGTTCTGATAAAAAAATAGTTTGGAAAAGTTATGATTTCGATGGAAGCATTTGGTTTGATGATACTATTTTGTTTTCTGATATTGTAAATAAAAAATCTTTTGAAAATAATGCTGTAAAAACAACATTGATCGAAATCCTACATGAATCTTACAAATTAAGTCCTGTTTTTATTAATGAATCTGATGGGTATATTGTTTCTACAAACCTTACTTTTCCTAAATTTTGGGGTTTGGGTACTTCATCAACTTTAATAAATAATATAGCCAGTTGGTTGCAAATTGACGCTTTTGCTTTGCTAAGAAATGCTTTCGGCGGAAGTGGTTACGATATTGCTTGTGCGCAGAATAATTCGGCGATTTTGTATCAATTGGCAAACGAAAAACCATTAGTAAAAACCATTAGTTTTAATCCAGTGTTCAAAGAAAATATTTACTTTGTTTATCTTAACAAAAAGCAAAGCAGCAAAACAGCTATCGCAAATTACCGCAGTAAGCAAGGAGATATTGCAAAAGTAATTCCAACGATAAACGAGATTACAGAAGTCCTAATAAACACAACCGACTTACAAGAATTTACCAAACAAATAGAGAAACATGAAGTTTTGATGAGTGAAATTTTAGAAATGCAAACTGTAAAACAAAGTTTATTTCCAGATTTTGATGGCATTATAAAGAGTCTTGGCGCTTGGGGCGGAGATTTTGTGATGGTAATTTCCGAAAACAATCCTATTGATTATTTTGCAACAAAAGGTTATGATGTTGTTGTTTCGTATGATGAGATTATATTGTAATAAAAGTATTCACTGCAAAGTCAGATTATTGGGTTAAAGAATAAAGATTATGAAAAAAGAAATATCAGATGAATTTAAAAAATATAATTGGCCTTTTGATTATAATATAAAAAAAATAACCGAGAAGACTTATGAAATAGTACTTCCAAAATGTAACTTACAATTTTATATAAA
>NZ_JAYWDT010000072.1:0-9433 GCF_043779715.1 Flavobacterium sp.
AATATTTTGCAGTGAATCGTGTTTTTGAAACTGGAACTTTAGACATTTATAACGAACAATTAAATGCTTTTGGGAAAAATATTTTTGAAAAAAGAAAACAGTTTTTAAACGATTTTATTCCCATTTTCAATTCATTTTATCAAAACATTTCTAATTCAGCCGAAACAGTGCAATTGGAATATGAAAGTCAGTTAGAAAATCAGGATTTATTATCACTTTTACAAGAAAATATCAATAAAGACAGAGCTTTGCAATATACAAGTGTTGGCATTCACAAAGATGATTTATCTTTTAATATCGAGCATTATCCTATCAAAAAATTTGGTTCACAAGGACAGCAAAAATCTTTTTTGATTGCTTTGAAATTAGCTCAATTTGAATTTGTAAAAAAACAAAGTGGAGAAAAACCTATTTTACTTTTCGATGATATTTTTGATAAACTAGACGAAACTCGTGTCGAAAAAATTGTAGCTATGGTAAACAATGATGATTTTGGTCAGTTATTTATTTCCGATACACATTCTGAACGAACAGAAAATATCGTAAAATCGACCCATCAGAGTTATAAAATATTTAATCTTTAATGTTATATTAGCTAAAAAAAAAGAAATGAAAAAAATAATCTCTATTCTAATAATTGTTGTGGTTTTTACAAGCTGTAAAGGACAAACATCAAAAGCCATACAAACTATTGATGTAAAAGCTTTTTCAGAAAAACTACAAACAACAGAAAAACCTCAATTACTTGATGTTAGAACGCCCGAAGAATATAATATCGAACACATAACAAATGCAACAAACGTAAACTGGAACGGAAGCGATTTTGTAGCTAAAGCCAGTAATTACGACAAAACAAAACCCATTTTTGTATATTGTAAAGTGGGTGGAAGAAGCGGACAAGCGGCTGAAAAACTTGCCGAATTGGGTTTTACAACCATATACAATCTTGATGGCGGGATGATGAAATGGAGCGCTACGGGTTATTCTAAACCAAGCACAGAAAAAGTTGGAATGACAAAAGCAGAATTTGAAAAACTAATCGTTTCAGACAAAAAAGTTTTAATCGATTTTTATGCTAAATGGTGTGGTCCTTGCAAAAAAATGGCACCTTATTTAGAAAAAATGAAAGTCGAATTAAAGGACAAAGTAATTATTATAAAAATTGATGCCGACGAACATAAAACTTTATGTCAAGAACTTAAAATAGATGCTTTACCAAGATTAATATTGTATGAAAAAGGGAAAGAAATCTGGAAAAACACAGGTTATATTAGCGAAGAAGATTTAAAAAAACAATTGTAAAATGATTACCAAAGAAGCAATTCAGTTTATTGACGACCTAAAAGCCAATAACAATACGGAGTGGATGCATGCCAACAAAAAACGATACGAAAATTACAAAAAAGACTATCATCAGTTTATTGCATCGGTTTTACAAGAAATGAAGCCTTTGGACAAATCTTTAGATCAATTAGAAATTAAAAATTGTACTTTTCGTATAAATCGTGATATTCGATTTTCTAAAGACAAACAACCTTACAAAACAAATATTGCACTCTGGCTAACCACTAATAAAAACAGAAAAAATAGTCCTGGTTATTACATTCATTTCGAAAAAGGAAGTTCGTTTATCGCTGGTGGTGTTTGGTGTCCTGAAGCAAATGAACTAAAAAATATTCGTAAAGAAATTGCTTTTTTTTATGATGATTTAGAAGCGATTGTAAACAATCCTGCTTTCAAAAAAGAATTCAAAGAAATTACTCGTGAAGAAAGTAATTTATTAAAAAAAGCACCGAAAGGCTACGAACCAAATCATGCTGCTATCGAATTTTTAAAACTAAAAAGTTATACTTGTTCGCAAAAAATTGAGGATAAGTTATTTTTAGACAAAGATTTTTCAAAAAAAATAGCACAAAAATTAATTGCTTTAAAACCATTAAATGAGTTTTTAAACCGAGCTTTAGAAACCGAAGAATAAAATATTACAATGCAAAAAAAACGAATTCTTTTCCTTGGAGAAACTTATCGTGCCGACGCAATTACTTGGATGAATGGTCTGAAGGAGTTTGGCGATTTCGAAATCGTAACTTGGGAATTACACACCCGAAGTACTGGCGTTTCTAGAATAAAAAGATTGGCAGAATTATCTAAATCCTTTTTAACCATAAGAAGTATTACAAAAAAATTTAATGCCGATATGATTATTGCCGAAAGAACCACAAGCTACGGATTTCTTGCTGCACTTTCAGGAATAAGACCAATAGCCATTGCGCAACAAGGGATAACTGACTTATGGCCACAAAATTCTCTGCTTTATCCTTTTAAGAAGATTATTCAAAGTTACGCTTTCAAAAAAGCAGATTTAATACATGCTTGGGGACCAGTTATGGCAACACACATGCAAAATAATCATGTGAATATGAGTAAAGTTATGGTTATACCAAAAGGTATAAATCTAAATTTTTTTGAATACCAAGACAATTGTAACGAATCAATTATCAAAGCCATTGTAACTCGTTCTCTACTACCTGAATACAAACATGATGTGATTTTGAAAGCTTTTGCAATTCTAAAAAAGCAAAATATCCCGTTCGAATTAACAATTGTTGGTGATGGAATTTTATTAAGTAAACTCAAAAAATTAAGTAAAGAGTTGGGGATTGAAAATAATGTAACATTTACAGGAAGAATTAGCAACAACGATTTACCTAAACTACTTCAAAAATCAAACTTATATATAAGTATGCCAACAACCGAAGGCGTTTCTGCATCATTGTTTGAAGCAATGGCTTGTGGTTGCTTTCCTGTTGTGACCAATCTACCTGGAAATAAAAGCTGGATTATCCAAAAAAAGAACGGCATTTTAATTGAATCTGAAAATATCGAAAAATTAGCTAATGAGATTGTTTGGGCTTTCGAAAATTCTGAAATTAGAAAAAATGCAGTTTTAGAAAATAGGAAATTTGTAGAAGAAAATGCCAATTATGCTATCAATATGAAAAAAATAGCCGACAAATACCATGAATTAATTAACCTAAGATCTGATTAATTTATGTGTGGTATAAACGGAATATTTGATCTTAATAACAAATCGGTCGATAAAAATCAGCTGGTAAAAATGCGTGATGTTCTTGAACATCGTGGTCCAGACGATGCTGGTATATTTATTGAAAATAATATTGGTTTGGGTCACAGAAGATTATCTATTATAGATACTTCATCGGCAGGACACCAACCTTTTTATTCCGAAAATGGGAGATATATTATTGTTTTTAATGGAGAGATTTACAATTACCAATCTTTTTATACTGAAATAAAAAATAAAGGAATCACACTAAAATCTGGTTCAGATACCGAAGTTTTACTTAAACTATACGAGCTATATGGTTTAGAAATGCTATCTCGCCTAAACGGAATGTTTGCTTTTGCCATTTGGGACAAGGAAGAAAAAAAACTCGTTTTGGTAAGAGACAGAATGGGCGTAAAACCTTTGTATTACTCATTACATAAGAATACTTTATACTTTGCATCCGAACAAAAAGCACTTTTTGCAGCTGGAGTTCCTATACAAATATCAGAAAGTGGATTAGAAGAATATTTCTTTAATAGATTTGTAGCTGGCGAAAACACCTTATACAATAATGTAAACAAGCTTTTGCCAGGACATCACATGACTATTCATGAAAATGGAAATATAAAAACCACAAAATGGTGGAATCTAAAAGAAGAAATACAAAATCACAGTCACATTCTGAACCCTAAAAAATGGTTTGAAGAAATCTTTTTCGAATCGGTAAAACTAAGAATGACAAGCGATGTTCCAGTTGGCATTTTACTTAGTGGTGGTTTAGACTCTTGCTCTATTTTGTCGTCATTATACCATCAGGATTACAAAAACATACAAACTTTTAACATTGGTTTTTCAGAAGAAAAACACAACGAATCTTATTTAGCTAAAAATATTACTGATCAATTCAATTATGAATTCAATTCTATAAAAATTGAGGGAGATATCCTTTTTGATAATTTATTAGAGTCTACCTATTTTCAGGACGAACCACTCATGCATCTAAACGAGCCTCATTTGCTTGCTGTATCTAAATTAGCCAGTCAGAAAGTAAAAGTTCTACTTTCTGGCGAAGGCGCCGACGAGCTAATGGGCGGTTATGTTCGCTACAAAGCCTTAAAAAATCCTTCGTTATTAAAAATTATTGGTCAAGTCAGTAATTTAGAATATTTTAATAACAATCCGAGGTATGATAAGTTAATTCGCTATTCAAAAATCAATAATAAATCGGATTTAATCTTGTTTAACAGTACCAGTATTTACCCCAATGATATTAATTCATTTTACGGACTAAGAATAAAACCACTAAACGAATATCGTTATCAAATCCTAAAAGAAGCAAAAGAATTATATCCTAATAGCATGCAAAGACAAGTTTTATATTTTGACCAACATACTTATATGTGTTCGCTTTTAGATAGAAATGATCGTTGCACTATGGGAGCTTCTATCGAATGTCGTGAGCCATTTTTAGACCAACGTTTAATCGCTGGTTTAGGTACACTCGAGGATAAATGGCTGTTTTCTGGCAAAAAAGGAAAGTATATTTTAAAATCTTCGATGGAAGATAAACTACCCCAAGAGATTATTAATTTCAGAAAAATTGGCCTTAGTGCGCCTTGGAATAACTATCTATTGTATAATAATAGGCTTAGGGACGAATTACAAAACTTTGCAAAAAGTGAAATTTTCAACATGCCTTTTTTAGAAAATCTAAACGGCAAAAAAATTGTCGAACAGATCGAAAAAGGCGACAAAAAAATAATTCCATACATCATGCCATTATTTATGTTACATATTTGGCAAAAAAATTACTTTCAGAAGTTTGTTTAAAATTCTTTATCCTATTTTTGCATATAAAATTGATTTTTGATGACTATAATTCCTAATTTTTCTTTAAAAAAGCACAACACTTTTGGTATCGAAGCCAAAGCAAAACAATTTGTGGCAATTCATTCTGTCGATGATTTGAAAACCGTTTTACAAGAAAATTCAACAGAAAAAAAATTTATTTTAGGCGGCGGAAGCAATATGTTGCTCACACAAGATATTGATGCGTTGGTTATTCATATCGATTTAAAAGGTAAAAAAATCATCAATGAAGATGCAAATTTTGTTTGGGTAGAAAGTCAAGCTGGCGAAAACTGGCACGAATTTGTACTCTGGACCATCAACCAAGATTTTGGGGGATTAGAAAACATGTCACTTATTCCAGGAAATGTTGGTACAACCCCTGTACAAAACATTGGCGCTTACGGAACTGAAATAAAAGACACTTTTGTTTCCTGCGAAGCGATGAATATTGGAACTCAAGAAATGAAAATTTTTACAAATGCAGAATGCCATTTTGGTTATCGTGAAAGTGTTTTCAAACACGAAGCAAAAGGCCAATATATAATTACATCGGTAGTTTTTAAATTAACAAAAAAAGACCACAAAATAAATATTTCTTATGGCGATATCCAATTAGAATTAACTAATAAAAACATCGAAACTCCAGGCTTGATAGATGTTTCGAATGCTGTAATAGCCATTCGTCAAAGCAAATTACCAGATCCAAAAGAATTAGGAAACAGCGGAAGTTTTTTTAAAAATCCAATTTTATTAAAGTCGGAATTCGAACCCATTCACAAAAAATTTCCCGAAATGAAGTTTTACGAAATTTCAGAAACCGAAGTAAAAGTTCCAGCAGGTTGGCTAATCGAGCAAGCAGGTTTCAAAGGAAAACGTTTTGGAGATGCGGGAATTCACAAAAACCAAGCCTTGGTTTTAGTTAATTATGGTAATGCAACTGGACAAGAAATTCTGAATGTATCCAAAGATGTGCAAAAAACAGTTTTTGAAATGTTTGGCATTTATATTGAGGCCGAAGTAAATGTGATTTAAGTAAAACAAACCACATTATGAATAATAAAAATATTCTTTCTACTTCAAATTTAAGTATTGGTTACAAAACCAAGAACACAGCGATTACTATTACTCAAAATCTTAACTTAAACTTTCAGGAAGGCAAACTTATTACTTTAATTGGCGCTAACGGAATAGGAAAATCGACATTATTAAGAACATTAACTGGAATTCAAAAACCAATTTCTGGTGACGTTCTTTTAAATAATAAATCGATTGAGAGTTATGACAACCAAACATTAGCTCAAAATTTGAGTGTAGTTCTTACCGAAAAATTGCCTCCTAGTAATTTGACCGTTTACGAATTAGTTGCGCTAGGAAGACAACCTTATACCAACTGGATTGGAAAACTTTCTGCAATAGATATTCAAAAAATAACTGAAGCCATACAACTTACAAATATTACCCATTTATCTGATAAAAAGCATTTTGAAATTAGCGATGGTCAATTACAAAAAGTGTTGGTTGCAAGAGCTTTAGCACAAGACACACCACTTATTATTCTTGACGAACCTACAACACATTTGGATTTATTACACAAAGTATCTCTCTTTAAATTACTAAAAAAATTGTCGAAAGAAACAGGAAAATGCATTCTTTTTTCGACTCACGATATAGATTTAGCCATTCAATTGAGTGATGAAATGGTAATTATGACAAATGAAATAGTTATACAAGACGAACCTTGCAATTTGATCACCAAAGGAGCTTTTAATACTTTATTTAAAGATGATAATATTATTTTTGATGACCAAAAAGGGAAATTTATTTTTAAATAATTAGGATTTATTTCACATCTGTTGAATGTGAAATATTCGTAATTTTACGATAAATTAAATCTTTTTAAGATGAAAAACTTATTTCTTACTTTATTCTTCATAACTGCTATCTCTTCTCAAGCACAATTAAAATCAGTTTCTTACACTGATGGAGATCAAAAACTAGAAGGAATTTTAGCACAACCTAAGAAAATTTTAAAAAACAAAGCCGGAGTATTAGTTTTACCAGCTTGGATGGGAATTGAAACCAATGCAAAAACGAATGCTACTGAATTAGCAAATCTAGGATACATTACTTTTGTTGCTGATATTTATGGTGTTGACAAAAGACCTACAAATACAAAAGAAGCAGGTCAGTTGGCTGGTTATTTTAAAACCAATTATATAGAATATCATAAAAGGATTCAATTAGCTTTAGACCAATTGATAAAAGCTGGAGCAAATGCTGATAAGATTGCCGTTATTGGATACTGTTTCGGCGGAACTGGGGCATTAGAAGTTGCTAGAGCTAATTTTAAAGTTAATGGTGTGGTCTCTTTTCATGGTGGTTTGGGTAGAGATGCCTCAAGAACAATCGAACCTATTAATCCTAAAGTTTTAGTACTCCATGGTGCTGATGACTTTTTCGTATCAGATGCAGAAATCAAATCTTTTCAAGACGAAATGCGTACTGCAAAAACCGATTGGCAAATGGTTTATTATGCTGATGCTGTTCATGCATTTACACACAAAGATGCTGGAAATAAAAAAAGTACTGGTGTAGCTTATAACGAAAAAGCAGATAAACGTTCTTGGCGTGCGATGTTAGATTTTTTTGATGAGATTTTCGGAAAATAACTATTTAAAATTAATTTGCCTTCTCGCCTCGCCTACCACAAACGCTACTGAATTTGCAATATTATAACTTCTAATCTTATCAGACATAGGAATCGTTAAATGATTTTCGAATAAATTCAAAATTTCTTCGCTTAATCCTACACTTTCTTTCCCAAAAACCAACCAATCTCCTTCTTGAAAATCCGCTTCATAATAAGATTTTTTGGCATGGGAAGACATAAGAAAAACTCTCGATTTATCTGGAATTTGGTCTATCCATTCTCGCGTATTTTGATATTGATTCCAATCTAAATACACCCAATAATCTAAACCAGAACGTTTCAAATTTTTATCATTAATTTCAAATCCAAAAGGGTGAATTAAATGCAAACGATTGCCAGTTCCAACACACAAACGACCAATATTTCCAGTATTATTAGGAATTTCTGGTTCTACCAAAACAATGTTAAGCATAATTGGTTATTTATTCGGTTATTTTAAATGTATTTACTTCTAAAACTTCTCCTGCTTGCAAGTTGTTTAAATGTACATTTCCTATACGAATTCTTACCAATCGTAACGTAGGAAATCCTACAGCTGCAGTCATTTTTCTTACTTGACGAAATTTTCCTTCGGTTACAACAATAGAAGCCCAAGATGTTGGTCCGTGGCGTTCGTCACGAATTTTCTTGCCTCGCTCGCCAAAGTCAGGAACTTCATTAACAATAAAGGATTGGCAAGGTTTAGTCATGTATTTTGTACCATCAAAACCTATTTCGACGCCTTTTTTTAATCTTTCGATAGCTTCATGAGTCATAATACCGTCAACTTGAACATAATATTCTTTTTCGACTTTTTTGCTACGAACTATTTCGCTCATTTTTCCGTCCGTTGTCAATAAAAGCAAGCCTTCCGAATCTTCATCTAATCGACCAATAGCCATAATTCCTTCGGGGAAATCGTGTAATTCTCCTAGCAGTTTTTTCTTGCGTTTTAGTTCGTATTTAAACTGAGATAAATATCCGTAAGGTTTGTGAATGATGAAATGTTGGTGCATACTAATTTCTATTACTTAACAATTTACTGCTAAATATTAATAAAAATCCAACACTAAAAAAAGCGATTAACATATAAAATGAATTTAAAAAAACGGGAGTATATCCTAAAATATTTACATCTAAAAATGGATATGGGTAATAATTAGAAAAATATCCACGAACCAAAGTGTATATTAAATATAAAAAAGGAAACAGCAGCCAAGGGAAAACATTCTTATATTCTAAAGATTTTTTAGAAACAAATTGAAACCAATATATCAAAACTAAAACAGGAATAACTAGATGTAAAATCTCATCGGTAATCCTTTGCATTCCAGTTGGCACCCATAAAAATCTTAAAATTAAATTGTAAACTATTCCTACAATTGTTATATACATTGTAATTGCTGTTAAGCTTTTACTATTTAAAAAAAACAATTCCAATTTATTTTTTGGTTTAAACCAAAGAACTGTAAAGCAAATTGCTACCAAAATATTAGATTGTATCGTAAAAAAACTAAAAAAGCGAACAATTGTTTCCAGAACAGAGGCAACGCGATTTACGATTATCAAATATAACTGCAAGAAAACTGCAAGCCAACTGGCTAAAGAAATTACTGCTAAAAAAACAGTACTAGAATTTTGAGATTGCTTTTCCATCTATTTGAAATTATGTTAAATATTGAAACTAATACTCGAAAACTTTTGTTTAATTTTACAAACTTACAAAAAGTATTTTTATGAAAGATTTGTTTATTTTCTTATCCATTTTTATTGTTGCATTTGCTATTGGAATTTTTATTGGCAAAATTATTTTTTCTGCAACA
>NZ_JAYWDT010000073.1:0-4228 GCF_043779715.1 Flavobacterium sp.
AATCAGTCGTTCAAACAAACCTTCTATTGGACGGATGTAGCCAACAATCGCCTGACTAATATATTGAATGGTTTTACTACGGACTTTTTAGATCCGTGCCATATCTCTAAAATGATATGCAAATACATTGTGTTGAGTGAAGCCTACAAAATACTAATGGTGCTTCGCCCCTACCAATACTATGCGGTAGAAGCATTGGTTGAAACGGTAAAGAATACCAACAAAAATGCCTATATCTGGCATACTACCGGTTCAGGAAAAACCTTGACTTCGTTTAAAGCAAGTCAGATTTTAATGAATTTACCACAAGTCAAAAAAGTGGTTTTTGTGGTAGACAGAAAAGATTTAGATTACCAAACTACCAAAGAATTCAATAGCTTCAGCAAAGGAAGCATCGATGGAACTGACAATACCAAAGCATTGGTAAATCAGTTCTCGGATGATACTAAACTCATTGTAACCACCATTCAAAAACTAAATACCGCCATAAGTAAAAAGCAGTATTTGAGCAAAATGGATAAACTGAAAGACGAACGCATTGTATTCATTTTTGACGAATGCCACCGTTCTCAATTCGGGGAAACACACACTCGTATAAAATCTTTTTTCAATAATATTCAATTATTTGGCTTTACCGGTACGCCCATTTTTGCTGATAATGCGGTAAAGAATGAATTAGGGAAACGCACCACCAAAGAGTTGTTTGGCGAATGTTTGCACAAATATGTGATTACAGATGCCATTAAAGACGAGAACGTTTTAAAGTTCTCCGTAGAATATGTTGGTCGTTACAAACAAAAAGACGACAGCAAGACAAACATAGACATTGAAGTAGAAGACATTGATACTAAAGAATTAATGGAATCTCCTTTGCGTTTAAACAAAATTGCTGATTACATAATAGACAATCACAATCGTAAAACCCACAGCAGGGAATTCACCGCAATGTTTTGTGTGAGCTGCGTGGAAACCCTGATTAAATATTATGAAGTCCTTCAAGCCAAAAAAGAAGAAGGAAAACACAATTTAAAAATTGCAACTATTTTCAGTTATGCTACCAATGAAGATGATAAAGATGCCAATGGTTTCATCCCTGAAGAATTAGATATAGCAGCAGAACCAGCTGAAAAGTACGGTTTAAACTCGCATTCCAGAGAAAAGCTAGATGCGTTTATTGTGGATTATAATACCATGTTTGGCACTAAATTCTCAACTAAAGACAGCGTTTTATTCTATAATTATTACAATGATATTTCTAAAAACGTAAAAAACAAAAAGATTGATATTCTCCTAGTAGTCAATATGTTTTTAACTGGTTTTGATAGTCCAAACCTGAATACGATGTATGTGGATAAGAACTTGAAACATCACGGATTGATTCAAGCCTATTCTAGAACAAATAGAATCCTGAACGAACAGAAATCACAGGGAAACATTATAGTGTTCCGTAACCTCAAAAAAGCAACTGATGACGCTATTGCACTCTTTTCTAATAAAGACGCAATAGATGTAATTATTATGCAACCTTACGAGGATTACGTGCAACAATTCAGTGAAGCAGTCAATGAACTATTAAAAATTGTACCAACAGTAAACAGCGTAAATGATTTACAAAGTGAAAAGGAGGAATTAGAATTCATCAAAGCGTTCCGGGAACTAATGCGACTTAAAAATGTGCTGACCACTTTTTCAGATTTCACGATGGAAGATTTGGATATGGACGAGCAACTTTTTGAAGATTACAAAAGCAAGTACCTTGATTTACACGATAAAGTCAAAAATGACCATAGTAAAGAAAAAGTTTCCATTCTGGAAGACGTAGATTTTGAATTGGAATTAATACACCGTGACGAAATCAACGTTACTTATATTCTAAAACTATTGGCAGGCTTAAAAAACGCCGACCCAAAAGAGAAATCCAAGAAGCAAAAAGAAATCATTGATTTACTGACAGGAGAAGCAAACCTGAGAAGCAAACGTGAACTGATAGAACGTTTCATACTAGAAAATCTCCCTGCAATAGAAGACACAGAAGACCTACCAGACCAATTTGAAAAATACTGGAATGAAGAACAGATAAAAGCCTTCAAACTACTAGTACAGGAAGAAAACTTGTCAGAAGAAAAAACAGAACAGCTAATAGAAAATTACCTCTTTGCCGAACGTGAACCTTTAAGAGATGAACTCTTGGACTTAATAGAAGGTGAAAAGCCTAAAGTATTGGAACGTAAGAAAACAGGAGATAGAATCTTGAGTAAGATTGTTGGATTTGTAGAAACTTTTGTGAGTGGGTTTGCGAAGGTGGGGTAAAGCAGATATAGATAATTATCTTTATTAGAAATAAACACAAAGGGCAAGGAACATGTTGCAAACGACATGCAACTCATTGTTTATAAATCATTTGCGACGAACATAAGGTGTAATTAAGAAAATAGTAGGACTTTATGTTGATAACTTAGCTACTACTGTATAGAAAAATCATATAATTTTGCTAAAAAATAAACCTATAAGTTGATTTAATGGAAATAATTAATACATTTGTACCCGGATTAACGGCATTCAAGTTCAGCTCGAAAGATGAGTTAGCTCGAAATCTTGCCGTATGGATGGATACAAAATACTTATATGAGTTTTTTGAAAAACACAAAGAGCATCTGACTTACTTTAATGTCACATCAGTAAAAGAAGCAGTAAATATTACTTTAAGAGAGGTTGAACAAATACAAGAAAAATTATTTGAGCTTACACAAAATGGCGATAAACAACTTGATGAATTATTCCAAAATTTAGATGACAATGAATACCGCGAAACACTATTGTCTAAACAAAAATCAAAACAACGTTGGATAAGATTATACGCTATCAAAATTGAACCCAATCATTATGTTATTACAGGTGGAGCAATAAAACTTGTACACAAAATGAAACAAAGTGAATTAACACAAAAAGAGAAAACTACAATTGAAAAATGTAGAAATTATTTGTTAGAACGAGAAGTTTATGATGCAGATAGTTTTTATGAATTAATTCTTTAAAAATGAAAACCAAAAATTTAGAAAATTTTCAAAAACTAGTTTCTAACGAACAGTCTGCTTGGTTAGATAAGTTTTTATACTATAAAGCCAATAAAAGCTGGTTAGATAAATCAGCAATGGTAGCAGTAAATGTTTTAGAGGCATTAAAAGCGAAGGGTTGGTCACAGAAAGACTTAGCTCAAAAAATGAAAGTCTCTGCACAACAAGTGAATAAAATTCTTAAAGGACAACAAAATTTAACTTTTGAAACGATATGTAAACTTGAAACTGCATTAGAGATTTCATTAATGGAAATAATAGATTATAAACAAGTAGCAGAAATTAAAACTTCGGCTACTCAAATAAAATCAGCTTCAACTACATTGAAGGAAGAGTTTATTGTAGTAAGTGTTAATAAAGATACTTCTACGACAAAAATACCTCAAATGAAAGTAGTACATAATAAAATGGACTATTCAGAATCTCATAACCAATACGCGATTGCTAGGTAATGGAAAGAAACAAAAAAGATATAGAGTTTAGTATTAAAGGCATTAAGACTGAACAATTTGCTTTGTTTGAAGAAAATCATCTTGACAAAGGCAAAATTAATTTAGAAACCAATTTATCTTACGGTTTAAATACTGAAGAAAGAGATTTCATAACTTCAATCAAATTTACTTTTGAAATGAAAAAGAAGCCTTTCATCGCGATTCAAGTAAATTGTAATTTTGAGATTGGAATTGAATCTTTCAATGATTTAGTAGTTGATGGTAAAATTATTATTCCAAGTTGGTTTATAGCACACATGGCAATGATAACAGTAGGGACGTCAAGAGGGATTCTACATACTAAGACAGAAGGAACAATTTTTAATAAGTACATCCTACCTACTCTTAATGTAGCGCAAATGGTTCCAGAAGATGCAATTTTTGATTACAAATAAATTAAAAATAATATTAAAAAAGGCATACAATTCGGTAACATAAAAAAGTAAAATAACGTAAAGTATTGGGTTTACTGCTAGTCAGACTCCTTGGTTCGAGCCCAAGAGAGGGAGCTTTTTTAAAACCTGATACGCAAGTATCGGGTTTTTTTGTTTTAAACTTTTTCGAAATGAAAATTTTCGATTCTGCAAAAAAATGTGAATTGGAAATGTATTTGAAATCGTATCTTTTTTTCAAGATAAAAAAATTGATATTTTATCTAAATAA
>NZ_JAYWDT010000074.1:0-9374 GCF_043779715.1 Flavobacterium sp.
AAAAACGCTTGCCACCAGGTCAAGCTAAAAAGATTTATGGAGGAAGTGCAAAAGATTATGCTCCAGGACAGCAAAAGAAAAATAAATAGAACATAATAAAAAAACCACGCTACTTGCGTGGTTTTTTTATTATGTTTTAAATAGCGTTAGATAAAACCATCATTATTTTCCGAAAGCTTTTTTGTTAAAAACTATCAAAATCCCAACACCTGTCGATATTGCCATATCTGCTATGTTGAAAATCGCATTGAAAAATGTGAAATGTTTTCCTCCAAAAAACGGCAGCCATGTTGGTAAATCTCCGTTCCAAATTGGGAAATATAACATATCGACAACTTTTCCGTAAAACCAGTTTCCGTAAGGTTTGTCGCTAAACAGTGTTGCTAAGTTGTAAGAGCTATCATCGAATATTTTTCCGTAAAAAACAGAATCTATAATATTTCCGAAAGCACCAGCTAGTATTAGTGAGATTGCAATAATTAATACGCTTGAACTTTGTTTTTTTACAGCGTCCCAAAGCCAGTAACCTATCCCGCCTACGGCAAGAATTCTAAATGTGGTTAGGGCTAATTTTCCGTAAAGACCAGGAATTTCGACTCCCCAAGCCATACCTTCGTTTTCTATAAATAGTATTTTAAACCATGAAAAAACTTCGATTTCTTGGTGCAAAATAAAATGTGTTTTGATATATATTTTAGAAACTTGGTCTATTAATAAAACCAAAAAAACAATAAAATAGGCTTTCTTTAAATTCATTTTAAAATTTATTACGGAACAAAAATAAACATTATTATATAAAAAACGCTCCAAAAAAGGAGCGTTTAGTAATTTTATTGTGCGATATGTTATTTCTGTAAATTTTTTGCTTCAATGCTCATTGTAGCATGAGGAACAATTTTTAAACGTTCTTTGTTTATTAATTTCCCTGTTACTTTACAAACACCGTAAGTTTTACTTTCTATACGAACTAGCGCATTTCTCAAGTCACGAATAAATTTCTCTTGACGAATAGCCAATTGTGAGTTTGCCTCTTTAGACATCGTTTCGCTTCCTTCTTCAAATGCTTTAAACGTTGGCGATGTGTCATCGGTTCCGTTGTTTAAGTCATTCATGTAAGCGCTTCGTATTAAATCTAAATCTATTTTAGCTTTGTCTAATTTTCCCAAGATTAATTCTTTGAATTCTGCTAATTCTGCATCAGAAAATCTTATTTGTTCATCTACCATAATTTCTTATTTTGAAATTAAAATCATTGTTTTTATATCATCAAACTCAATAATCGTACCGTTTTCGATACCATCTAAAAGAATTAGTTCTTTTGTAAGTGTTTCAGATTTTATATAGTCTTGGTTGTCTAAAATGGCTTGATTTATTTTGTCATTTTTTTCTACCGAAACCGTAATCTTATCAGTCACATCGTAACCCGAATCTTTTCGCAAATTTTGAATTCGGTTCACTAACTCTCTGGCAATTCCTTCTTTTCTTAATTCATCAGAAATTGTAATGTCTAATGCTACGGTAATTCCACCAGAATTTGCAACCAACCAACCTTCAATATCTTGCGATGTGATTTCTACATCTTCTATTGATAAAGTTATATCTTTTCCTGAAATAACAATATCTAACGTTCCGTCTTTGTCTAATTGATTAATTTGCGCAGCTGTAAAACCTTGTATCTCTTTGGCAATCAATCCCATATCTTTCCCAAAACGCGGACCAAGAGCCTTAAAATTAGGCTTTATTTGCTTTACTAAAATCCCTGAAGCATCGTCTAAAAGTTCTATTTCTTTTACGTTTACTTCGGCCATAATCAAGTCCGAAACTGCTTCTATTTCTGCTTTAAATGCATTGTCAAGTACTGGAATCATTACCTTTTGTAATGGTTGGCGTACTTTTATCATTTCCTTCTTTCGAAGCGATAAAACTAGTGACGAAATCGTTTGTGCTTTTTGCATTCTGCTTTCTAACGATTTATCAACAAAGTTTTCAACTGATTTTGGAAACTCGGCCAAATGTACACTGTCATATTTTTCTGACTGTGTTGCTAAGGTTAAATCTCTGTAAAGTTTATCCATAAAGAATGGGGCAATAGGTGCTCCAAGCTTAGAAACAGTGATTAAACAAGTATATAATGTTTGATAAGCGGCAATTTTATCTTGTGCATAATCACCTTTCCAGAAGCGTCTTCTGCACAATCTTACATACCAATTACTTAGGTTTTCTTGCAGGAAATCTGAAATAGCACGAGCGGCTTTCGTTGGTTCGTAGTCCGCATAAGCGTCGTCAACGACTTTTATAAGCGTATTTAGTTCGGATAAAATCCAACGGTCAATCTCTGGTCTTTCGTTTAATGGAATTTCTGCTTCGGTATATTTAAACCCATCAATGTTAGCATATAACGCAAAGAAAGAATAGGTATTATATAAAGTTCCGAAGAATTTACGACGTACTTCTGCAATGCCTTCTATGTCAAACTTCAAATTATCCCAAGGATTTGCATTCGAAATCATGTACCAACGCGTAGCATCTGGACCATATTCTGCCAAAGTTTCGAAAGGATCTGCGGCATTTCCTAGACGTTTAGACATTTTTTGTCCGTTTTTGTCTAAAACCAATCCGTTAGATACTACATTTTTATAGGCTACTTTATCGAAAACTAAAGTCCCAATTGCGTGCAAAGTATAAAACCAACCACGAGTTTGATCGACACCTTCGGCAATAAAATCCGCTGGAAAATCTTTGTTTTCGTCTATTTTTTCTTTGTTTTCAAAAGGATAATGCCATTGCGCATAAGGCATAGAACCGGAGTCGAACCAAACATCTATCAAATCCGATTCGCGTTTCATTGGTTTTCCTGATGCAGAAACTAACGTGATTTCATCAACTACATTTTTGTGTAAATCGATTAAATCGTAATTTGATTCATCCATATTTCCAATTTCGAAACCTTTGAAAGGATTTTCTTTTTGGAAACCTGCTGCGATAGATTTTTCGATTTCGTTGTATAATTCTTCAACCGAACCAATTAAAATTTCTTCTGTTCCTTCTTCGTTTCTCCAAATTGGCAACGGAATTCCCCAAAAACGAGAACGAGAAAGGTTCCAATCATTGGCGTTTTTTAACCAATTTCCGAAACGTCCTTCGCCAGTTGCTTTTGGCTTCCAGTTGATGGTTTCGTTGAGGTTAAACATTCTGTCGCGAACTTCTGTAATTTTTATAAACCAAGAATCTAGCGGATAATATAAAATTGGCGTGTCGGTTCTCCAACAATGTGGGTAACTGTGCACATATTTCTCTACTTTAAATGCTTTGTTTTCTTCTTTTAGTTGAATTGCAATTTCAACATCAATCGAACGTTCTGGCGCTACTTCATCAGTATAATATTCATTTTTGACATATTTTCCAGAATAATCACCCAAACCATCGATGAATTTACCTTGTAAATTTACTAATGGCACAGGATTTTCGTTTTCGTCAAGAACCAACATTGGCGGAACTTCTGGCGTTGCTTCTTTTGCTACTTTAGCATCATCTGCTCCAAAAGTTGGGGCTGTGTGTACAATTCCTGTTCCGTCTTCGGTAGTCACAAAATCTCCTGAAATTACTCTAAAAGCATTTTCTGGATTTTGGTATGGCAAAGCCAAAGGCATTAATTGCTCGTAACGAATTCCTACTAAATCTGCACCTTTACATTCGGTTAGGATTTGATATGGGATTTTTTTGTCGCCTTCTTTGAAATTTTGAAAGTCTGATGGTTCTGTACTTTCAAAAAAACCTTTTGCAAATTGTTTTCCAACTAAATTTTTAGCCAAAATTACATTTACTGCTTCAAAAGTATATTGATTGAAAGTTTTTACTAAAGCATAATCAATTTTTGGACCAACGGTTAATGCTGTATTGGAAGGTAAAGTCCAAGGAGTAGTTGTCCAAGCTAGTATGTGTACGTCGCCAAAATTTTGTAAAAAACTAGGTAAACTTTCGTTTAATGCTTTAAATTGTGCCACGACCGTTGTGTCTGTAACATCACGATAAGAACCTGGTTGGTTCACTTCGTGAGATGACAATCCTGTTCCTGCTTTTGGAGAATAGGGTTGTATGGTGTAACCTTTGTACATCAAATCTTTGTTATAGATTTGTTTCAGAATCCACCAAACAGATTCCATGTATTTGGGTTTGTAGGTTACGTAGGGGTCTTGCATATCTACCCAATAACCCATTTTTTCGGTTAAGTCATTCCATACATCGGTGTAACGCATGACTGTTTTTTTGCAGGCTTCGTTATATTCTTCGATTGAAATGGTTTTTCCTATATCTTCTTTGGTAATTCCTAATTCTTTTTCGGTGCCTAATTCTACTGGCAAACCATGCGTGTCCCAACCTGCTTTACGTTTTACTTGAAAGCCTTTTTGGGTTTTGTAGCGACAAAAAATATCTTTAATAGCACGTGCCATAACGTGGTGAATCCCGGGCAATCCGTTTGCTGATGGTGGCCCTTCGAAAAATACGAATGGCGTGTTGCCTTCGCGAGTGGTTACGCTCTTTTCGAAGATGTTTTCTTTTTTCCAAAAATCAAGGATTTCTGATGCTACCGTGGGTAGATTAAGTCCTTTGTATTCAGTGAATTTAGTGCTCATTTTGTCCTTTTCTTAAATCGTGGTGCGAAAGTAAGAAATTAAGTCGAAAGTCGAAAGTCGAAAGTCGAAAGTTTGTGCTTTGCGTGAGGGATAGCAGTGGAAATCCTTTTTTTGGATTTTTCTTCCAAAAAAAGATTGAAACGGATAGCACGACCCTTTCGGGTAACGCCCAAGATTATTTCTTTTCTTTCAATGACTTTAAGAAAAAACTTCTTTGAGAACGTCTAATGATTTTGGCTTTTTGAAGCCGTCGAGATGAAAACTGTAATAATCAATGAGGATTTTTAGGAGTATTTGGCGTTCGATGACATGGAAAGTTTTCTGATCATTATCGAATTTTAAATCGATGAGTTTTTTGAACAAATTAGTTTCGTGTTGGGTGAGTGAACTGATGGCGTGAAAAGGGGAGAAGATGCCTTCGGTCATTTCGAAAAACGGGTACTCTATATTTGAAATATCTGGATAAAACCCTAAATATTTTGTAGTTTCTAAGAGTAAAATGAGATGAAAATTGGCAGTTTCGTCATGATTGTCTAACCAGTATAAAGCAGTTTCGAGAAAGGTAAAAAAGGCTTCGTTTTTTTCTTCTTCGTGTATGGAATGGTGTAAAATTTCGGAAATGAATATCACGATAGTGCTTTTTACTACATCGGAATGGATGGAATGAAAAGGGGTGGCGATTTTTATTTCTTTAAAATTCTCTAAAGTGCCTTTGTTCTTGTGAACAGCTTCGATTTCTAGTATTGTTAATGGCTGAAAATAAGCGATTTTTTGGTTGGATTTTCTAGAAGAAAACGCATCACGAACAAAGTAAGATTTGAGTCCATCGGAAAGCGTAAAACATTTGACTATCAAACTTTTTTCTTGGTATTTGATAGATGAAATTACGATGGCTTTGGTTTTGATTTGCATTAGGGTTTACCTTACAATCATTACTTTTTTTACTTTGGTTTCAGCTCCATCATCGGAAGATAGAAAAAGCATGTAAACACCTGAAGCTACTTTGTATTTTCCGAACGCTTTTGAGTCCCAAATCATGGTTCCTCCTTCAGAAATACCTTCGTGAACTAGGTTTCCTTCAATATCAGTAATTTTAACATTGGCTTTGTCCATGAGTCCGGTTATAAATATACTACCGCTGTATTCTGGTCTTACAGGGTTTGGATAAACAATTACATTTTCGAAGTTTTCTGCGCCATTTGTTGCGGTTCCTTTGAAGGATACCATTCCTGCTTCGGTGGCTATAAATACTTCTCCGGTTAGGACATTAATATCAATATCAGTTATTGTATTACTTGGTAATGGAGAGTTTTCTTTGGTAAAAATATTGAATGTTTTTTGTCCGTCGGAAGAGATGTAGAACAAACCAGCTCCTGCAGTACTAATCCATTTGTTATTTGCGCCATCTACCACAATATCAGTAATAAATTGACCATATAAAAGTTCTTGGGCTAAACTGTCTTCGAGAATAATAATTGAACTTGTGGTTAACTCGTTTTGGGTTAAAAATGAATCTACATTTTGGAGTATCCTTAGTCCAGAAGCTGTCCCGATCCATAATTTATTCTTATTATCTACTGCAACTGCTCTTACATCGAATGTTGGAAGATTTCCTTCGTCTTGACCTTGCCTTATTGTGATGCATTTGTTACCGTATTTTTCGTTAAATCCTACTAATCCTTCAAAGAAGGCACATACCCATTTTGTTCCATTTTTATCGATAGTTAATCTTCCGTAAGCTGTAGAAAGTGGATTCATAAGGCTTGTTAGTGGGAATCCTTGCCATTGTCCGTCAGTTTTTAGTACATGAAGCCCTTTGCTTACAAGTGAATTTGTTACCCATAAGTTGCCATCCTTGTCGAAAGCAGAACCATTTACTCTAATGTCGTCTGGGACTTGGCCTGGAATTGTTTGTAAACTACTGTTTGAGGTATTAAATATTGTAGTTGGAACATTATTTTCAAATTTTAATAAGCCAGAATAATAGGAGCTAAAGAAAACTTGATTTTCGTTTTTTGGGTTTACGACAACTCGACTAATTGATTTTGCTCCAAATAAATCTTGATAAGGAGTTGGTGTCCATAAATTATTAGAATCGTATTTGCTTACACCAAAAGAATCTAAAGGATACGGGTTGTAAAAAATGCTATAATCACCATATGCCGCCCATATTCCATTTGAAAAAGATTGGATAGCAAAAAGCCTGTTTTTATCTGGTCCGTTTGGTGTTATATTCTCGAAAACGGTAGGATTACTTAATGATGTTGCGAATACTCCGTTTTCTTGTGTTCCTATATAAATCTTGTCATTTATAATTGTAGCACATGTGAAATTTACTAGAGGAAAATTAGGGATGTTGTTAATGTGAGTAATTTCAATTAATTGCTGATTGTAGATATATACATGATTTTGTAAAGTTATGATTAAGTTGTCTTCCTTATGCCTTGTGTCTATAGGTATTTGAGGATAGCTTGTAATAAAGTTAGGGACGTCGTTAATTAATTTATAAATGGCGCCACTTAAATTGACTGCTACTAATTCTGTATTAATTGCCTCGACACTTACCCAACTTCCAGCTGATATATTTGTCCATTGGTTAAAATCTATAAGATTTGGATTTGTTACAGCTGCTTTTAATAGACCATAACCATTAGCAACGGCATAAATAAAACCATTGTAAATGGTTGTTTGTAAAATTTCGACGTTTGAACCACCAGAGCCAATAAAATAAGTGTCACCAAACTCCGAAAGATTTAAATCGTATACTGAAATGCCAAAATCTGTCGAAATATAAACTTTGCCATTATATTCCATTAAATGGTTAATCCTCTTTTTGTTGGGTGGAACAGATGGTTTGTTTAATATATCGACTACATTTAGCATGCTTCCGTCAAGGTCATTTATAATAATAATTAATCCGTCGGCATGACCTATAAGTGTTTTTTTGTAGGTTTCGCTATGGTAAATTTGAGTTATATTTTGCCCAGACAATCCATCGACAGTTGAAATTTTTGAAATTTCATTTGTGGTTAAGTTTCTTTTGAAGTAAGCGTTTTCTGCTGCGCCATAAATTTGAGTTGTGCTTTGCGAAATATCTTTAATAGAATTATAAGAAAAATACCCTTTCCATAATTTATTGTCTTGGGAGTGCCCAAAAGTTGAGATTAATAATAGGATATATAAAAAAACGTTTTTCATCTGAAGGAATTTAGCAATTACAAATATAGAACAAAAACGATTTTATTTTGGTTTTAATATATTTGTGTATAAAAAAAGTGCTCACCTTGGTGAACACTTTCATATTTATTATAAAGGTTTAGTAAATTAAACTACACCTTGACCTAACATTGCATCAGCTACTTTTACGAAACCAGCAATATTTGCACCTTTTACATAATCAACATATCCGCTTCCGTCAGAACCGTATTGTACACATGCTTCGTGAATGTCTTTCATGATAACTTTCAAACGATCATCAACTTCTTCTGAAGACCAACTTAAACGTAAAGAGTTTTGAGACATTTCAAGACCTGAAGTAGCAACTCCACCAGCGTTAGATGCTTTTCCTGGAGCGAATAATATTTTTGCGTTTTGAAAAACAGTAACTGCTTCTGGAGTAGATGGCATATTTGCTCCTTCAGCCACACAGATACAACCGTTTGCTACAAGAGTTTTTGCTTCTTCCTCATTTAATTCGTTTTGAGTTGCGCAAGGCAATGCAATATCACATTTTACTTCCCATGGACGTTTTCCAGCAATGTATTTAGCACTTGGATATTTTGTTACATAATCAGAAATTCTTCCGTAGTTTACGTTTTTAATTTCCATTACATAAGCTAGTTTTTCAGCGTCAATTCCTGCTTCGTCATATATGTAACCAGCTGAATCCGACATTGTAACTACTTTTCCTCCTAATTGAGTCGCTTTTTCTGTAGCATATTGAGCCACGTTTCCAGAACCTGAAACAACAACAGTTTTTCCGTCGAAGCTTTGTCCTTTAGTTTTTAGCATACTGTAAGCGAAGTAAACATCACCATATCCAGTAGCTTCTGGACGGATTAATGAACCTCCGAAAGAAATTCCTTTACCAGTTAAAACTCCTGTAAATTCGTTTCTAATTCTTTTGTATTGACCAAACATGTAACCAACTTCTCTTCCTCCAACACCAATGTCTCCAGCTGGAACGTCAGTGTTTCCACCAATATGCTTACATAATTCTGTCATAAATGCTTGACAAAATTTCATAATTTCGTTGTCAGACTTTCCTTTTGGATCAAAATCAGCGCCACCTTTTCCTCCACCCATTGGTAAAGTAGTTAAGCTGTTTTTGAAAGTTTGTTCGAAAGCTAAAAATTTAAGGATGCTTAAATTTACAGAAGGGTGAAAACGAATTCCTCCTTTATACGGTCCAATGGCAGAGCTCATCTGAATACGGTAACCACGGTTTACTTGTGTGTTTCCAGCATCATCTAGCCAAACAACTCTAAACATGATAACACGTTCTGCTTCGACCATTCTTTCCAAAAGCATTTTGCCTTCGTATTTTTTATTTTTTTCAATAAAAGGAATTACAGTTTCTGCAACTTCTTTAACTGCCTGCATAAATTCAGGCTCATTTGGGTTTCTTTTACCTACTGCTTGGATGAAAGCATCAATACTTTGTGACATGATTTATAGATTATTAACGTTTAAAAAAACGTTTTCGTTACGAATAGCAAATATACATTTTATAAAAATATA
>NZ_JAYWDT010000075.1:0-4189 GCF_043779715.1 Flavobacterium sp.
CTGCGCTTCCTCGTAAGCAAAACGCTGATCCGAATAAATGACCGTTCTTCCAAACCATTGATTGACCACTTGTGAAGTTTCCGTAATTTCGAATATAGCAGAAAACGTATATTTTTCTTCATTTGGACGTAAGGAACACGCAAAATTTGACAGTACTTCTGGCAACATAGGCACTACTCTATCCACTAAATAAACAGATGTTGCTCTTTGATACGCTTCATCATCCAGGATTGTTCCTTCTTCAAGATAATACGAAACATCGGCAATATGAATACCAATTTCATAATTGCCATTTTCTAATTTTTTAAATGAAAGTGCATCATCAAAATCCTTCGCATCTTTTGGATCAATGGTAAAAGTCAACGTATTACGCATGTCACGACGATTCGCTATTTCAGTAGCAGTAATCGAAGTATCTATTTTTTGTGCAAACGTCTCGACTTCAATAGGAAATTCTGATGGCAATCCGTATTCAGCAAGAATGGCATGAATCTCAGTATCGTGTTCACCTGGTTTTCCTAACACTTTTATCACGGATCCAAAAGGACTATCAGCTCTAGCCGGCCAATCTTCGATATGAACTAAAACAACGTCGCCTTGCTCTGCCTCGCCTATTTTATCCTTTGGAATAAAAATATCCGTATACATTTTAGGGTTTGCAGTAGAAACAAAAGCAAAATTAGCTTGAATGTCAATAACACCTACAAAATCAGTTTTATGTCTTTCAAGGACTTCAATCACTTCTCCTTCAGGTCTTTTACCACTTCGTTTATTATAAACGTACACTTTAACAATATCTTTATCTAAAGCATGGTTTAGATTATTGGTAGGGATAAATACATCATCATCTAAATCAGGGCAGACAAAATAAGCAGTCTTTCTTCCTGTCATGTCAATTTTACCTTCGTAATAATCTTTACTAACTGCTTTGATTAAATATTTTCCAGGTTCTGATTCAATAATTTTATTTTGCGAAGCCAGAATCTTCAAATCTTTTATAATTTGATTCCTGCTTTCGGTATCATCAACTTCTAGCTTAGCTCCTATTTGTTTGTAATTGAATGCTTTATTTGCACTTTGCGATAATATTTTTATAATTTTTTCTGAGAAATCTTTCCCTTTTTTTACCGGCTTTCTTAATCTTTTACTCATACATCTGTTCTTAAAAGTCTAAAATTACAAAATACTAGACTGTTATCAGTAAAGAGTACGCAGTTTTAAAGAAAATATAACTTTATAGAATAGTTGTATCTTTATAAAAAGTATAAAAAATGGAAGAATTTCAAACCATTGCAATTTTTAATTATTCGCATGAAATTATAGTTATAAAGCATTTGCTAGAGCAAGAAGCAATTCATTATTTTTTTGAAAACGAAAACTTAGTTTCTGTTGATCCTTTTGGCAGCTTTGCATATGGCGGAATCAAACTCAAAATTCATTTTAACGATTTTGAAAAAGTACAAGAATTGCTAGACAACCTAAACAGCAATTTGAAAATCGTTTGAAATAGAATTTAATTTTTTGAAAGTTGTCAACATATATTTAAATAAACAAAAAGAAAAATTAAATTTAAAATTCTTCTTGGTTGTTATTATAGCGTGTTAATAGTGGCAATAAATTTATTTTAAAAAGGATTGAAATCAACTTAAAAAATGTTATACCGACTTATCAACATAGTTATTTTTGAATAAAGTATTCGTTTTAAAGGAGTTTCTATTTTTAATTAACAATGGTTAATAATCTATAAATAATTCATTTTGTAAATAAGTAGTTTTTAAAAATTTGTTAATAAACTACTTTTTAATAATGATAACTATTCTAAAAATTCCTCAAAGTAAATTAGGTTTTAAAAACTGGGTTTTGGATTACTTAATTTTTTAATAGTACCAAAAAATAGTTCTTATTTTCTATCTCAAGTTATCAACATCTTGTGTTAATTTAAAGTTAACTGAATATCAATCAATTGCGTTTTGCTATTAACAATTCAAATTTTTAACATTTACAATAATAAATATACATTGATTTACAGGTATTTATACATTAATAAAAATTGTTGATAACCCGTAATTATATAGCTATTAAAGGGTTACAAGACCATTAATAGAAATACTATAAGTGGTTTAATTAGCAAACAAAGAACAAAAATTTATTAGGCAATCAATAGAATAGTTTCTCTAAATTTGCAACACACAACTTAAAATACACAAGATGAAAATCTCCATAGGAAACGATCACGCAGGACCAGATTATAAACAGGCAATTGTTGAAATGCTTGTCGCAAAAGGACATCAAATAACAAACTATGGAACTGATTCAATTGATAGTGTTGATTATCCTGATTTTGGGCATCCAGTGGCTACTGATGTAACAGAAGGTAAAGCTGATTTAGGAATTGTAATTTGTGGAAGCGGAAACGGAATTGCAATGACGGTTAATAAATATGCTCAAGTTCGTGCTGCTTTATGTTGGACGAAAGAGATTGCTATTTTAGCACGTCAACATAATAATGCTAATATTATTAGTATTCCTGCCCGTTTTACTTCAATCCCACAAGTTCTAGAAATGGTTGATGCTTTTATTAGCACTGATTTTGAAGGTGGTAGACACCAAAACCGTGTCAATAAAATAGCGTGTCAATAAAAAACCGAGGTGCTTCGCACCAATAATAGTTTGTAAGCTCGGTTTTTACACTGGGCTTTTTTTGTTTTCTATTGACTGAATTTACGTTAATTCAGTCAACGTACTGATTGAATTTACATTAATTCAGTCAATTAACTGACTGAATTTACATTTTTTAATATATTTGTATCTAAATATTTAAAATTCAAGACGATGAATTTTTTAAAAAGAGGAATAGACACATTGTTTTCCAAAAAAGTTTTACCAAACAAAGTACTGATTTTGTTAGGTGCAAGACGTGTGGGTAAAACGGCTTTTATCAAAAATTATCTTTCAACTATTCCAAAACAAGAGTATTTGCATCTTAATGGCGAAGATATAGATGATGCCAATTTACTAAAAGAACGATCAGTAAATAATTACAGCCGGCTTTTAGCAAATATTAAAGTATTGGTTATTGACGAAGCGCAAAATATTCCCGACATTGGCTTAATTCTTAAATTGATTGTCGATTCTATTGATGGAATAAAAATTATCGCTACAGGATCGTCCGTTTTTGATTTATCGAATAAGTTAGGCGAACCTTTGGTAGGAAGAAAAAATACGATATATTTATTTCCAATGGCTCAAATGGAATTTGCTAAATATGAAAATTTCAAGGAAACTACTCAAAAATTAGAGGAACGATTGCTTTTTGGATCTTATCCCGAACTCGAACAATATTCAGATTGGAATGATAAAATTAACTATTTGAAAGAGATAATTAATTCCTATTTATTGAAGGATATTTTAGTTTACGAAGGTATCAAACAATCCAATAAAATTCTGGATTTATTAAAGTTAATTGCTTTTCAAATAGGGCAGGAGGTATCCTTGCAAGAATTAGCAAGACAATTGGGTATTTCTAAAAATACAGTTGAAAGTTATTTGGATTTACTTTCGAAAGTGTTTGTTATCTATAAAGTTCCTGGTTTTAGTAAAAATTTACGCAAAGAAATAACCAAATCGAACAGATGGTATTTCTATGACAACGGCATTCGGAATGCAATTATAGCTAATTTTAGTCGGTTAGATTCCAGAACAGATGTAGGTGCCTTATGGGAAAATTATCTTGCTTCGGAACGTATAAAAAATCAAAATTACACGCAGAAAACGGTTTCTAATTACTTCTGGAGAACTTATGACCAACAAGAATTGGATTGGCTGGAAGAAGAAAATGGTATTTTAAGAGGGTACGAATTTAAATGGAACGAAAACCGAAAAACAAAAATCCCTACAGCTTTCGCCAAAGGGTATCCAGAGGCGAGTTTTGAAGTGATCAATAAACAGAATTATTTAGATTTTATTACCTAAAAGTTAAAAAAAATAGACCAGAAAAAGCAGTCCAATTTGTAAAGTAGCAAGTAACCAAAACTTCCATAAATAGCTTTTTTTGCCTGTTTTATGTCTAAAAAGTAGCATTGCAATTCCTGAACCAATTGTTCCGCCAAAAAATACAAAACTTAAAAGAGTACGTTCAGGAATTCTTCTTTTTTGATTTTCAGCTAAAAATTTATCATAAACTATACTC
>NZ_JAYWDT010000076.1:0-9255 GCF_043779715.1 Flavobacterium sp.
ACCTCATTTTCAGCAAGATAAGGCACTACTTCTGATGATACATATAAAATTCTTTTATCCTCCATTTTTTGTTTTGTTTTGTTTATGGGACACAAATCATTTGCAAAATTACAAAAATTTATGTTGATATTGACTAAAATAGTAAGTTTGCACTGAATTTTAATGTTTTACGCATGACCATTTTTGACAAACAAACAGAAGTAAAAGCTTATTTGAATCCGTTTTTACAAGACAAAAAAAAGATAGGATTTATTCCTACAATGGGCGCTTTGCATAAAGGTCATTTATCATTAATGAATGAATCTCTGAAAAACAACGACTACACGGTGGTTAGTATTTTTGTGAACCCAACTCAGTTTAACAATCCAGACGATTTAAAAAAATACCCCAGAACTTTAGAAAGCGATGTTGAAAAAATAAAATCATTAAACCCTAAAATTATAGTTTACGCTCCTACTGTCGAAGATATTTATGAAGGAAAAACTGTTTCAAAATCCTTCGATTATGATGGTTTAGAATTCCAAATGGAAGGCAAACACAGACCAGGACATTTTGACGGTGTGGGAACAATCGTAAAAAAATTATTCGAAATTATAAATCCTACCAATGCTTATTTTGGCGAAAAAGATTTTCAGCAATTAGCTATTGTTCGAAAATTAGTTCAGAAAAACAGGATAGCTGTAAATATTGTTGGTTGCGAAATTTTTCGTGAAGCAAACAAATTAGCTATGAGTTCTAGAAACGAACGCCTTTCGGCAGATGAAAGAGCAAAAGCAGCTATAATTTATAAAACTTTGGAGGAAGCCAAAAAACTTTTTGGTACAAAAACTGTTAACGAAATAACAAATTGGGCTGTAAAAACATTCAAAAATCAATCGATGTTCGAGCTAGAATATTTCGAAATTGCCGATGAACAAACGCTTCTTACTTGCAAACGAAAAAGTAAAAACAAAAATTATCGTGCTTTTATTGCCGTTTTTGTTAACAATATAAGATTGATTGATAACATTTCATTAAAATAATTACCTTTGTACCATGCAAATTGAAGTTGTAAAATCTAAAATACACCGAGTAACAGTGACTGGCGCCGATTTAAATTACATCGGGAGCATTACTATTGACGAAGCTTTACTCGAAGCGTCTAACATTATTGAAGGCGAAAAAGTAAATATTGTAAACATAAATAACGGAGAACGTTTTGAAACTTACGCTATAAAAGGCGCGAAAAATTCAGGCGAAATAACGCTAAACGGCCCTGCAGCTCGCAAGGTGCATAAAGGCGATATTATTATTATCATGTCTTATGCTCGTATGGATTTTGAAAAAGCAAAAACCTTCAAACCTTGGTTGGTTTTTCCTAACGAAAAAGACAATTCGTTAACATAACGTGAGAAACAAACTAAGCACCTATTCTGGGGTAATTCTTCCTATTTTACTAGGACTAGGACTTACATTGTATATTTACAATTCATTTACAGCTACACAATTAGCCCAAATGAAAGGCTATGTAATATCTGCAAATTATAATTACATTTCGTTTTCACTTATAATTGCCATACTAGGTTATGTTTTTAGAGCTTACAGATGGAAATATACTTTAGCAGAAATAGGTAGTTATACTGGCTTCAAAATTAATTTTTTAGCCGTTAGTATTGGTTATTTTGTAAATTTAGGAATCCCTAGATCTGGAGAAGTTTCCAGAGCTTTAGTACTAAAAAAATATCGAGATGTTCCTTTCGATAAAGCTTTCGGAACTATTATAGCCGAAAGAATCGTCGACTTTATTATTCTTTTGTGCCTAATTATTACCTCTGTACTATTAGAATTCTCTACACTCAAAAAATTTCTTTTATATTACATTCCATTTAAGATATTAATTGTATTTGCCGTATTCTGTTTCTTCGGACTTATTGCAACAATTTATCTGTATAAATATTCAAAATGGAAATGGATTTTTTTTATAAAATCTAAAATAGAAGGACTAAAAGAAGGCGCATTTAGTGTTTATAAAATGCCTAATAAATTTCCTTTTTTAATATATACATTTCTTATCTGGCTCTCTTATATATTAATGTTTTATTTTGCTGTTTGCTCTATAGAAGCAACGCATTCAATGTCATTAGGAACAACAATTGTAGCTTTTGTTATTGGTGGATTAGTTATGACTTTTACCAACGGAGGTTTTGGCTTTTTTCCTGTCCTAATAGCAAAAATCCTATTACTATATGGCATTCCTGAACAAGCAGGAAACGCATTGGGTTGGATTATTTGGATATCACAACTCATTATCACAATTCTTCTTGGTGTTTTTTCTTTTTTAGCGCTCCCAATCGTGGGTAAAAGAAAATAAATTATTATATTGCTACTTCAAAAAATCACGCTATTGTAATTCTTAATATTATGAAAAATATATTCTTTGTCCTATCATTATTCCTTTCTGTAACATTATTTTCACAAACAACTAATGAAACCATTCATTCAGCAAAATTGAACGCTGACAGAGAAATAACTATCAAACTACCTGCTTCTTACGAGAAAAATCTCGAAAAAAAATATCCCCTAGTTTTAGTTTTAGATAGTGAGTATTTATTTGCTCCTTTTGAAGGAAATTTAGCTTTTGGAAATTATTGGGACGATATTCCTGAAGTTATTTTAATAGGAATAAAACAAAACAAAAAAGAAGAACGTTACGATGATTCTGAATTTGACGAAACAACTGGTTTACCTTCTAAAAAAGGAGGTGCTTTTTTCGAATTTATTGGAGCTGAATTAATTCCACATCTTGAAAAAAAATACCGAATCGCACCATTCAAAATTATTGCAGGACTAGACGCAACCGCAGGATTATTAAACTCATTTTTGTATAAAGACATTCCACAATTTAGCGCCTATATCTCTTTAAGTCCTGAGCTAGCAAAAGGAATGATAGAAAGAATTCCCGAAAGATTGGCTGCCACAAAAGAACCTTTATTTTATTACCAAGCAACATCCGATGGTGATTTGAAAAAGTTTCAAAACCAAATAAAAGCTTTAGATAAAAACATTACTGCGGTAAAAAATCCTTTGTTAAATTACAAATTTGATGATTTCAAAAATGCTTCACATTATTCTTTAGTTTTAAACGGAATTCCTAATGCTTTGTATCAAATTTTCTCTGTTTACCGACCAATTTCTTCTTTAGAATACCAAGAAAAAATAGCCATTTTACCTGACAGTCATGCAAAATATCTTACAGACAAATACGAAACTATCGAAAAATCATTGGGTATAAAAATGAATGTTAGATTAGGCGATTTTAAAGCTATTGAAGCAGCAATTTTAAAAACTGGTGATTTCAAAGGATACGAAGAATTAGCCCAAATTTCTGGTCAGCAGTACGAAAAAAGCATGTTATATGATTACCACATGGCAATGTTTTACGAAAAAACAAAAGACTATAAAAAAGCAGTAAAATTTTATCAAAATGCGTTTATGAAACAAGAAATTCGTGAACTAACAAAAGACATGATGATGAATAAAGCAGAGGATTTAAAAAAATTAATTCCTGTGAAAGCTAAAGGATTAAAAGGTGGTAAAGCCAAAGAAATTATCGAAGAAGTTCCGGTAACCGATACGCCAACAATAGACGAAACACCAACAACGGATACGCCTCCAACGGAAACACCTACAGAAACGCCAACCGAAGAGAAAAAACCATAATAATGGCCAAAGTAAAAACGTCTTTTTTTTGCCAAAGTTGCGGATCACAATATTCCAAATGGCAAGGACAATGCAACGCCTGCAAAGAATGGAATACCATTGTTGAAGAAATTATTCAAAAAGAAGAAAAAGCAGCTTGGAAAGCCGAAACATCGGAAGTTAAAAAAGCTTCTAAACCACTTTTAGTAAAAGAAATAGATTCGACACAAGAAATCCGAATGGATACTTGCGATGGCGAACTAAACCGAGTGCTTGGCGGCGGAATAGTTCCAGGATCATTAATACTTTTAGGTGGAGAACCTGGTATTGGGAAAAGTACCCTTTTACTTCAAATTTCATTAAAATTACCATACAAAACCTTATATGTTTCGGGCGAAGAAAGTCAGAAACAAATAAAAATGCGTGCCGAACGAATTACTACAAACGGGGACAATTGTTACATATTAACAGAAACCAAAACCCAAAATATATTTCGTCAAATTCAGGAAATTGAACCTGAAATTGTAATTATCGATTCAATTCAAACCTTACATACTGATTATATTGAATCCTCTCCAGGAAGTATTTCACAAATTCGAGAAACCACTGCTGAACTGATAAAATTCGCCAAAGAAACTAACGTTCCCGTTATTCTAATTGGTCATATTACCAAAGATGGAAGCATCGCTGGGCCAAAAATCTTGGAGCACATGGTTGATACTGTTTTGCAGTTTGAAGGCGATAGAAATCATGTATATAGAATTCTTCGATCATTAAAAAATCGCTTTGGTTCTACCGCCGAACTCGGAATTTATGAAATGCAAGGTTCTGGATTGCGTGAAGTTTCTAATCCGTCAGAGATTTTAATTTCACATAAAAACGAGGAATTATCAGGAACTGCAATTGCATCAACTCTCGAAGGAATGCGTCCGTTAATGATAGAAATTCAAGCCTTAGTTTCAACCGCCGTTTATGGAACACCGCAACGAAGCACTACTGGTTACAATGCCAAACGACTCAACATGATTCTTGCTGTTCTCGAAAAACGTGCTGGTTTCCGTTTGGGAGCAAAAGATGTTTTCCTAAATATTACTGGCGGAATCTCGGTAGATGATCCTGCTATAGATTTAGCAGTTGTGGCTGCCATATTATCATCTAACGAAGACATCCCTATTAATAAAGATTTCTGTTTTGCTGGCGAAGTAGGACTTTCAGGCGAAATTCGTCCTGTAAATCGTGTAGACCAACGCATTCAAGAAGCAGAAAAATTAGGTTTTTCGACCATTTATGTGTCTAAATACAATAAAATTTCGTTGAAAAATACTGGAATTAAAATACAATTAGTAGCTAAAATTGAAGATGTTGCAAGTGAATTGTTTGGGTAAATTTTAAATTATGAAACCTTATTCTGAAATATTACAAACAACAAATTCTTATCATGAACTAGGCGAAACTATTCAAGCCGCCAATTTTGTTATTGAAGAATATGGGATAAAACACCCAAATTTTAAAGGTTTCGAATTGCGAGAAAAAGCAAAAGCTGAATATATTCTTATGACTACCGAAGGCACTTTTGGATTGCCACAAATTATTAGAATTCCAGAAAATACTTTTGAATTTATATTAATGCTCAATCTTATTACCCACGAAATGGTTCATGTAAATCAGAAAGCAACTGGACAATTTGTTGATGATAGAAACGAAAGGGAATGGCAAGCCTATTACGAAATGCTTTTTCATAAAATATATCCGCAAATCCCTAATTTACCCAAACATCAATTATTGTTTTTTGCCAATAAAGCCTTAAGTTATTACACAAAAATGGGTAAAAACTCCGATTTACAAATAAAATATGCGTTAGAAAAACAAGAAGTAGATACCTTTGTAGCTTCATTATCATAATAACATTTTGCATAACATTTATGAGAAGTAAAAAACAAAAATTTTTTCTGTTCCTTAAAACCCTAATTGTATTCTTGTTATTTTCTTTAGCAGGAATTTACTTTTTTCGTGACGTTTTGTTGCTAAAAGTGATTGGAAAAGCGACTTCAAAATTTGAAACTGATTATAACTGTAATTTTTCTGTACAAAAAGCCCATTTCGATGGTATTTCAAGTATCGAATTGAATAATATCGTTTTAGTTCCTAAAGAGACCGACACACTATTTTCTGTCGAAAAAATAAAAACAAAAATCAACTTATTTCAATTGATTACAGGAGACATTCAGTTGCAAAATCTTGAAGTAAAAAATGGGTTTATTCAACTCGTAAAAAACGAAAAAGGTCGCAATTTTGATGCTTTTCTTAAAAGAGAAAAAAGTGATGATGCTAATGAAAAAAGGAATTACGCCAAATTAGCTTACCGATTATTATCGAAAGTTCTAAACTTAGTTCCAACCGAAATGCAGCTCGAAAACATATCCTTACGGATGGACGATTTGGGAATTAAAGTAACGATGCATTTGCCCGAATTACAATTAAAAAACCATCAATTACAAACCAATATTAATGTTACCGAGAGCGAATTTTCCCAAAAATGGAACATTTCAGGTTTTGTAGATCCTAGAGCTAAAAAAGCCGATGTAAGGATTTATAACAATGATACTTCAAAAATACAATTACCATATATTTACAAGCGCTTTGGTTTTAAAGCTGGTTTTAAAAATGTTCGCCTAAAATTGGATAAATTCGATTTAGAAAGCGACAAACTTCATCTTGACGGATTGGTTTCAGTAGAGGATTTTACCATCAATCATCCTAAAATTGCAAAAAAAGAAGTTTTAATAAAAACAGCTAGTTTCGATTATCGCTTTTTATTGGGAAGCGATTTTGTATCGATAGACAGTACTTCATCGGCACAAATAAACAGCATCAAATTGCAACCTTTTGCAGAATATAATACCGAAGAAGACACGATTTATAAACTTAAGATTCTGATCCCAAAAATGAAAGCTCAAGATTTTATTTCTTCGCTTCCAGAAGGATTGTTTACCCATTTTACAGGAATGGAAACAGAAGGAAATTTTGATTATAAACTCAATTTCAAATACAACAAAAACAAACCATACGCATTAGTTTTTAATAGTAATCTAAACAAAGAGAATCTTAAAATACTAAGATATGGCGAAGCCAATTTAAACAAACTAAACGGAGAATTCGTCTATCGCGCCATCGAAAACAATGTATTGCAACGTCCTGTTTTAGTAGGAGATTCTAATCCTAATTTTACGCCTTTGGAACTAATTTCGCCTTATCTTCAAAAATGCGTGCTCACTTCCGAAGATCCTTCGTTTTTCTCTCACCACGGGTTTATTAATGAGGCTTTCAAACAATCGATTACAAAAAATATTAGGACCAAAAAATTCTCTCGAGGAGCCAGCACCATTAGTATGCAATTAGTGAAAAATGTTTTTTTGACCCGCGAAAAAACATTATCCCGAAAATTAGAAGAAATATTATTGGTTTACTTATTAGAAAATAACCGAATTGCAAGTAAGGAACGCATGCTTGAAGTTTATTTTAACGTGATAGAATGGGGGCCAAATGTATATGGTATTGGCGAAGCATCAGCTTTTTATTTTAAAAAAAAACCAATAGATTTAACCTTAAAAGAATGTCTGTTTTTAGCTTCGATTGTACCTAAACCTAAAAAATTCATGTATCAATTTGATGACCAAGGAAAACTAAAATCCTTTGCAAACAAGCACGAAGAATTTATGAGTAAACTCATGTTGCGTCGAGGATTATTAACGCCTGAAGACACGATTGGGCAGCAAATTCCGATTTCTATTTCAGGTCGTGCAAGAACACACATGAAGTTTAAAGTGCAAGATTCTATTGCTGTAGATTCTCTTTTTACCGATTTTGATTTTAATTAATTTCACTCCTTCCCAACCTTTTCTACAAAAAAGCACTCTATATAAAAAACACTTATATCATGAAAAAAATAATTCTAATTTTCACTCTTTTGGTTTCGGCAATATCATTTGCACAGAAACCTATTTTTGTTTCTGCCAAAGTAAAATCGGCAACCGTCTATTTTAATGCTGCCGAAATTTCACAAAGCACAAACGTTCTATTGCCTTCTGGAACGAGCGAAATTGTAGTGAAAAATGTCGCTAATTATTTGAATGAAAGTTCGGTTCAAATTGGCGCGCCATCATCATTAACGGTACTTTCTGTGCAGTTTACAAACGACTATATGTCAGAATATGATATTGATGAAAATTCGCCAGCAATTAAGAAAGTAAAAGACAGCATAATTATCGTTCAAAAAGAATTGAATCGAGTAAGGAATTCTAAAAATTCCGAAAGCAAAACCATCGAATTGTTAGACAAAAACCAACAAGTTTTTGGTCAAAATTCTGGTTTAAGCGTGGTCGAATTGACAAAAATGGTCGATTATTACAAATCCAAACGAACTGAAATTAGTAATACAATAAACACTCTTGAAGAAAAAGAAAAAAAGCTGAACGAGTTAATCACAAAACTAAACAACAAACTAGAAGTAGATACTAGCAAAGAAGAAAAAACTTCTTCAGGAAAACTCGTATTACAGGTTATGAATACTACTGCCGGAAATGTTCCTTTAGAAATTTCGTACATTACAAATAACGCTTCATGGTCTCCATTTTATGATTTGAGAGCAGACAATGTTACTTCGCCAATAAATATAATGTACAAAGCGCAAGTGGTTCAAAATACAGGAATTGATTGGAAAAAAGTAAAACTAACATTGTCTTCTGGAAACCCAAATCAGAACAATCAAGCGCCACTTTTAAGTTCATGGTTTTTGAGATATGGGTATGAGCAAAGTTATGGTTATATGAACGCAGATAAAAAATCAAATCAAATTCAAAGTAGAGCTTCTGGTATAAAAGTTAATGAAGCTGAAGCTGACATGGAAACTGCATCAATATCAAACCATACAACAATCAACGAAAACCAATTGAATGTTTCTTTTGATATCGATATTCCTTACGACATTTTATCTAACGGAAAAGCTCACAGTGTAGCACTAAAAGAAATAAAATTACCCGCTTCTTACAAATATTATGCTGCACCAAGAGTAGAAAAAGAAGCGTTTTTACTAGCTGAAATTGCTGATTATTCTAAATACAATTTACTCCCTGGCGAAGCCAATATTATTTTTGAAGGCATGTATGTTGGGAAAACGATGATAAATCCGTCGCAAACTTCCGATACTCTAAATTTAAGTATGGGACGCGATAAAAAAGTATCTATAAAACGTGAAAAAGTAGTAGATAAATCAGGAACTAAATTCTTGTCTTCTAAAAAAGAACAGACTTTTACTTATGATATCACAGTAAGAAATAACAAAAAAGAAGCTATCATAATGTTACTAAAAGATCAATATCCGTTAAGTACTGACAAAGAAATAGAAATCGAATTACTTCAAAAAGATGGTGCCAAAGCAAACCTTGAAACTGGAATCTTAACTTGGGATTTAGACTTGAAACCCAACGAAACCAAGAAAATAAGGATTAGTTATTTGGTAAAATATCCTAAAGATAAAATTATTGGTAATTTGTAACAACCTAAAATCCAACTCAATTG
>NZ_JAYWDT010000077.1:0-9204 GCF_043779715.1 Flavobacterium sp.
AGATTTTGAAAGTAAATTACTAGTAACAGAAAACACTATTTTTCCAATTGGTTCAATAACCAAATCCTTTACCGCTTCTTTATTGGGAATACTTGGCAATCAAAATAAACTATCGCTAAAAGATAAACCATCTTTATATCTTCCAAAACTCCAATTCTACAATGATAAAATGGATAATCTTATTACAATAGAAGATTTATTATGTCATAAAAGCGGAATTGGTAGTGTTGACGGAACATATATATTATTTCCTGCGAATAAAAGAGAAAATTTAATGGAGCGATTAAAATATCTAAAACCAAACGGAGCAATAAAAGACAGTTGGATATACAGTAATTTAGGTTATATTATTGCTGGAACACTTGTTGAAAAAATTAGTGCAGAAAGTTGGGAGAAAAATATCCTAGACAAAATATTTAAGCCGTTAAATATGCATAGTTCAAGTACTTCAATTGCTGAAATGACAAAAAATAATGATTTTTCATTTGGCTATGGAATTAACAATTCAAAAACTGAAAAAGTATTATTTGCCGAACTTAATAACGATAAACCTGGCGGTTCTATTAATAGTAATGTAAATGATATGGCAAATTGGATGAAGACTTGGCTTAATAATGGAAACTTTAATAATATAGAAGTATTACCTAAAAACTATATTCAAGAAGCAACAAGTATAAAAGCAATTGACAATGGTTTGCCTCCAGAAACAAGTGATCCAAATGTTTATACATTTGGCTATGGATATGGTTGGAAAATAAACTCAAATAAAGGTCATTATAAAGTTCATCACGGAGGAAATGTATCTGGATTTAGTTCTCAATTAGTAATGTATCCAACTGATAATCTAGGAATTGTAGTTCTTACAAATCAAAATAATTCTCTTTTACCATATATTGTTGCAGATATTATAACAAATAGAATGCTCAAACTTCAAAAAACAGAATGGAATAAATATTCAGTAAAAGTTAGTGATATAAATGTTGTAAGCAAAGAAATAAAAAGTGTTAACACAGAAAAAAAACTAACACATAGTTTAGCAGATTATTGTGGAAAATATTCTAATCTTGGATTTGGAACTTTTGAAATCGTAAATGAAAACAATAATTTGTTTGCAGTTTTTCCTGAATATAAATTTAGGCTGGAACATCAATATTATGATATATTAATTTTGAAGGCAACCGAAGAAATACCACAAATTATGAATCCAGAATTTCACTTGAGTTTTTCACTTGACAACGATGGTAATATTTCAACAGTAAAAATAAATTTACAAGACGAACCAATTAAATTTATAAAACTGAATAAATAAAAAAATAGCACACAACCGCCATTTTGAGCTAGCTGGAGTTTAGTGGAATTATCGTTTCGCATCAAGTCTTCGTTAAGCCGAAAATTGAGTGGTTACGAACTTCCAGCCATCTCAAAGTGGCATAACGTTAGCGGTCATTGTAACGGACGACCAAAGTATAAAACATAATATTGACAAATATGACAAAGACAGAAATAGCAAAAGCTTTCTCAAGCGGAAAATTTGAAAAGACTAATAAGTTCATTTCTGAAAACGCAGTTTGGACTGTTGTCGAAGAAGACACTTTTATAGGTAAGCAAGCAATCATTGATAATTGTGAACAAGTTAGAAATTATTTTCAATCAGTAACGACTGACTTCAAAACGCTGAACATTATTGCTGAAGGAAATAAAGTAGTTATTAGTGGAACTGCCGAATTTTCAAGAGAAAAAAAACGAGTTTCATTTGTTTCAGCTTGTGACGTATATGAGTTTGACGATAATAATCAAATTCAAAATATAACCTTTTATTGTATTCAAAAAGCTAAAAATGATTAGCAGAAAAAATAACAACGAACCGCTAACAGGCGTTTGGCAGTAATGTAAAACCTGAAAATGAAGAACAACATAAAACTACTATCAAAATTTCATTTACTCACACTTACAATAGTAATTACTAATTATATTTCAATATATTTTTTAGGTTATTCAATAGAATTTACTATAATTCTTATAATAAAATCTTTGTTTTACGTTTCAGGAATGGTCTTATACTTCTTTTACCGTAAACCTTTTAATGAGTTATCATTTTATTTTTCGATTTTTGTTTTTGGTCCATTAATTACAATTATTGGTTGGCTCACATTATATATTGGAATGTTTTTAACAATGCTGTATGTAATATTCTTTTCACCTTGGGGAAAAATTCAAGAAGAAGGAAATCATATAATATACAGAAAAACACACGGTTTTATGAACTTAAGTAATGAATATAGAATTACAGAAAAAAATACTGTTTTCTATGAAAAAATTATTACTGATTTTAAAATTGAAGACGAAAACCCTCTGGAGATTAGACTAAAAACAGATAATGATAAATTACGTGTCGAATACAAATATGAAAAATACAATTCAGAAGATAAAAATCAATTAGGTGATACAATAATAAATGTTAAACGGAAGTAAACACTACTGCCAACACACGCTACAAGCAATTTGGGTATTAGGCTTAATGGAAAAATTTGTTTGTATTTGGAAGATTTGGCAAATCCGAATAATGGGCTTAATTTAGTCCCAAACCTCTTGTAGCAAGGGAACGTTGGCAGACAGTTTGCCCGAACGAAACGAAAACAGAAAAAAATGAAAAATTTTCTAAATATTTTAATATTGATTTCCATATTTTCATGCAAAGAAAATGTTATTACTTCTCAAGAAAAAAAATCAGAAGTGAAAACAATAAAAGCAATAATGGATAATGAGATTCAGCAGATTGGTAACATTTATCAACCTGAAAAAATGGTAATTAAACAAAACAAAATCAGAACAGACAATAAAAAAGAGAATTATCAAATTACTTTAATTAATAGTAACTTATTGGATAATGAAAAAGAAAACGTGGAAAGTCACGCTGAAAAAATAGTAAAAATGTACTATGAAAATTTAGTACGAAATATTGTTGGATTAAATTCTAACAAAATTATTGTGGAAATACAACATAGAAATGAAAAAAAAGAAAGTTTTGAATATACTGAAATAGAGATACAGAAATTAGAAAAATAAAACCGATCTGCCAACACACGCTACAAGCAATTTGGGCTATAGGCTTAATTTGAAGTTGGTTTTGTATTTGGAAGATTTGTCAAATCCGAAAACAGGGCTTAATTTAGTCCCAAACCCGCTGTAGTACCAGAACGTTGTGAGTCATTTTGTGAAATCGAGGGAGAATTCAATAACATAAAACTATGAAAAGTTCGGAAATTATTTTATGCCGAATTACATAAAATTAAATCAATATAATGCAAGATCAAGAATTAATAGGGAGTTTTATATTTTTTTTTATAAGTGTTTCTATGCTAATTTATTTTTATAAGAGAGATAAAAATAGACATAAAGATTCCGAAGAAAGCTTATACGGTATGTTGTTTAGAATTAAACCATATGGATTATTTATTGTTATTGCTTTAATTTCTTTATTAGGCATTATTGTAAAAATAATAAGAATCTACCAAATATAAATTATGCCCTCAAAACTGCAAATGAATTGTCATTACAATATAGAGGTGAAATAGAAGATTATATTAAAAATAGAAAAGCGGCTCACAACAGCGGTTTCGGGAGATTGCTGGGCTTGGTCAACTTCCGAAAAAACTACGTTTTTTCAAAAGTCGTCTTGTACTTGGAGAATTAAGTCATAAATTCGCAGCAACCTCCCGAAGCCGCGGGACGTTAACTGTAAACAATTCTAAAAAGAAAATATATTTTCCAATTAATGAATAGCAACAATCAAATATTATTTTTTTTAAGCGCTTTAGGTGTTTTTAATAGTGTTGTTTTGAGTTTTTATTTTTTATTCTTCAAGAACAAGAAAACTATATCCGATTTATTTCTGGGGCTTTTATTATTGTCTTTAAGTATAAGAATAGGAAAATCAGTATTTTATAATTTTAATCCGCAGTTGTCAAAAACGTATTTACAAATAGGTTTGTCAGCTTGTTTTTTAATTGGTCCTTTATTGTATTTTTTTGTTAAATCAATACTGCAAAATCTTAATTATTCCTTTGCAAAATATAGTCTCATTTTAATAATTATGGCTATGAGTGTGTTTGGTTTTCTTTTTCCATACAAGGAAAATCCTGCTATATGGGGAGGAATAGTTTATTATTTCATCAATATTCAATGGTTTGTTTTTATTCTATTATCCATTTATGAGGCTAAACAAATTTTCAGGAAGTTAGTAACTGACCGCAATCAAATTAGCTATCATGAAACTTGGATATTGTCAGTTATTTGTGGTGTTTTTGCCATTTGGCTTTCCTATTCTTTAGCTAAATATACGTCGTATATTTCGGGGGCTTTGACTTTTTCTTTCAGTTTTTACATTTCCTTACTTCTTATTTATTATGCAAAAAACAAAACATTAAATTCGATTAATAAAGAAAAGTACATAAACAAAATAGATGAAAAGTTAGTAACAGAAATTCAAGAAAAAATTAATGTCCTTTTTGAAACAAGAAAAATTTATACTAATCCTGACCTCACTTTGTCAATTTTAGCAAAAGAATTAAATATTCGCCCTCAATTGCTATCGCAGTTTATTAATGACAATCTGAATAAAAGTTTTACTCAATTCATCAATGAATATCGAATTGATGAAGCGAAACGGCTATTAAAAGAAAGTACTCAGTTCAAAATAGATGCTGTGGGTTTTGAATCCGGGTTTAATTCGAGCAGTACATTTTATAGCTCATTTAAAAAAATCACAGGTACTACGCCTTCAAATTACCAAAAAAGATAGTTTTTACTCCTAAAATATACATTTGTACTCCATTATGATAAACTTGGAATGTTTTAAAACTTAATCAATATAATTTTGAGAAACGTTTTTAAAACATTAAAATCCAAAGTTTATGAAAAAAATCTTTTTCGCCATCTTATTTGCACTACTATCAAATGTGTCTTTTTCACAATCGGAACAGTCTCTGATTGAGAGTTGTATTCAAAACTATATTGAGGGCACATCTTATAATAGGCCTGACAGTATTAGTAAGGCTTTTTATTCTGAAGCCAATCTTTTTCTAAGCCACAAAGAAAAACCTTTATGGGTAGTTCCAATTTCAGAATATGTCAGTTGGTTTCAGAAAGGGAATAAAGGAGAATTTAACGGTCGTTTAGGGAAAATTATCTCTATAGCATCTTATAATGATATTGCTATTGCAAAAGCCGAAATTCTAATTCCTGAAAAAAAACAGGAATTTATGGATATGTTCCTGCTAAAAAAAATTCAGGGTGAATGGAAAATAATCAGCAAATCTGCAAGCAGCAAAGCAAGCAATAAATCCGGAAAAAAAATATTATTCATTGTTTCCAATGCACATTATTACGGAACTTCTACAATTTCAACAGGAAATAGCTTTGCCGAAATCGTAAACGCTTATGATACTTTTGTAAATTCAGGTTATACCGTTGATTTTGTAAGTCCAAAGGGTGGTGATATTCCTTTAGCCTATATCAATACCTCTGATAGCTTGCAAAAACAATATTTATATAATCAAGACTTTATGTACGCCATAGAACATACTTTGAGTCCTAAAGAGATTGATTATAAAATTTACAAAGCAGTACATTATATTGGAGGCGGAAGTGCAATGTATGAAGTTCCTGAAAATTCAGATATCCAACGCATTGCTATGCAAGTATATGAAGATAATAACGGCATTATTTCTTCGGTATGTCATGGAACAGCTGGTATTGTTAACTTGAAAACTAAAAATGGTAAATTCTTAATTGAAGGAAAAAAAGTAAGTGGTTATCCTGATTCATTTGAAAAACAAGATGATGAATATTTTAAACACTTTCCATTCTTAATTCAGAAGACAATAGAAGAAAGAGGGGGGACTTTTAATTTTTCAAAGAGAAATGTATCTTACGTTGAACAAGACGGTCGAATTGTTACAGGACAAAATTTCCAATCATCAAATGGTGTTGCCTTAAAAATTATTGAATTGATTGAGAAAAATAATTAGGATAAAATTTATCAGCAGTTAACACAGGTTTTACGCTATTGCGGTTTCTGGGCTAAATTTAAAGTTTGCTTTGTGTCTTTGAGATTAGTGCTTAGCCGAAAGTTTCGGCTTCTTTAGTCCGCAACATCGTAAAACCTGAGAACGTTGGTGGCAATATTTCCGAAAATGACGCATAAATTATTAATCAAAATAAAGATGAAAACAATAAAATACTCGCTTTTAATTATAGTTCTGTTTTCAGCTTCTAATTTACAAGCCCAAAAAGAAGAAAAGGACTTAATTAAACAAGCTATTGAAATAACTGGACAATCAAAAACCAAACTGAATATAGAAATTAATGAATACATTGCAGAAGTTCAAAAGCAATATAATATACCAGGTTTAGCTTTGGCGTTAATAAAAAACGGAAAAGTGATTCATAAAATGAACTATGGTATTGCTAACATAGAATATTCCGTTCCCGTAAATGATAAAACCTTATTTCCATTATTTTCTACAACAAAAGTATTTTCTGTTTTAGCAGTTCATCAATTAATAGAACAAAAAAAGTTAACATTAAACAGCAAAATATCCGAATATTTAACTGATTTACCAGATAGTTGGAAAACTATAAAAATCGAAAATCTTCTATCACATTCTTCGGGTTTACCAGATATAGTTGTCTATGAAAATGATAACGAAGAAGAAGTAGCAAAAAATAAAGTTTATAAAGATTCCATAAAATTTATTGCAGGAAATCAGTTCGATTATAATCAGACTAACTTTTGGCTATTAAAACGTATTGTCGAAAAATTAGTCGAAAAAACTTTAAGTAATTACATTTTAGAAACTCAATTTCCATCGTCTAAAAATGATGTGATTTTTGAGGGAAATAGTTTGAAGGTAATTAAGAATTTGAGTTACGGTTATGTAAATAGTGGGAGTGAAAATTCAATTTTAAAGAGAAATTGGAATTTTCCAAACTATATGTACGGAGCATCTGCGCTAAACTTAACATTAAATAATTTTATAGAATGGAATAAAAAATTTGATGATGGTTTATTTATATCAGAAACTACAAAAAAACAATTACTCAAACCTTTTAATTATAAACAGCAAAGAGATTTTTGTTACGGATTGGATTTAATTACAGTAAATGGTGAATTATCCTATGGTTTTTCAGGTGGAATTGCAACGGCATTTAGAAAATTCCCTGATGAGAATTTAACAATTATTTTACTTGCAAACGGAATGTTTATTCCAAATGGAGAATTAGGTGGAATAAATGAAGTGGTAAATAATATTGCAAAATTGAGCGAAAAAAATTAATACTGCCGCCAACCGCCGTTTGGCAAGATTGCGAATTTTGTAGTAAATACACGTTTACATTTCGCAAGAAATTTTATCTTTAACAGAAAATAATCGGTTCCGTAGTTCGCAACCTCGCCAAGCGCCGGAACGTTGTGGCAATTATGACAAACCGACCGTATACAACAAGACAACAAAAATTCAAGACAATTTTAATGAAACAAACATTTAGACTTTTAGCCTTATTTTTAGCAACACTTTTAGTAAGTTGTAATAGTTACGGACAAGAAAAAGACGACTATTCTTTCAAAATAGACAGTTTAATCAAAACGACAATCCCAAGAAGTTTCAGCGGAGTGATTTTGATTACTCAAAAAGGTAAAACAAAATATAAGAATGCTTTTGGATATTCAAATTTTGAAAAAAAGACTCCTTTAACAACCAAAGACAATTTTATAATTATGTCAAACAGCAAACAAATTACTGCTGTTTTGACTTTAAAAGAATTTGAAAAAGGGAAAATTGATTTGCAAAGCCCAGTTAGAAAATACTTACCCGACTTGCCACAAAGTTGGGCAGACACTGTTACTGTTCACCATTTATTGAACTTTTCTGCTGGAATAACTGATATTGACAAACCCTTGATTTTCAAGCCAGGTTCTGACTTCAAATACGGCAACACAACTTATATTATGCTTGGAAAGATAATTGAAAAAGTTACAGGCAGAAAATATATTGACGTGGCAAACGAACTTTTTAAGGAATTGAGAATGAAAAACACGTATTGCTTTGAACAAGGCAAAACTCAAAATAGAGTTCAAGGCTATAGAAACACAAACAGTAATTTCAAACTTGAAGAAACACCTATTGAAAATAACGATAAAGTTTCTGCTGCTGGAATTATCTCAAATGTAACTGATCTAAATATTTGGGACAAGTTATTGCACAAAGGAAAAATTTTAAAACCAGAAACCTATAAATTGATGACAAGTTATAGTATTACTGCACAACATAACGCTTTTGGAAAAGAAAAAATTGGTTATGGTTATGGCATAAGAATAAGCGACAAAACACCAATCAAATATGTTGGTCACACAGGTGGCGGTTCAGGTTTTGTATCATTCAAAATTTATTTTCCTGAAGCAGACGTGGACGTAGTTGTTTTAGAAAATCAATCTAATGAAAACATAGACTTATTCTACGAATTTGAAATTAAAATTAGAGAAATCGTAATGAATAGTAACTTAATGAAAAAATAACTGCCACCAACAAGGGTTTTGCATCAGGCGGGCGAAAGTGCAAAACTCAACAGCAGTTTTTCAATTGAATTTTAGTAATAATATTATCGGCTTTTGTTCTTCGATTCCCGCCCGAACGCAAAGCCCAAAACGTTATACCGCATTTTACAATAACAAGAAAAATTCAATAAAATTTATGAAAAAAATATTAAGCATTTTGATTTTTGTACTTGTTAATTTTGTTTCTGCTCAAGTTCCAAAACTAGAACGAAAAGAAATCCGTAGAGATAGTGATCATCTTCTTGCAGTAGAAGAAGCACCTACGAATAAAACAGCTCCAGATGAAGTGTATGGCGTTTCTTATGAAAAAGACGGGAAAAAGAGTTTTTTAATGGGTAATGAAACTAAAAAAGGACTTTATGACCAAATAAATTTTGTTCAAGACAATAGTGGTTACATCGTAAAAAAAGGAAGTCTATATGGTATTGCAAACAAAAAAGCCGAAATTACAGTAAAAATTGAATACGACACCATTGGCTCTGATAATTCCAAAGGTAAAGGCTTTGTAGCAAAACAAAATGGAAAATATGGTAAAATAACAAATACAGGAGAAATTATACTTCCTTTTAAATACAATAAAATTATTGCCG
>NZ_JAYWDT010000078.1:0-4127 GCF_043779715.1 Flavobacterium sp.
TTTTTTGCAGTTTCGATTGATTTTGGGTTCTCATTATCTATTTTCATTAGATCGATGTCTAATTTTATACCGCTAAACTCAATTGTCCCTCCTTCAATGTCATTAAAACTTTGAGGAGGAAAATTGTTTTTAATAGAGCTATTATTTGAATAAATTAAGTTTTCGACTTGAATTTTACCTTGAAACAGTAGTTCTATAAATTCTTTTCGGGTAAATATTTCTTGGTTAGGAAGAAGTATTTTTCTTTCTTGATATTCTAAACCAAGCTCTAAAATTTGTTCATCTTTGGCATTATTAAGTTTAGTTATTTCTTCAGTTAATTGATCTATTACGCCTTCTGTAATTGATAATTCTTGTTTTTTCAGTTCTAATGAATTTTTATTATGCTCAAGTCCAGTTTGTGTCTGATTAAAAACAGATTTTTCAATAAATTTTCCTAAAGTAGATTTTCCTGTTCCATTAGCACCTAGAAAAACTATTTTTTGAGATAGTTCAATTTTAATTTCTAAGGAAGAGTTATTAATGTCTGGTATTGTAAATTTCATTTATACTGTTTTTTTTTAAAATAACGCACAACGTCAGTCTGTGAAAAATTTTCCGTTTTATTATGTTCAAATATAACAAAAAACTGGTATTAAAAGAAGATTTTTCGTATTTTTAAGCATTCAACACATCATAGGTATTTCTCGTCAACAAATGCATTTTCAAGTTTAGAAGATACAATAAGTCCTGATAATCAGGTGCGATTTATAGTTGTCTTTGTTGAGTATGTTGATCGCTCTAAATTGAATTTTGCAGTAAAAACGCTCAAGACTAAAACCCCTCTCGTCATTCTCTAGTAAAACTTTACGATAAGTACATAGTTCCTGCCAGTGACCGGCTCCAGATTGTCCGCCGTGGAGGATTCAACACTGGTTTCATTGTTTGTGCTGCGCACGCAACAAATATCTAGCGTTAGGTTAGGTTTTTTTAATTCTCTTTTAAAGTCATTTCTAATTTATTTAAAGCATCTTCAATGATTGCGCCTGTATTTCTATCATTTTGATTTGCAATAATTAATATTCCTAGATTGTATTTCGGTAAAATTTTTATTATGTTCGAAGTTCCATTTGAACCACCGTCTTTTATATAGTTTGTATTTCCATTTTCTTCTGATACAGTGTCCCAGAAATATCCCATATCTATGTTTGGATAAACTTTTCTATGAGATTCAATAACAACCTTATTATTTGGATTTAATTCAAACTTGATATATTTGCTTAAATCATCCATTGTTGATTTTAGAAATTTGGATGCTCCCCAAATACTAATTGTTAAAGGTTCCATAATATCGCCTTTTGAATTATAGCCATTTGCAAGAATCTCGTTATTTCCTAAATTAAGTTTTGTAGATTTCATTCCTTCTTTTTTAAAAATCTCGTCATCTAATAGGTCATCGTAACTTTTTTTATATACATTTTCTAAAATATAAGCACACAATTCGGGTGCTAAAGCACCGTACTTATAGCCAGTTCCTGGAAGTGAATCTACTTTTACTTTTCGTAAATCAGCTAAGAAAAGTTCTTTAGTATACGCTTTATCAAGTCTATTTTTATAATAAAGGAAACTTTCAGCTGGGTATTTATCTCTTATTTGTTGAGTAATAGGAAAAGGTGTTTGTATTCCACTTCTATGGACAAGTAAATCCTTTATTTTTATTGGCTTGCCTTGAAACTCTAAATTAGAAAAATCATCATTCAAATATTTTCTAATATCGTCATTTAATCCAATTTTATTTTTTAATACAGCATTAGCCATTAGTGTTCCTGTAAATACTTTAGTTGTAGAGCCTATTTCAAAAATTGTTTGATTCGTTGCTTTATTGCGCTTCCCTTTATCCAACTCTCCATAGTGTTTTATATAAGTTTTTTTATTTTTAACAATTGCTATGGAAACAGAATTAGCTCCTGATTTTTTCAGAAAAGAGTCTGCAACTGTATCCATTGAATCGTATACAGATTTATCAAAATTATTTTTGTTTGAATTTGATTTTTGTTGCCCAAAAGAATAAATAAAAAGAAATACAAAAAAGAGAAATGAAAATTTTGTCATATTATTATTGTTTAAAAATTTAGTGGGTTTTGGAAACTTACCACTAATGTCAGTCTGTGAAAAAACTTCCGTTTTAGTATGTTCAAATATAACAAAAAACTTGTATTAAAAGAAGATTTTTCGTGTTTTTAAGCATGCAACACATCATAGGTATTTCTCGTCAACAACCGTGTTTTTCAAGTTTAGAAGATACAATAAGTCCTAATAACTAGGTGCGATATATAGATGCCTTTGTTGAGTATGTTGATCGCTCTAAGCACAGTTTTGCAGTAAAAACTTACAAAAATAAAATCCTCTTGTCGTTCTCTCGTAAAACTTTAAACTAAGTGCATAGTTCATGCCAGAGACCATTTCCAGCTTGTGCGCCATGGAGGATTCAACCGGTTTCATTGTTCGTTGCAGCGGACGCAACGAAAACCTAGCTATTGTGTGCTGTGTTTTTTTTACCACAACATTTTTGCTTGTGATTCAGCGTTCCAAAAATTTCCAGTTCCCATTTCGATTTCTATAAGTTTAAATATTCCGTTTGCTGAAGATTCAGTTGATAATGGCGCACCTGCAGTTGATAATTTTGTATTTACCCAACCTGGATGAATTGAGTTTACAGCAATATTTCTGTCTTTCAATCTTGCAGACAAAGTTTTTGTGTACATATTCAATGCAGATTTCGACATTCTGTATGCGGTTGAATCAATTTTGGATATTATGTTAAACGTTGCCATAATAGAAGAAATATTTAAAATTTTCCCATTTTTTTTTACTAAATCTAAAATTGTTTCATTGAAACTTACAAGTCCGAAAACGTTAGTTTCAAAAGTTAATCTCAAACTTTCTAAATCTGGTTCCGTTCTATCCAAATCTGGCGCAATTCCAGCATTGTTTACCAAAATATCAATTCCGTTAAATTTAGTTCTAATAATTAAGTTTGCATTTTCTATTGATTTTTGATTTGTTAAATCCAATTCCACGACAAATAAGTTTTCAGATTTAATATTTTCAATTTTTCCATTTCTAGAAGTTCCAATTACAAAATAATTTTCAGCAATTAGTTTTTCCGCTAACGCATTTCCTATTCCAGAATTTGCTCCAGTAATTAATACAATTTTATTTTTTAAATTCATTTTTTCTTTTTCATTTTTTTTTCGGGAATATCACACACAACGTTCGGGCACTACAGCGGGTTTGGAACTAAATTAAGCCCTATTTTCGGACTTGCCAAATAATACTAAATACAGGATCATTTTTTCATTAACCAAATTGCCCAAATCCGTTGTAGAGCTATTGCAGAGCGTAGCAATATGCGTTAAACTTGTCAGTTTCTGTTAATTTTGGTCTATATTTTAATTTATACAAAGACTTATTTTGAGTATTTTCTATTTTTAAGTAGCTTCGTTTTTTACTTTTATCAAAATTAAATTTAATTCTTTACAAAACTTTTTTGCATCAACAATTCAGTTAAAATTTCTTTTTTTGGCAAAGTAAAATCAACCCAATGTTTATTTTGAGTCTTCTAATTTATAAAATAGTAAAGAAGCTTTAGATGAAATTCTTAAATTCATTAAAGAATATCTTTTACTAAAATCCGAATTCATAAGCTATGTTTAATAATCAACAATTTTTTTTTTCAGGTAAATTTTTCCAGTTTGTGTATCCACGAATATTGATTACCAGAAATACGGCATTTCCAATTGTTGTGCCTAAACTATTCATTAAAACAAATCCTAGAAAAATCCATACCACATTTGAGATAGCAAAAATTATAAATCCCCATTTATTTTTATTACCTAACATATAAACTGATAAAAGACTTAGTGATATTCCGAGCCAGTCAACTAAATAATATTCAAATATGTTTGCCATAAAATTATAAAATAATGTAAGTTAAAAATTGCGTTAAATTCTTGAATTCTCCTGAATCTGCTGAGCTATGCCCTGTAACATCAGTCTGTAAAAAAACTTCTGTTTTATTATGCTCAAATATAGCAAAAAAATTGGCATTAAAATAAGTTTTTTCGTATTTATTAGTATTCAAATGG
>NZ_JAYWDT010000079.1:0-20443 GCF_043779715.1 Flavobacterium sp.
GCGGCAAGCGTTTTTGTTTTACAACAACCACTCTTGGTGAACGATGAACAATACAACTGGTAAAATAAGTTGAAATCAAAACAACAAACAGAAAAGATAGAATAAATTTGGGTTTTAAACTTTTCATAATAAATTAATTTTTTGCTAATATATATTAAAATTTATAAATAGTTTCGGAGTTAGACAAAAATCTAATCTAATGTCGTTTTCAAAAACATCAGAAATAAATTCTTCAGGTTCAAAAAAGGAAAGCCCAATTTTGATAGTTTCCGGTTTACATTCCGATAAAAATTTATCATAAAACCCTTTGCCGTAACCTACACGATTTCCTATTTTATCATAAGCTAAGAGCGGGACAAAAACCACATCTATTTTATGAGTTGGAACTTCGATACCATCTACAGGTTCTGGAATATTGTATTCATTTTTCTTGATTTTAGTATTATCCGTCAGAAGAAAATGAGTCATTTCTCGAGTATCAAAATCAGCTTTAGAAACCACAATTTCTTTGTCTTTTCCTTGCAAAAGATGTAAAACAAACTCAGTATTCACTTCTTTTTGTTCTTCAATTGGAAGAAAAACATGAAAATACACTTTGTCCCAAATATCTAATTTCAAAATAGTATTGACTATTTCTAACGACATTTTATCAATATCATTTTCGGATAAATTTTGCCTTAATTCTTTATATTTTAATCGAAGTTCTTTTTTATTCATATCAATTTAATAAAACTATTCTACACCATCATCCACAATATTCGAAATATGATAAATCGCATCACCTTCGTAAACTATTGGAGAATGATTCGCATTTATCACATAGCCATTGGCTGGCGCTTTTACTTTTTGTTCAAATTTTCCAAAAGGATCGGTAATTGTGCCTAAAATTGTCCCTTTTTCTACAAAACAACCAATTAAGTTATTATCATGAAACAACCCCGAACATTTGGCACGCAACCAACCTGACTTTTCGATATAAATGGTTTTGTTTTTTTGCTTTTCGGCAAAATGATTGTTGCCCAACATGCCCAAATGTGACAAAATACGCTTTACACCATTTACACCTTCAGCAGCAATCGATTTATTTATATCAAGAGATTTTCCGCCTTCAAAAAGCAACATTTTTACATTTATTTTCTCAGCAGAACTTCTAAAAGAACCAACAATATTTTTAGAGTACAAGGTAAAAGGCGCGTCGAAAACATCAGCTAATTTTTTTAATTCTAAATTATTTGGTGTAAGTCTAATTTGTGGTGCATTAAATCGGCTGGCTCCACCGGCATGAAAATCGATAGCATAATCGACCACAGGCATAATTTCTTCGAGGATATGGTGCGCAAAACGACTCGCTAAAGAACCTTTTTTACTTCCTGGGAAAACGCGGTTTAAATCTCTTCCATCAGGAAACTCACGAGATTTGTTTACAAAACCAAACATATTTACAATAGGAATACAGATAATAGTTCCCGTTTTTGGTTTGTTTATTTTCTGAATTATTAGTTGTCGAATAACCTCAACACCGTTTATTTCGTCTCCATGAATTCCTGCAGAAAATAAAATTACTGGACCGTCTATATTAGAACGTTCAACAATTACTGGAATTTTTAGCTTAGTGGTTGTGTGCAAACGAGCAATTTCCATATCGATGGTTTTACTTTCGCCAGCTTTAATACTTTCACCAAGAATGGTAATTGCCTTAGTTTTTTTCATTTTATAAATATAAAGTTTAAATGTAGAAATAATATTTTGGAAATCGTAAATTTGACTGTTTTTAAAAATAAATACCAATACCAAAAAATGTCAATTCCTTCTTTAGAGTTACAAATACAAACGCTTCCGGATAATCCCGGAGTATATCAGTATTATGATAAAGAGGACAAGATTTTATATGTTGGTAAAGCGAAAAATCTAAAAAAAAGAGTTTCTTCCTACTTTAATAAAGTGCATGACACGGCAAAAACAAATGTGCTTGTCAAGAAAATTGTAACCATAAAACACATTGTTGTTCCTAGCGAAACTGACGCTTTACTATTAGAGAACAATCTCATAAAAACCCTGCAACCACGATACAATATTTTGCTTCGTGATGATAAAACCTATCCTTGGATTTGTATTAAAAAAGAACCTTTTTCGAGATTATTCCCAACTCGAAAAATGATTAAAGATGGTTCCGAATATTTTGGCCCTTATACGAGTTTTAAAACTGTTCACACGATTTTAGATTTAATCAAAGAATTGTATCCGCTACGAACTTGTAATTTCGATTTGAGCGAAAAAAATATCGAAAATCATAAATTTAAAGTTTGTTTAGAATATCATATTGGCAATTGCAAAGGCCCTTGCGAAGGTTTAGAAACGCTAGAAAATTACCAAACGCAAATAAACGCGATTCGTGAAATCTTGAAAGGTAATTTTAAAGAATCGATGAAAGATTTCAAAAAAGTGATGACCAATTTGGCTCAGAATATGCACTTTGAAGAAGCTCAAAAAATAAAAGAAAAAATAGAAATCCTAGAAAATTACCAGTCGCGTTCTACGATTATCAATCCAAAAATCACGAATATCGATGTGTTTTCTATCGTTTCGGACGAAGTTGCGGCATTCATCAATTTCCTTCAGATTTCGCATGGTTCGATTATTCGTTCCCATACTTTAGAAATAAAAAAGAAATTAGACGAAACCGATAAAGAATTGTTAGAATTAGCAATTATCGAACTTCGGGAGCGTTTTGAGTTACTTTCTCGAGAAATTATAGTTCCTTTTGAGGTTGAAGTTGGCGAAAATATAAAAGTGACTGTTCCGCAATTGGGCGATAAAAAACAGATTTTAGATTTGTCTGTTCGTAATGCGAAGTTTTACAGAATAGAACAACTCAAACAATTACAGATTGTAGATCCTGAACGCCATGTAAACAGAATTATGGCGCAAATGCAAAAAGATTTACGCCTTTCGGTCGAGCCAAGACATATTGAATGTTTCGATAATTCGAACATTCAAGGAACAAATCCTGTGGCGGCTTGTGTGGTTTTTAAAGATGGGAAACCAAGTAAGAAAGACTATCGCCATTTTAATATAAAAACTGTAGAAGGACCTAATGATTTTGCTTCGATGGAAGAAGTCGTTTATCGCAGATACAAAAGATTGTTAGACGAAAACCAACCTTTACCAAATTTAATTATTATAGATGGTGGAAAAGGTCAATTATCATCAGCACTCAAAATTATGGACGAACTCAATTTGCGAGGAAAAATTGCCATTATTGGGATTGCAAAACGATTAGAAGAATTATTTTATCCCGGCGATTCGATTCCTTTGTATTTAGATAAAAAATCAGAGACACTCAAAATAATTCAGCAATTGCGAAACGAAGCACACCGTTTCGGAATAACTTTTCACAGAGACAAACGCAGTAAAGCAGCACTCAACTCATCAGTAGAAACCATTCCGGGAATTGGCGAAAAAACGATGCTAACATTAATAAAACATTTCAAAAGTGTTAAAAGATTGAAATTAGCAACAGAAAAAGAAATTTCTGACGTTATAGGTGTTTCAAAAGCCAAAAAAATTACCGACTTTTACAGAAATGAATAAGATTTACAAAATAGAAACAAGAAATAAGAAGCAAGAAGTAAAAAACAATATTTTTTGCCTCTTGCTTCTTATTTCTTGTTTCTTTCCTCTTACTTCACAAGCACAAGATACAATCAAACGTCCAAAAATAGGATTGGTACTTTCTGGCGGTGGCGCAAAAGGATTCGCTCACATAGGCGTTCTTAAAGAAATAGAACGAGCTGGAATAAAAATAGATTATATAGGAGGAACCAGTATGGGCGCGATAATTGGCGGATTATATGCCAGCGGCTATACTGCAAATCAATTAGATTCAATCTTCAAAGGAACAAATTTCGACGAATTAGTACAGGATTTTGTACCTCGGAAAAACAAAACTTTCTACGAAAAAGGCAATGACGAGTTATATGCCGTTTCGTTACCTTTTAAAAATTTCAAAATCACCATTCCAAGAGGATTGTCTAAAGGAATGTATAATTATAATTTAATGAGTAAATTAACTCATAATGTACGCCATATTCAAGATTTCAGCAAGCTAAAAATTCCTTTTTTGTGTATTGCTACAAATTTAGAAACTGGAGAAGAAAAGGTTTTTAAAAACGGTTCTTTACCATTAATTTTATCTGCAAGCAGTGCTTTTCCTTCCTTATTCTCACCAGTAGAGATTGATGGAGATCTGTATATAGACGGCGGCGTCGCTAATAATTATCCTGTAGAAGAAGTACGAAAAATGGGAGCCGATATTATTATTGGTGTCGATGTCCAAGACGATTTGAAAGATCGAGATAAGTTAAGTGGCGTTTTAGGTATTTTGACCCAAATTTCAAATTTTCAGATGATTGAAAAAATGAAAGACAAGAAGTTTCAAACAGATATATATATCAAACCAAATATTGAAGGTTTCTCGGTCGTTTCTTTCGATCAAGGCGAGCAAATTGTAAGTAAAGGTTTCGAAGCCGCTGTTTTAGTTGAAGAAAAATTAAAAAAATTAGGAACAAATTATAAGAAAATACCAGAAAACACACATCAAATAGACAGTTTACACATTCAAAGCATTGGAATAGAAGGAAACGAAAACTACACCCGTTCGTATGTTATTGGAAAACTTCGCTTTAAATCTGAAAGCAAAATTAGTTATACCGATTTGCATAGTGGAATAAACAATCTGAACGCCACACAAAATTTTAGTTCTATAAATTACAAATTAGTAAAAAAAGGAAATCAAGACATTTTGCTGATTGATCTTAAAGAAAATCCGATAAAAACTTATTTCAAACTCGGAGTTCATTATGACGATTTGTTCAAATCTAGTGCTTTAATAAATGTTACGCAGCGCAATCTTTTTTTTAAGAATGATGTAGCTTCTTTAGATTTTATTTTAGGTGATAATATTCGTTATAATTTAGATTATTATATAGACAACGGTTTTCATTTAAGTTTCGGATTCAAATCGAAACTAAATCGATTTAAACGAACAAGTAAAACCGATTTTAACTCAGGGCAAACATTAGCCGCTGCAGGATTAGAAAATATAAATATTGATTATTTAGATTTTTCTAACCAAGCTTATGTGCAAACAATCTTTGCTCAAAGGTTCCTATTTGGAGCAGGATTAGAGAATAAATACATAAATGTAACCTCAAATTCATTACAAAACACAAAAAGTTATTTAGATAACAGTAATTATTTATCATTAGTAGGATTCTTAAAATACGATTCGTTTTCCAACAAATATTTTCCTAAAAGAGGTTGGTATTTTATAGGTGATGCCCAATCGTTTTTATCATCATCAAACTATAATGATAATTTTACTCGTTTTACAACCATCAAAGCTGATGCAGCCATTGTTCAAACTATTTTCAAAAAAATCTCAGTAAAACTTCAAACAGAAGGTGGGTTTTTAGTGGGCACAAAAACCAATACTTTTTTCGACTATGTTCTTGGAGGTTATGGTTTTGCTAAAATAAATAACATGAAACCTTTTTACGGATACAATTATTTAGACCTTTCTGGAAATAGTTATGTAAAAGCCAGCTTGTCATTTGATTATGAGTTTATTAAAAAAAATCACCTTAATGTTTCCTCAAATATTGCAAATATTGGCAATAATATTTTTGATAGTAAAGAATGGATTTCTAGTCCTAAATATTCTGGTTATGCCTTAGGTTACGGCATGGAAACATTAATTGGACCTATCGAATTAAAACAAAGTTGGTCCCCAGAAACAGGCAAAAGCTTCACTTGGTTTACTGTTGGTTTCTTGTTTTAAAAAAATATTTTTTAAATAAACCTCAGAAATCATTATTTTTTATTGAATTGTTTTCAAAAAAGTCTATTTTTGGGCAACTAAAACACAAAACTTTATTTTTATGTCTATTTGGAAAAGAAAATCGATATCCCTTTTGCTTGCAGAAGCATCTGAATCTGAAAAAGGTTTAAAAAGAACATTAACCGCTTGGTCACTTGTCGCATTAGGAATTGGCGCAATTATAGGTGCTGGTCTTTTTGTTAGAACAGCAACCGCTGCAGCTCAAAGCGCAGGACCATCTGTAACGATTGGATTTATTGTTGCAGCTATCGGTTGTGCATTAGCGGGATTGTGTTATGCCGAATTATCATCATCTATTCCAATTTCTGGAAGTGCATACACCTATACCTATGCCACTATGGGAGAATTAATGGCATGGATAATCGGATGGGACTTAATTTTAGAATATGCTGTTGGAGCAGCAACGGTAGGTATTGCTTGGAGTGAATATCTTAATAACCTACTGGTCAACGTACTCCATATGAGTCCAATTCCTTATGAATGGTGCCACTCTCCATTTCAGACTTCTCCAGACGGCGTAAGTGGATTCATCAACTTACCAGCATTGTTTATCGTAGCGGCAATCAGTTTACTTTTAATTAAAGGAACTCAAGAATCAGCCTTTGTAAACAGCTTAATTGTTATAGTGAAAGTTGCAATTGTAATTTTGATTATTGTTTTAGGTTGGAATTTTATTAAACCAGAAAATCATACACCTTATATTCCTCAACCATCTGTTTTTACAGACGAGCATGGAATAGGTCATAGTTTTGGAGGTATTTGGGGAATTCTTGGAGCAGCAGGAACTGTGTTTTTCGCCTTTATTGGTTTTGACGCAGTAAGTACCGCAGCGCAGGAAACTAAAAACCCGAAACGTGATATGCCAATTGGTATTTTAGGATCATTAGCAGTGTGTACCGTTTTATATATACTTTTTGCTCACGTTTTAACAGGTCTAGAATCAGTAGAGTTTTTTAGAACTGGTGGAAAAGAAGCTTCTGTAGCCAATGCAATTACCTCTGCAATGAATGGTTATGAATGGTTAGCACAGTTTGTAACCGTAGCTATTTTATTCGGATTTACATCAGTAATATTAGTAATGTTATTAGGCCAATCACGAGTTTTTTACTCTATGGGTAAAGATGGTTTATTGCCAAAAGCATTCGGTGATTTGCATTCAAAATACAAAACGCCATACAAAGCCAATTTAGCAATTTTAGTTATTGTTGGATTATTCGCTGCGTTTGTTCCTGGAGATATCGTTGGTGATATGACAAGTATTGGTACATTATTTGCATTCATCTTAGTTTGTATTTCGGTAATTGTTTTAAGAAAGACACATCCGGAAATGAAAAGAGAATTCAAAACACCTTTCGTTCCTTTCGTTCCAATTCTTGGAGTTGTCGTTTGTTTAGCGATGATTGCAGGATTAGGATGGACAAACTGGTTACGATTAGCAGGTTGGTTAGCTATCGGATTGGCAATTTATTTCTTATATGGTAAGAAAAACAGTGTTTTAAACAATTCTGAAAAAAGAGAAGAAGAATAAAACAAAACATAATTTGATAAAGGCATTAAAGAATTGATTCATCATTTTTTAATGCCTTTTCTCTTTTGTAAATATTTCATAATAAAGAACTCACAAAAATATTTTTTTCCGATATTTGTAATATGAAATCTACATGGTCAGGTTTATTATCGTACTTACAATTCCTCATCAAGAGAAATCCTGAATGAGGCAGTCTTTAGTTTTACAGAAATCTAAAATTTAAAATCGTAAACTAAAATTTAAAAAATGCCATTATATCATAAATTAGGTGATTTTCCGCAAAAGCGACACACACAGTTCGAGAAACCAAACGGCGGATTATATTACGAACAACTTTTTGGCACCGAAGGTTTTCACGGACACTCTTCGTTGCTTTATCATGTTCACCGACCAACACAAGTCAAAGAAATAACAAAGTCCTATTCAGTCGAGCCAAAAATCGCCATCGGTAAAAACATAAAATCACTATTGCTAAAAGGTTTCGAACTAAAACCCGAAGACGATTTCTTAGATAGTCGCAAAGCCATGTTGGTAAACAAAGATTGTATTATCGGACTAGCAGCGCCTAAAAAATCATTACGTGATTATTTTTATAAAAATGCCGATGCTGACGAAATGATTTTCATTCACAAAGGAAAAGGAAAATTCCGTACAATGATGGGAAATATTCCTTTCGAGTACGGTGATTATCTCATTATACCTCGTGGCATGATTTACCAAATAGATTTTGAAACTTCGGAAAACAGATTGTTTTACGTCGAATCATACACACCGTTTTACACACCAAAACGCTACAAAAACGAATCAGGACAACACTTAGAGCATTCCCCATTTTGCGAACGAGATTTTAAATTGCCTTCAGAAATAGAAACCTATGACGAAAAAGGCGATTTCCTTATCAAAATCAAAAAAGAAGGCATGATGCACGAAGTTGTTTATGCCACACATCCATTCGATGTAGTGGGTTGGGACGGATACAATTTTCCGTACGCATTCAGCATTCATAATTTCGAACCCATAACAGGTCGCGTACACCAACCACCACCAGTACATCAAACATTCGAAACAGCAACATTTGTAGTATGTTCGTTCTGTCCTCGTTTGTACGATTACCACCCAAAAGCTATTCCGGCACCATACAATCACAGCAATATTGACAGCGATGAAGTGCTGTATTATGTAGATGGCGATTTTATGAGCCGAAACAATATCGAGCAAGGTCACATTACATTGCACCCAAAAGGAATTCCTCACGGACCAGCACCAGGTGCGATGGAACGCAGTATCGGTCACACCGAAACCCAGGAATTAGCAGTAATGGTCGATACTTTTCGCCCACTTATGGTAACAGAAGAAGCCATGGGATTAGATGATGGACAATACTATAAATCTTGGGTAGAATAATATTTAGGAGCTATTTTCCGCTTCCCGATAGCTATCGGGACGTTCCAATCTTTTTCGGTGAAAAACCTCAAAAGGATTTCCACTACAAACGAAGTTCACTGAACTCCGATTTAAATAAAATTAAGTGAAGTAATCGGGGCTAGAAATTTAAAATAAACAACAACTATTTCGGTTAGTCAAATCAACGAATAACCGAATCAACAAATAAACACAATGGCAAAAGAAGTAAAATCAGTCGAATACGGATTAGAAAAAATATTTGAAGGAGCACAAGATTTCCTTCCATTACTAGGAACCGATTATGTCGAATTCTATGTAGGAAACGCAAAACAAGCAGCGCATTTTTACAAAACAGCTTTCGGTTTTCAATCATACGCATATTGCGGACTGGAAACAGGATCTCGCGACAAAGTTTCGTATGTTTTAAAACAAGATAAAATTCGTTTGGTACTTACAACCGCTTTAAATAGTGAATCTCCAATTGGAGAGCACGTAAAAAAACACGGAGATGGTGTAAAAATCATTGCCCTTTGGGTAGAAGACGCTAGAAAATCATTTGAAGAAACAACTTCTCGTGGCGCAAAAGTATATATGGAACCAACTGTCGAAAAAGACGAATTTGGAGAAGTAGTTCGTGCCGGAATATACACTTATGGCGAAACAGTACATATGTTTGTAGAAAGAAAAAACTACAAAGGCGCATTTTTACCAGGATTTGTTGAGCACAAATCAGATTACAATCCTACTTCAGTTGGACTAAAATATATAGATCACATGGTTGGAAACGTAGGCTGGAACCAAATGAACACTTGGGTAAAATTCTATGAAGACACAATGGGATTTGTAAATTTTCTTTCTTTTGATGACAAACAAATTCACACCGAATATTCTGCTTTAATGAGTAAAGTAATGAGTAACGGAAATGGAAGAATCAAATTTCCTATAAACGAACCTGCAAAAGGAAACAAACGCTCGCAAATTGAAGAATATTTAGATTTTTATGAAGGTGAAGGAGTGCAACACGTAGCCATTGCTACTGATGATATTATAGAAACTGTAAGCCAACTAAAAGCACGTGGCGTAGAATTCTTATCGGCACCACCACACGAATACTACAAAGCCATTCCCGAAAGATTAGGCGTTCATATGGATATGATGAAAGAGGATTTAACCAAAATCGAAAATCTTGCCATTATGGTCGATGCCGATGAAGATGGTTACTTACTTCAAATATTTACAAAACCAGTAGAAGACAGACCAACTTTATTTTTCGAAATCATTCAAAGGATGGGAGCTACAGGTTTTGGTGCTGGAAACTTCAAAGCATTGTTCGAATCTATCGAAAGAGAACAAGCCAAAAGAGGAACTTTATAATAAAATTGAATTTTTATTGCATAATTTTCAATAAATTCCTTCTTAGCGTTATTGATTTTAATAAATATATGTTAAAGTTAATTTTTAGCTAAAAATAATGAATTTATGTACTACTTTTGCACTCGCAATACAAAAGGGGTGGTTCCCTTTTTATTGATAAATTTTCATAATTTATAGTTTTTTGGTTGGTTAAAGCATAAAAACTCAGTCATTTATTTGACTGGGTTTTTTGTTTTTTTAGTATATTTGGAATGACTTTTGTATTCTTAATTAAAACGAATATAAATCGACTTAAAAATGAAAAAGAAATTACTACTATTATCGCTAATTATTTCATTAAATACTTTTGCACAAAACCAAAGCGCATTCGATGTTGGCGAATGGTTTAAGTTCCGAATTCACTACGGAATGATAACCGCTGGTTACGCCACGCTTGAAGTAAAAGAAGCCGTCATAAATAATAAAAAAGTTTTTTACACCGTTGGTCATGGTTACACTTCTGGAATGGCAAAAACATTCTTTAAAGTAGAAGACCATTACCAAAGTTTTATAGACAAAACCACTAACAAACCTTATCAATTTCTTCGAAAAATAGACGAAGGCGGTTACACAAAAAACCAAGAAGGCTTTTTTAATCAAGAAAAAAATACCATTCTGGTTAAGGATTATAAGAATAATACCGAAAAAACATTTAACGTAACTGAAAATGTGCAAGACATTGTTTCGTCATTCTATTATTTAAGAAACCATCCAAACATAGACAAACTAAAAGTTGGAGAATCTATTATGATTGATATGTTTTTTGATGATGAAATAGTGAAATTTAAACTTAAATTTGTTGGTCGTGAGACTTTAAGAACTAAATTTGGCAAAATAAAAACAATGGTTTTTAGACCTCTTGTACAATCCGGACGTGTATTCAAAGAAGAAGAAAGTCTAACTGTTTGGATATCTGACGATGAAAATAAAATACCTTTACGTATTAAAGCAGAACTAGCAGTAGGATCAATTAAAGCTGATTTAGAAACTTTTAAAGGATTGAAAAATTCATTTATGGTAATTAACTAATATGACGAACAAATTTGAAAATATAGTTCAAGAAATTGACAAAAAATACAAAGCAATAAATCAGAAAACCGAAGCACATCTTGAAGGACTACTTTGGTCTAAACCCATCACTTACTGGGATTACATACAAACTGATGCGTTATTAAACCTTCAGGTTCAAAGAACAACTTTACCTGACGAAAACGTATTTATTATGTACCATCAGGTAAATGAATTGTTGTTTAAAATGATTTTGTGGGAAATAAATCAATTATCACATACTACAAAACCATCAACAGCATTTTTTACCGAAAGACTTATGCGTATTAGTCGTTATTTTGATATGTTAACTACTTCTTTCGACATTATGGGAGACGGAATGGAAGTTGAGCAATACATGAAATTTCGCCATACACTAACACCAGCAAGTGGTTTTCAGAGCGCACAGTATCGCATGATCGAGTTTTCTTCGACCGATTTGATAAACCTAATCGATCACCGTTTCAGAGCAACAATAGATAGAAACACACCGTTCGAACACGCTTTCGAGCATTTGTATTGGCAAGCGGCAGGAAAAGATTACACAACTGGTGAAAAATCATATTTCTTAAAGGAGTTCGAGAAAAAATACAAAAAAGAATTTTTAGATTGTATGGAAGAATACAATACTATTAATTTGTGGCAAAAGTTTAAAGAAATTCCAGAAACCGATCAGCAAAATCCAGAACTCATTGCCGCCATGCGCCATTACGATTATACGGTAAATATTACTTGGGTTATGGGTCATTTAAACGCGGCCAGAAAATATATAGACAACGGAAAAGGTGACGGAGAAGCCACTGGCGGAAGTGATTGGAAAAAATATATGCATCCAAAATACCAAAGAAGAATATTTTTTCCCGAACTTTGGTCAGCCGAAGAATTAAAAACTTGGGGAGAAAACCTTTAAAAACCATTCCATTTGAAAAAGATTATAACGCTATTAGTCATTGCGCTACTAATTATTTCATGCAAAAAAGACAATGAAAAATCAGTTTTGCCTACAAAAAAAGCAGAACCAATTCGCTATGATTTTGGATTTCGACTCAATGATTTTTTAGTTATAAATGACACGATAAAATCTGGAGATACTTTTGGCAGTATCATCGAAAAAGAAAACCTAAACGGTAAACAAGTATATGATATTGTTGCTAAAGTTAAAGATACTTTTGATGTGAGAATCGTAAGAATCGGCAAACCTTACACGATGCTTCTTTCTAAAGATAAAACTAAAAAATTAGAATACTTCATTTATCAACCAGACCAGTTAAACTATTATGTTGTCGATTTTCGAGATTCGATTGTTTTGGCAAGTAAAAAGAAAAAACCAGTAACCCTCAAAAGAAGAACTATTGCCGGAGAACTAAATGGTTCGTTATCTGAAACATTAAAAAACGAAGGCGCATCGGCAGCATTATCAAGCCAATTAACAGGGATTTACAAATGGTCTATCGATTTTTTTAAATCTAAAAAAGGAGACAAATTTGCGATAACATTTACCGAAAGGTTTATAAATGATTCTATTTATGACGGAATCGATTCTTTAGAATGTGCTTATTTTGAATACAAAGGCAAAAATATATATGCATTCCCTTTCAAACAAAACGCATCAGACAAAAAAGTAGATTATTATGATGAAGAAGGAAAAGCGTTGAAGAATTTTTTTTTGAAAGCACCATTAAAATCGATAAACATCACTTCAAAATTTTCTAAAAGCAGGTTTCATCCAGTTCAAATGAGATTCAAAGCACACAACGGGACAGATTATGCCGCACCAACTGGAACGCCAATCATGACAACTGCAAGTGGCGTAGTCGAGAAAGCCGGGTATTCTATAGGCAACGGAAATTATGTAAAGGTGAAACACGACAAAACTTATGCAACGCAATACTTGCACATGTCTAGAATTTTAGTTCGTCGTGGGCAACATCTAACACAAGGTCAAGTTATTGGAAAAGTAGGAAGCACTGGACTAGCAACTGGACCTCATGTTTGTTATCGCTTCTGGAAAAATGGCAAACAAGTAGATGCACTAAAGCTTAAATTACCTAATTCCACCCCGATGGATAGTAAGAATAAGCCAAGATTCATCGAATTTATGACACCGCTAAAAAGAGAGTTGGATAGTGTTGCGTCCGTTAAATAATAAAAATTAACAATCCTTTTTCGTAATGATACAATGGATTTCAAACTTTTTTTCGACAACCAAATTCGAAGAAAGCAATAACGATAGTATGAAGAAATTTTTGATAGTTGGTCTTGGTAACATTGGTGCCGAATATGCAAACACACGTCACAATATAGGTTTTAAAGTATTAGATTTTTTAGCTCGACGAGAATCTTTAGATTTTCAGACTGTAAAGCTTGGCTCGCTTGCCGAATACAAACTTAAAGGAAGAACGCTTTTATTATTAAAACCAAATACATATATGAACTTAAGCGGAAAAGCAGTTCAGTATTGGATGGAAAAAGAAAAAATAGAAAAAGACAACGTACTTATAATTACCGATGATTTGAATTTATCATTTGGAACTATTCGAATTAAGCCAAAAGGAAGTGATGGTGGTCACAATGGATTGAAAAGCATTCAGCAAATACTAAATACATCAGAATACCCTCGTTTTAGATTTGGTATTAGTGATGAGTTTAAGAAAGGCAAACAAGTCGATTATGTGCTAGGCGAATGGGACGAAACTGAAAAAGAAAAACTCCCAGAACGATTAGAAATTGCAGTAGAAGCGGTTAAAGCATTGGCATTGGCAGGATTAGAAAACACAATGACTACTTATAACGGAAAATAAAAAAGGGAAGCCAATTGGCTTCCCTTTTTACATTATATAAATTTATATTATTCTACAATAATACGTTTTACATTTTTCTTAGCACCGTCTGAGATAGTAACTAAATAAATTCCTGCTTCTACTTTATTTAAATTAATGTTTTGATTGAAAGCTCCTGTATTAGAGAATGATTTCTCATATACTTGACGACCTCTCATATCATGCACATTCACTTTAATCTCATTTGTAGATGCTGAAGTAAATCTTACATTAAAGTTTCCGTTATTTGGATTAGGATATAAACTAAGATCATTTAGTTCAAATTCTGGATTAGATAAAGCTACTGACATAACAGTACAAACATTTAGTCCCCAGCTATTTAATATTCCTCCATCTCCAGCATACCCATCTGTAATTCTTAAAGTCCAAGTTCCCGTAGAAGATTGCCCATTAAGCGCAGATAATACTTGAAAAGGTTTAATCGTGCCTGAAAGCGCTGGAGTTGATCCACAAATTGCTGTAGCACCAGAATCATCAAAAGTAGCTATAGCATCATCGCTCCCACCGCAAGGTTCAAAAAACAACTGAACTTGTGTTCCAGCTGGACTTAACAAAGTAGCTGTTACATCACCTAAGTAAGTATGTGACAAATCCATTGTAACATTTACATCGCTAATAGTCCCTCCTGAAGGAATATTTAATGTAGAATTAATTGTATTTGCTCCCGTATCAAGTATTGTTAAAGGAATATTTGTCGAATTTGTTGTAGTACAAGTAATTATTCCTGTTTCGAATTTAAATGACGAACCATAAACACCACTACAAGCTACATTTTTAGGTAAAACTCTCCAATAATAATTTGTTCCTTGTGTTAATCCACTTACAGGAAAACTTGTTGCTGTAGTTGTTCCAGAGGCTATAATAGTTGTAAAAGCTAGATCAGAAGCTAATTGTACATCATAAGAAGTAGCGTTTGCATCGGCAGCCCAAGTTAAATTTAGAACTGTATTTTGTGCTACTGCATTATTTGCAGGAGTTGTTAAATTTGCTCCTAAAAAGTTACCACTCAATACTTCTAGATAAAAAGGAGCTGTTTTTGTTATAGCACCTGAAGTGGCCGTTACAATAATATTTGCCATTCCAACGGTTGTTGTCGCAGTGGTACTTACTGTCATAGTAACTACACCCGATGTAGTCATAGATGTTGGAGAGAAACTAACAGTTGTATTTGCTGGAACTCCAGAAGCCGCAAAAGTTGTCGTACCACTAAATCCTGCAATTGCTGTATAAGCAATAGGATATGTAATGGTTGATATACTTTGACAAATCGATTTATTTTGTTCTCCCGCAACTCCATTAAAAGCTAACCCAAATGTAGCAGTTGCAGCAGCTGTAGTAGTAAAATTAGTGTTAGAAACATCTAAAAAAATATTATTATATCCTCTTACCATTATTCGGTTTGTAGTACCCGCTGTATTAGGAATTGTTACTGTTTCACTTCCATCATTGGGTACTTTACTAGCTAATAATATTGGGAAAGCGGTTCCTGCATTTTGTGATAAATAAATATCAACAAACTTGGCATTAATACCATTTACGTCTGTTCCTGCAACTGCCCAAGTAACTGTTTGATTTGTTCCTCCAGCCCAACTAACATTTGTATTTGGAATACTAACTAAAAATGGTCCTGCAGTTCCGTTTACGGTAACCTTCATTAAATCGGAAGCCGTTTGACCCCCTGTTGCAACATTATCTCTAACCGTTAGAGAAAAATTCAAATCTCTAGCCACAGACGGACATACTTCCATCGTAGTCGATGTTGCTCCTGCTAATATATTTGTCATAGGAGGCATGAATCTATTTGGAGATGTTGTTGCGGTTTTCGTTCTAAACATAGGACCAACTGCTCTTGTAGCAGTTGGAGCAGCTGTAGAGTTAGGATTGCCTGGGTCATTTTCTTCCCAGTTATAAGTAATTGCATTACCATCAGGATCTGTACCAGAACCTTCTAATACAAATGCAGTAGATTTTGGTATCACATAATCTGCACCTGCATTTGCAGTTGGTGGATTATTTGCAAAATTTGCAACTTGAGATGCTGGAATATTAGAACTAATTCCAAATTGAACATTATCAGAAATATCTCTAATATTTACATAACCAAAATAAGCATCACTATTAGCTTGTACATTAGTGGCACAAATACCAGCATAACCCATGATTGATGATCCTGAGCCAGGCTCAACTTCCGTTAAGCCGCTTCCCGAACGACAGCCTGAACTACTTTGAACATGATAACCTCCAAACTGATGGCCCATTTCGTGTGCAACATAATCAATATCAAACGCATCACCTGTTGGATTAGATCTTCCTGTCATACCTGTTCCCTTATGCTCTCCTGAAGCTGGAACAGTATTTGGTCCTGCAACACAACCTATACATCCAGCGTTTCCTCCTCCAGAAGTATTAAAATTGTGTCCTATATCGTAAGAAGAGAAACCTACATTAGCGTCAATAGTTAATCCTGTTTGAGTATTATATTCTCCACTCCAAGGATCAGAACCAGCAGCTCCATAATATATCAAAGAAGCATTACCCGCAATAAAAATCATTGTTATAGACAAATCTTTCTCATAAACTCCATTTACTCTAGTCATGGTAATAGCCATTTGAGCTTGAATGTTTGCCTTTATCTGAGCATCTGTACCTGTTCCTGCAAATATATTTCCATATTCGGCGGTACATGATTGCGCCAAACGATACGTTCTTAATTTTTTGTCGTTTGTATTTAATGACTGATTAGGATTAGAATTTCTATCATTAGTTAGCGAAGGCAGATTAACTTCAGATTTTGTTAGACATTCAAAATCGTTTAGTGGTTTTGTTAACGATGCTTTATTATACACAATATAAGTCTGTCTATCCTCAGTATAAGGGTCTATAAAAACCGTACTTTTTCCTCCAGATAAAGTCATAGAATGCAATCCCAACTGAGTTACCGAAAATCTAGCAACAGCAGTAGGGTCTTCAATTCCTTGAGCTGCATAAGATTTAATCATAGGGAATTGAGCCGCAAGAGCGGGTTCCATAATAGGCATCTCATAAACCGTGTAATGCTCTAAGTTCCCTTCTGCATTAGGTAATTCAATAATAGTATTTGATATTCCTCTGAAATCATTTCTATTTTTAGCACCAATTAATCTGTTTTTTAACAAATTAATATTTAAACTAAATAATTTATATTCGTTTGGAAAGGAGTTTCTATTTACTTTCTGAATTCCTTTATATTGATTTTCGTTAACCGAACTCCACATACCCGAAGTTTGTGCGTGTGATATTACAAAAGTCAATAAACTAATAATTATTAGTAATTGTTTTTTCATTTTGAGTTTATTTTAGTTAATGTTATTTGAGGCTAAATTATACAAATAATTTAAAAATACAACTTATTAAATAAAAAAAACGCAAGCTATTAGCTTGCGTTTTTAATAAATCATAAATTTTTAGCTTATTTTACAACAATACGTTTTACAGTTTTCTCATCACCATCTATAATAGATACTAAATAAATTCCTGCTTCTACTTTATTTAAATTAATGTTTTGATTAAAAGTTCCTGTATTAGCAAATGATTTCTCATATACTTGTCTTCCTCTTATATCATGAACATTAACTTTAATATCATTTGCAGATGCTGAAGTAAATCTTACATTAAAGTTTCCGTTGTTAGGATTTGGGAATAATGCAAAATCTGCAAATTCAAAATCTGTTGTAGCTAATGTTGCATCTACACCAAAGTAATATACTCCTGTTATTCCGTTACTAACATTTCCTGCTAAAGTAACATTTGGACCAAAAGCACCAATTGTTGCAGGAATAGTAGTAGTTGCTCCTCCTTTAAATATCCTTAAAGCACTTCTTAAGTTACCAGTTGCAACTTCCCATGCTGCTATTTCAGCTTCTGAAAAATAGAATTTTAAATTTGCAACTCCTGCTGCGTTATTATTTGTTGGTGTAACTGTAACTGTTTTTGCCATTACTTTCAGGTTATTTGCCGTGTTTGCACCATAATTTACCGCCGCAGCTCCTGCTGTTGTTTGGTCTCTAGAAACCGCAACAGATGTACAACCATAGTCAAAATTAGTTGTGCTTGTTATATCAGCTATCATTTTTCCTGTAGCAGCATCTTTTGGATAAGCTGTCCCGTTTGCATTTATAAAAGCCTGATATTGTGTTGCTGTGTCTACAGCAACTTGAACGCTTGTTGCAACTGTATTATTTACTATAATATCATCTAACATTAATATATTTTGATCTGTACAAGCATGATGTCTGAAAGACAAATAAACGGATTGACCAGCAAAAGAGCTTATGTCTACAGTATTCACGTATGTTGTACCTCCTACTGATAAAGTTTCACTAAACACAGGAACCTGAGCAGCTATTGTATTAGGGACATTTGAAGTTGTAACATAAACTGAATAGTTCTCTGCCGGAAATCCTGCATCATTTGCTCCAACTCTATATGACAAAGAAGAAGTTCCTGTAGGTATTGCAATAGGATTAGTAAAAGTCATTAGGTTATCTGGACTCAAAGCTAAGCCACTCACATTATTCCAAGATCTAGAACCAGTCCAATTACCTGTCAATCCATACCCTACTGATGTAGCATTTGAAGAAAATAATAACCAGTTAAATGTATCTCCGTCACGATCAGTAAGGGTTCTTGGCGCAATAGTTGCATCAAAATTTTCACTAAAAACCGTTGCTAGTGTTGTAGGTGAAGGTGGCACATCATTATCTATAATAGAAACTGTCAAAGATGAAGTGTCTGCTCCAGCAATAAGTGTTGCATCTCCAGCACCTGCATTAACAGTCATTCCTAAAACTACATTTTCACTTGATTCAGCAATACCATCATTAAAATATCTTACAATTAAATTTTGTGAAGTTGCAGATCCTGAAGTAAACGTTACCGTAGGAGTCATAATTTGAAAATCTATATTGTTTGTTGCAGTAGATGTACCATTAACAGTAAAAGTAACAACCGCATTAGCAGTTGGAGCTTTTATTATAGAAATAGGATAAGTAACATCTGTATAGCTACAATTTGTTCCTTCAACAACTGAACATTTATTTACTCCTTTATTAAAATAGATTCCCGCCGATGGGGCTAAACTTCCGTTAGAAGCATTTAGCGTGCTTCTTCTAGTAGCTGCTGCCATAACAGTTTGCATACGTGTTTTCTGATTAGCTGTAAAAGTATCCATACAAGCATCATTAGTATAATCCATATAATTTTGAACCATATCATTTCCAGGTGCTGCTGTACAAGTATTATATACCGCACAATCATAATGCTCAACATTAGCGGCAGGAGTGTCTGGACAATAATCTTTACCAGCATCTGTTCCAGCAGTATTTGTACAAGTAGCATTATCTCCCCAAATATGACGCAAACCTAACCAGTGACCCACTTCGTGAGTCATTGTTCTACCTAAGTTATAGGTAGGGTTCAAAATAAAAGTACCATCATTTAGAGCATTTGTTCCCATAGCATCAAATCCCGCTACAACTCCGTCGGTGTTTGCGCCTGTGGCACCAGCAGGAATTCCAGCAAGACCTGATCCTGAAGGAAACTGCGCGTAACCAAGCAATCCTTGAAGACCTCCAGAACTTAGAGCGAGCCCTCCTGGACGAATTGTCCACATATTTAAATATTTTGTAGGATCCCAAATAGTTGCAGCTTTCATGGTTTCAACATCCGAATTAGTTTCCCAGTCTGGACCTCCAGCCCCATCTGCTACAGCATTTGCATAAGGTGTGATTTGATGTCTAACAACACCTGTAGAAGGATTTCCTGCTGGATCTCTTTTTGCAAGGACAAAATTAATTTCACAATCTACAGCTAAACCTGTTGAATTAGCCCCTCCAGGTGTAGCAGCCATTCTTCTGTAATCTTGATTCATGACCGTTATTTGAGAAATAGCTTGTGCATCAGTAATATTTTCTCCTGTCCCTAAACAATCACCATCGTGTATAATGTGTATTACAACTGGTATATTATATATAGCTAGTATATTTTTTCCAGCAGCTCTTTCAGCTTTAATTCTTTCTATTTGAGGCGCTAACCAAGCTTCAAACTGCTCAGTAGTTTCACGATTTGGATATTTAACCCTTAAAGCATCTTCATTTTCAACAGTGTAACATCTAATATGCCCACTAGGAGTTAGTTTTTGAACTGGTCTGTTTTGTCCCAGCATTGCATTAGTAGCAAAACTTAAAACAAACAAAAAGAACAATTTATTTGTAATTTTTTTCATTTTTTATATATTTTATATATTACTTAATACAAATATATTAATTTTAAAAA
>NZ_JAYWDT010000080.1:0-9133 GCF_043779715.1 Flavobacterium sp.
GATTATGGCAATTTCATCTGCTGTTTCAGCGATACTTGTTTTTTTATTAGCCTTCGGAATGTACAGACGTTATAAATTCATAAAGAAAACAAATGTTATTATTGAAGAACAAATGAACCGGTCAGACCACTAATTGCTTAATATTCTTCCCGAGGAAACAGCGAACGAGTTGAAACAAAATGGAAAAGTACTAGCCAAAAAATTCGAATCTGTGACAGTTTTATTTGCTGATTTCGAAGGATTTACGCATTACTCAGAAAGGTTATCACCAGAGAAATTGGTAGAAAGTGTGGACTATTATTTTTCGAAATTTGATGAAATTATGGCGAAATATGATTTAGAAAAAATCAAAACGGTAGGAGATTGTTATATGTGTGCGGGAGGATTACCGTTTGCAACAAACGATCATGCTTTTAAAATGATTCATGCTGCTTTTGAAATCACCCAATTTGTTACGGATTCAAAAAATAATAATCCTCTAAATCATACCCGTTTTGAAGTACGCATCGGAATTAATTCTGGACCAGTTGTAGCTGGAGTCGTTGGAACAAAGAAATTTGCGTATGATATTTGGGGAGATACGGTAAACATTGCATCTCGCATGGAAAATAATTCAGAACCTGGTAAAATTAATATATCTGAAAACACTTACGAGTTGATTAAAGAGGCTTTTAACTGTGAATATAGAGGCGAAATTGAAGTTAAAAATAGAGGTATGATGAAAATGTACTTCGTTAGTGATTTTATATGCGAAAATAAAATGCTTGATCATAAAAACTTGCGAACTACCCAACACGAAACAATTGTTTTTAATAATAAAAGTAAATGAGGATATGAATAATTTGAAAAAAAATTTATCAATAAAAAAAATGTCTAAAAAATAACCAATGGTTAATTGTTTCAATTGATTATTTTAAAAAATTAAATTTGACTAATTTTGTTACAACTTGATTAATCTAAATTACTCTATTTAGTATAAACTGCACAAAATGATCCTAAACCTTAAAAAACGATTCCCATCGTTTTCGAATGCACTTATAGAAGATATAAATTCCAATGCACTTGATCAATCTTTTGTTGCAGGCGATGTCATAATGAGAACGGGTCAGTATATAAAAAATACAGTATTAGTTTTGAGCGGAAGCATCAAGATTTATCGCGAAGACGAAGATGGCGGAGAGTTTTTTATGTACTATTTGAAACCAGGTCAAGCGTGTGCAATTTCTATGATTTGTGCTTCAAAAAATGAACAGAGCCAAATTATGGCAAAAGTGGTAGAAGATGTAGAGTTGGTTATGGTTCCTTTATCACTCATGGATAAATGGATGATGCAACACCGTAGTTGGTACGAATTTGTAATTGACACCTACAGAAGTCGTTTTGAAGAAGTATTAGAAGTCGTCGATAGTATAGCGTTTAGAGCGATGGATGAACGTTTAGAGTTTTATTTAAAACGACATAAAAATGCTTGCGGTTGTGCAGATTTAAAATTATCACATCAAGAAATTGCTACTGAATTAAACACCTCACGAGAAGTAATTTCTCGATTACTCAAAAAATTAGAACAACGTGGTGCACTAAAATTGCACCGTAATCACATCGAACTATTAAAATAAAGTACTTGTGTGATAAAAGCTATAAATCATGAAATTTAAACTGCCAATATTTACAGTATAAAATTTTACAATTATGGAATACATAGGTTTTTTTGCATCAATATTTATTGGTTTTGCGCTAGGGCTAATAGGAGGCGGTAGGTCAATATTAACTGTACCTGTTTTAGGTTGTTTAATTGCTATTTAGCAAGTTGTAGCCACTTCTTACTTGTTATTTATTTGTTGATTTAACTAGCGTTGCTGGTTCTGTTGGCTATTTCAAAAAAGTATTAGTTAATATTAAACAGCTATTGTTTTTAGAATCCTATCAATTATAGCTGTTTTTACAACTCGTACTTTGATTGTACCAGCGATACCAAAAGAAGGTTTTACAATTGGCGATTTTGCTGTTACCAAATGTATTTTAAATACTGTAGCTTCTTACAGAATGATAAAATAGAAAAAAAACTAATGTTGCTGACAACGAAGAATAACAAAAATTCAATTATCCATTAATAGTAATTGAAGGTGAAGTTGCCGGTAATCTTGCAGGATTAGTAAGTGTTGTGTGAGTGTTCATAAACATTTAGTATTAGTAATTTTTATTCACAATTTCTGATTGTGAAATTATCGGAATAGTTACTGGAACGGCTTTATCCAAAATATAGATTAGGCAAAATTAAAAACTTATTTTGGTTGGTTTTGGTTATCAATATCATAATCAAAGAATTATTTTTCCCATAAAAAAAGGTTATGTGATAATTGTTACAATTAAAGCAAAAATCAAATACTAATTTTGTTTAACAATATTAAAAAATAGTAAACAACAGTACAATGAAAATCGAACAAATATATACAGGATGTTTAGCTCAAGGAGCTTATTATATCACATCCAATGGAGAAGCAGCAATCATTGACCCTCTTCGTGAAACGCAACCTTATATGGACAGATTAGAAAAAGACGGGGTAAAATTAAAATACATTTTCGAAACCCATTTTCATGCCGATTTTGTTTCTGGTCACTTAGATTTAAGTAAAAAAACAGGAGCATCTATCGTCTATGGTCCACATGCTAAACCTGACTTTGAATTCATTTCAGCAAAAGACCATCAAGTTTTTGAAATTGGAGATATCAAAATAAAAGTATTGCACACTCCAGGTCATACAATGGAAAGTACCACGTATTTATTAATTGATGCTGATGGAAACGACCACGCCATTTTTTCAGGAGATACTTTATTTTTAGGTGATGTTGGTCGTCCCGATTTGGCACAAAAAGCAGCTCACATGACACAAGAGCAATTGGCTGGATTGTTATTCCATTCCTTGAGAGATAAAATTATGACCTTGGCTGATGACGTAATTGTTTATCCAGCGCACGGTGCCGGTTCGGCTTGTGGAAAAAATATGAGCAAAGAAACGGTAGGTACCATTGGTGACCAAAAAGCAACTAATTATGCCTTGCGCTCCAACATGACTGAAGCCGAATTTGTCAAAGAAGTTACTGATGGTTTATTGCCACCGCCAGCTTATTTCGGAATGAATGTAGCCATGAACAAAAGCGGAATTGAAAGTTTTGAAACGGTTTTCAATCAAGGTATGAAAGCTATCAAGGCTACCGAATTTGAAGTGGTTGCTGAAGAAACTGGCGCATTAATTTTAGACACTCGAAATAATGGCGATTTTGCAAAAGGATTTATTCCACAATCAATAAACATTGGTGTCGATGGCGATTTTGCTCCTTGGGTTGGTGCTTTAATTGGCGATGTCAAACAACCTATTTTATTAGTAACCGATTTAGGTTTGGAAGAAGAAACAGTAACTCGTTTAACTCGTGTTGGTTTCGATAACGTAATTGGCCATTTAAAAAATGGCTTTCAAGCTTGGGCGGCAGCTGGTTATGATGTTGATACGGTAAACAGAATAACTGCCGACGAATTTGAGGCAGCAGTAAAAATTGGCGAAAGCAAAGTTATCGATGTTCGTAAAGAAAGTGAGTACGAAGCAGAACACGTCGAGGAGTCTTACAGCCGTCCTTTAGCAGCTATAAATGAATGGGTGAAAGACATCAATCCAGAAGAACATTTCTTTATGCATTGTGCTGGTGGCTATCGCTCTATGATGGCAGCATCAATATTGCTAGCTCGCGGTTACAGAAATTTTTCTGAAATTGAAGGTGGTTACAATGCCATTGAAAAAACAACTGTTTCTAAAACCGATTTTGTGTGTCAAAGTAAAGTTTTAAAAGTATAATTTAATAATCATAAAAAAATAAGATATGGGAATTTTCACTACTATATTTGGCGGAAATAATAACGAGAATTTAGCAACATTAGTAAAAGAAGGAGCGTTTTTGGTAGATGTCCGTTCTCCTGACGAATTTGCTGAGGGTAATGTAAAAGGTTCAACAAACATTCCTTTAGACCAAATTGCTGTAAACTTGGATAAATTTAAAGGAAAAGAAAATATTGTCGTTTTTTGCCGAAGTGGTAACCGTAGCGGTCAAGCCAAAAGTATATTAGAACAAAATGGTTTTGTAAATGTTACTAATGGTGGCACCTGGCAAGATGTGAATACTATATTAAAAAAATAAGCACTTTATGTACTATGGGTTTTGCTAGCTATGGCTGTTCAATTCCAAAAAAAAACAAGAAAATGAGTAATTTCAATGACATTATAAATTCTGAAAAACCAGTTTTGGTAGATTTCTTTGCCACTTGGTGTGGTCCTTGCCAAATGCTTTTACCTGTTCTAAATCAAGTGAAGGAAAGTCTTCAAGATCGTATTACAATTATTAAAATAGATGTAGACAAAAACCAAACATTGGCACAAAAATACCAAGTTCGCGGAGTCCCTACTATGATGCTTTTTCAAGACGGTAAACAACTATGGCGACAATCTGGGGTTCTAACCAAAGAAGAAATAATCAAAATCATTCTTGATAAAACCAACTCCAAATGAACAACCAGAAACCTATCAACAAAGATTTAATTTTAAGAGAAAAATTGGCATTACAACGAACTGTACTTGCTAACCAATCTACTTTTTTAGCATTTTTGCGAACTGCAATGTATTTTCTAATTGCAGGTTTAAGTCTGAAAAATGTATTAAAAATCGAAAATAGTATTGCCATCGAAATAGTTTTATTTGCAGTTTCGGGTATTATTTTCTTAATTGGAATTGTTAATTATTTCAAACATAAAAAATCAATTTTAGAGAACAAAAAACATATAGGAGATTATCAATTAGAATATTATGAGTGAAGAAAAATATGGGGGATTTACTACTTGGTAAAAACTAATTGGACAATAAATAGCAAGCCTGTACGGAATTGTTTAAGATTTTAAAAAGACAAAATTGAAAAAAGATATCATAAAACTCGGTCTAAAAGAAAATTGGAAACAATTTACAATTCTGGTTATCATCAATGCTTTTGTTGGTGCAATGGTTGGAATGGAAAGATCGATTTTTCCAAAATTTGCTGAAGTTGAATTTGGAATGGCTTCCAAAACAGCTATTCTTTCATTTATAGTAGCATTCGGAGTTACTAAAGCCATTACGAATTATTTCACCGGAAAATTAGCCAATCGATTTGGGAGAAAAAATTTACTTTTATTTGGTTGGTTTTTAGCCATTCCAGTACCTTTTATTTTAATATATGCCAATTCTTGGAACTGGGTAATTTTTGCTAATATTTTGTTAGGCATTAGTCAAGGCTTGACTTGGAGCAGCACTGTGGTAATGAAAATAGATTTGGTCGGCGAAAAAGACAGAGGTTTTGCAATGGGACTAAACGAGTTTGCTGGCTATTTTGCTGTTGGAGTTGTAGCGTTTCTAACAGGGATTATAGCCGAAAAATATGGTGTAACCCCTTATCCTTTTTATCTTGGAATTGGAATTTCGATAGTAGGATTTTTGCTTACGCTACTTTTTGTCAAAGACACTCGTCATTTTGTACATATAGAAGCTATTTCTAGTGTAGTAAATCCAGAAAAACTAAATAATGTTTTTATCCAAACTACTTTCAAAAACAAAACATTAAGCGCAGTAACACAAGCAGGATTGGTGAATAACTTAAATGATGGTATGATTTGGGGATTATTGCCAATCATTTTATTCACAATGCATTATAATACAGCAAATATTGGAATTATAACAGCTATATATCCTACGGTTTGGGGAATTGGTCAATTGTTTACAGGTAAAATGTCTGATATTTATTCAAAAAAGGCAATGCTTTTTTGGGGAATGTTAGTACAAGGTATTGCCATTATTGCCATTCCTTTTTGTAGTGTTTTTTATCAATTGGCACTAGTCTCAGGACTTTTAGGTTTTGGAACGGCTTTGGTTTATCCAACTTTTTTATCGACAATTGCAGGTGCTACTAATCCTTTTCAAAGAGCAGAAAGCATTGGTGTTTTTAGATTATGGAGAGATTTAGGGTATGCTATTGGAGCAATAATCTCGGGAATTACAGCCGATGTATTTGGAATAGAATATGCCATTTATTTGATTGGAATACTAACAATAATTTCATCAATAATTATAAAAGTGAGAATGCCAAACGACACCAAAAAAAGCATCGATTGTATAGAAGTAGAAACGGTGAAGGAACTAATTGGAAATAATATGATATTTCAAATAATTGATGTTCGTTCTAAAGAGGAATTTGACAATTATCATATTGAAGATGCAATACATATTCCATTAGATGCTTTAAAAGAAAATAGTGTTTTATTGAACAGGAAAAATCATTATGTAACTGCTTGTGGCAAAGGAGGTGGTCGATCTATAGACGGTGCAAAATTATTTTCCGATTTAGGATATAAAGCCAATTGGCTTTGCGGTGGAACAAATGAATGGATGGATGTAAAATAGTTTTTAAAAATAGATATAAATGACACATAAAATAGGGTGGTTGTTTGAATAGTTTAAAAACGGCACTACTAAAAATTGAAAACGTAACCGAAGTCGAAATCGATAAAAGAAACAGATACCATTGCTGTTATTTTTGATATAGATAGAGCTGTTTTTGTAAATACATTATCCACCTTGGGTTATCTCAAAAAAGGATGTACACACTTTTACATAAAGGAAAATCTTTTGTGAGTTGCGTTGTTGGTAATTTAACTTAATAAAATAGTAAAGGAAGTGTTTGAGAAATCAAGCACTTTTTTTGTTATGTGACAAAGGTTACAAACCAGGTCTTTTTTTTAGTTCAAATTTGCATCATAAAATTTTAAATTATGGAAATTATAGAATTAATCAAACAACCTTGGGCTTGGTACATTGCTGGTCCATTAGTAGGTCTTACCGTACCAGCATTATTAATTTTAGGAAACAAAAATTTTGGTATTAGCGCCAATTTACGTCATGCTTGTGCCGCTTGTTTACCTGCCAACATTTCGTTCTTTAAATACGAATGGAAAAAAGAAATTTGGAATATGTTTTTTATAGGCGGGATTCTAGTTGGAGGTGTAATTGCTTTCCATTTTTTATCCAATCCAAATCCAATAATCATCAATGACGATTTAAGAACAGAATTAGCAACTTATGGTATTACAAATATTGACGGAATGTTACCATCAGAAATTTTCTCTTGGGAAAATCTATTCACACTCAAAGGATTTTTAATGATGGTTGTGGGAGGTTTTATGATAGGTTTTGGCTCGCGTTATGCCGGTGGTTGCACAAGTGGTCACGCAATTTCGGGTTTGTCAAATCTGCAAGTACCATCACTAGTTGCTACTTGTTGCTTTTTCGTAGGCGGACTCATAATGGCAAACTTTATTCTTCCTTACCTACTTTCACTTTAAAAAATACAATATGAATAATATAGATCAAAATACAGATTTTGAAACACGTTCTTTAGACACAATTTGTATAAACGAAAGTCATTTAGAACACAAATGGTACCACAACACTAAATACCTAATCGTAGGTTTATTGTTCGGCATTGTATTCATCAAAGCCGAAATTATCAGTTGGTTCCGCATTCAAGAAATGTTCCGTTTTCAATCCTTTCACATGTATGGTGTTATTGGTAGTGCTGTTGTGGTGGGAATGATTTCCGTTTTTCTTATCAAAAAGTTCAATATAAAAACTATTTATGGAGAAAAAATAGAATTTCACGATAAAAAATTCAACAAAGGTCAAATAATTGGCGGACTTATTTTTGGTTTAGGTTGGGCTATTACTGGAGCATGTCCTGGTCCAATTTTCGCTCAAATAGGAACTGGAGTAACCGTGATGCTTGTAACTTTATTCTTTGCTATTGTTGGGACTTGGGTATATGGTTATTTTAGAGATAAATTACCTCATTAATTAGGTTAGGAAAATAGTAGCATGATGAAATTGAACTGAAAACATTAATTTAAACCAAATATTCCGATTGCGCAAATTCGCAATCCGTGACCACATAGTATATCGATAAAGTGAGAAAAAAATTGGTCTTGACAATTGGAATCTGTTGGGATCGCAAATCGTGTTATCGGATTTTAATTAATGAAACCAATCAATTCCAGCATCCTATCAAATGTATGTACTACTTTAAGTTTCAAATCAATCAGCTACGAATTTCAAATCTTTGAGTATAAGGTTCGAATTTAGTCCTGTACCGTTTACTTAAAAACCCACTGTAAGCAGTGGTTTTTTTGTTTTTACACCTTTTGTACATTATAATTTCCTACATTTACGACTATTAAACACCACATTTTACAACAAGTTGCCTATTTTTTGCAAATAAATATGAAACGCGTTACTGTATAGATAAAACCATAATGGTTGCTTCTAATGTTTAAAATAATTCACAGAATTTAAAGTACTGTAAGCGAGATAATACATCTGTAAATGATTGCCAAAACAAGTTTCTTTGCAGCTGCACAGCACAGTTTCTAGTGAGCGATTGCAAGGATAGGGTAGAAGTACTATAAAAATTTAAGATTAAAAATTCATAATTATGGCGTTAAGCTGGAACGAGATTAAAGATAGAGCTGTTCGGTTTTCTAAAGAATGGAAAGATACTACCAATGAAGAAGCTGATGCTAAACCGTTTTTAGATGCTTTTTTTGAAGTTTTTGGGATAACTCGGAAAAAGATAGGGACTTTTGAGCACAGGGTAAAAAAACTCTCAGATGCAGATGGATATATAGATTTACTCTGGAAGGGAACCATCTTAGTTGAAATGAAAAGTCGGGGTAAAAACCTGGATAAAGCTTTTCAGCAGGCTATTGATTATACGCACGGATTAAAGCAAAACGAATTACCCAAATACGTTTTGGTATGTGACTTTCATATTTTTAGGCTTTATGATACTGAGGAACAAACTACTGTACAGTTTACGCTTGATGAATTAGTTCTCAATGTTCAAAGTTTTGGTTCCATACTTGGGTATCAAAAGAAAACCTATAAAGAGCAAGATCCTGCGAATATCAAAGCTGCAGAATTGATGGGTAAACTGCATGACCGATTAGAAGAAATAGGGTATGAAGGGCATCCTTTAGAAGTGTATTTAGTTCGAATATTGTTTTGCTTGTTTG
>NZ_JAYWDT010000081.1:0-9127 GCF_043779715.1 Flavobacterium sp.
CATTGCCTTTCAATTTCTGATATTCATCAATTATACATTGGCTTCCTAAATCGTTGTTGGGATAAATCACGATATAATTATGGATATCGGTTTGTAAGGCAGCTACAAAATTTTGAACGTAGGCTTTCATCGCAGTAGCTTCGGTTGTCACAGGATGAAACATTACAATAGCAAAATTCTCAAAAGGAATTTCGTAATATTTTTTTACGTCTTCAATCTTTGGTAAGTCTTCGGAAAATATAATATCAATATCGGGAGAGCCAATGGTATGTATTGAAGATTCAATTTCTCCCATTTGCTTTAAGCGCCTAGCAGCAGCATCGTTTGAAACAAAATGAATGTGACTGAGTTTAGAAACACTATGTCGGATTAACTCATCAACTGTTCCAGACAGTTCGCCACCTTCTATATGAGCGACAAGAATATTGTTGAGTGAACCTACAATTGCGCCTGCCAAAGTTTCTACTCGATCTCCATGAACTACAATTAAATCCGGATTTACCTTTTTGCAATAGCTAGACAATCCTTCGATGGTTTTAGCCAAAGTCAAATCCATGGTGGTTTCGTGAGTACTATTTTCAAACGTATGCACGTTCTTAAAATCACATCGTTCAATTTCAATCAGCGTTAGTCCATATACTTCTTGCAAATGCATGCCTGTAACAAAAACAAATACTTCAAATTCTGGATCGTTATCTAGTATCGAAATGAGCGATTTTATTTTACCAAAATCAGCTCTTGTTCCTGTTAAGAAAAGTACTTTTTTCATTTTAAAATTTTAATCTTATTGAATCTTAATCAATCTCGACTGCACTCGATTTGACATCTTTTATATGATATGATTTATTTCAAATATTATTTCCAAGTCGAGCGCAGTCGAGACGCTGTTTTAATTAAACCTAAACTATATCGTCCCAAGTCATTTGTTCGTCATTCTCAATATCTCGTCTTGCAATTTTTCCCAATACTTCATTATAATCTTCCGCTAAAATTTTTCCGGTTCCTGGACGCTTTACCCAGATATTTTCTTGGGTCAATACTTCACCTTTCTTTATGGTAGTAATAGTGCAAACAGTTGCAAAAGCAAAGTCTATCGTTATCTGTTCTTCTTGAGCTGGTGCTTTGATTCCGCCGCGCATTTGCCAAATCTCATTGGAAGAAACTATCAATTCAGAAGTGGTTTTTTCATCCATACTACATACAATATCTGGTCCAGTACGTTGCATGTGATCTGTAAAATGGCGTTCTAAAATGCTCGCACCCAAAGCGACTGCTCCCAAACACGCATTGTTGTTTAAGGTATGATCAGAAAGTCCAAAAACCTTATCAGGAAAGGCTTCGTGCAATTGCGTCATAGCACCATACCGCACCAAATGAATGGGTGTTGGGTATAAATTAGTAGTATGTAAAAGGGCTACAGGAATATTGTGTTTATCAAAAATAGCAACCGCTTTTTGCACACTTTCAATAGTATTCATTCCAGTACTTAAAATAATTGGTTTTCCAAAAGTAGCAATGTGCTCCAAGAGTGGATAATTATTGCATTCGCCAGAACCAATTTTGTAGGCTGGAAGTTCCATTTTTTTCAGTCTTTCGGCTGCAGCACGAGAAAAGGGCGTAGATATAAAAATCATGCCCTGACTTTCTACGTAGTTTTTTAATTCCAGTTCGTCACTTTCATTAAGAGAACAGCGTTCCATAATTTCATAAATAGATACACTAGCATTGCCAGGAATTACTTTTTTGGCAGCGCCACTCATTTCATCCTCCACGATATGGGTTTGATGTTTAACAACTTCAACTCCTGCTCTTTTTGCTGCGTCAACCATTTTTTTGGCTACATCCAAAGAACCCTCGTGGTTGATACCTATTTCTGCAATAACTAATGGCGGGAAATCTTGCCCTATTCTTCTACCAGCAATTTCTATGTATGGATTCATGAAATAAATTAGGAGTTGGGATTTGTATTTTTTTGATAAAGATAGGCTGCATACTCCATATCTTCTTTCGTATCAATATCTACATTGGCAAAAATATGACTCACCAAATATGGAAATGCATTTTCAGTAATTATTTTATTTTCAAAAATGAACTTTACCTTTGTGATATAAAGCAATCCATTCTCAAAATAAAGCGGCTTTAGATCCTGGCTGCGTTGACCTATTTCGTAATTATAAGGTACAAATTTATCATTTGCGATTTTTCCTAATTTCTGATGGGTTTGAGTAACGGTAAACAAACTATCAACTTTTCCATTTTGGAATTTCTCAAAACATTTTTTTAATAAATTTGGCGGGCGCAACGGATTGGTGGGCTGCAATACCACGACGTTATCTACATCCTGATCAATAGATTGCAATACATGCTGCAATGAAGTTAACGTAGGCTCAAAATCATCCGATATAGATGCGGGTCGGTCAATAACTTGTGCACCGTAAGTCAATGCAATTGCTTTGATTGTTGGATCATCTGTTGAGACATAAACCGCATCAATGATGTCGCTATTGGCTTGCGCATATAAAATACTGTGCACCAATAACGGATAATCGCCAAGCAAGAGCCTATTTTTATTAGGCAATCTTTTAGATCCGCCACGAGCTGGAATTATGGCTATGGTTTTCATTTCAAAATTTTAATGCTGATAAATTTCTCATTTTTATAATCAAAGATTTAGCAACGGGATTCCTATATCTTAAAATTTTTGGAACATTGACGATTACAATAAAAATTGTTTTAAAAAATACTTTACTGTATTCCCAGTCCGTTACGGCATATTTTTTAAAATTATGCCAATATAACTTTACTATAGGAAAGAAAGGGAACGGATAATATACTAAAAAATAATACGTTGAATTTTTTAATTGTTTTCCAAATCTAAAATAGTTTTGTTTTCTTAAGTTCCGAACTTGCTTATTTACCCTGTGATTTACTTTTATCTGATTTGAATATAAAATATCAAATCCTTTTGCCAAAACCTCTATTGAAACACATGATTCTTCACCATAAATATCTATCCAAACAGGAAAACCATTTGTATCTAAATAAACCGATTTTCGGATGGCGAATCCACAACCAATAAACTCTGAACAAAGAAATTGTTTTTTTTCTTTTTCAGATTGTTCGAGTGCTACACTATCTGATTCAAAAATACCTTTTACTTCTTCGAATGCTAAAATACCCACATTTGGGTTTTCTTTAAATAAAATCTCTAACTGTGCAATAAAATCTATAGTTAAAGGATGGGCATCATCGTCTAAACCAATTAATATCTCACTATTTGCTAATGGATAAATCTGATGCCTCGCAGCAGAAGCTCCAATAGATTTTTTAGACTTATACCATTTTACCCAAATTAATTCATTTTGAAGATTTTCAGAATCATCAGTACATCCGTCTAGAAAAACCATGACCTCAACTTGAGATTTATCTATTAAAGACTCAATAATTCTTAATGTTCTTAATAAATCTTTTTTTCGATTTTTGGATACAATTAAAATTGAAGCTAGCATTCTATTGACGGTTTTTTAATGCGTTTTTCAAAAACTGAATAACATAGCTTTCTATATAGGTCGTAAACAAAATACTCAATGCTATTAGGAATAAAATTAGGCAAATTGGTTGTAAAAAATAAAACGTTCGAGTACCAATAGATTTTTATGAATTAGGAAAACCCCTAAATTTTCATGTATTAAATAAAGAAAATACGACGAAACTCCTATTGCATTTAAAAATTTATTGTTCAAAAATGAAATGCTTTTTGGGTAATAAACCATCAAAAAAAACAACAAAACAAATAACAAAATCACTCCTAATAGAATTACGTCCTTGTAATTATTAAAGAATAAAAAACCAAGAAAAAACACAAAACTAGCTTTAAGAAAAAAAGGATTTTTCAGTTGGCTCACGTTATTTTTATAAAAAATAAAAAAAACAGATCCTAAACAAAAAAATGGCAAAGCATTTATCAAATTAAAAATTGACCTCAAGGCCTTTAATTTAGCAATTAAAAAAGAATTGGAATACATGTGTGACAACAAAAAACTTGCAATTACAAGTATTCCAGCTATCAAAAAGAAGCAAGTATAAAACCTTTTTGAAGAAATATAATAAACCGTTGCTGCCAAAAAATAAAACTGAATCTCAACCCATAGACTCCAATAACAACCACTTATATAATCCAATTCAAATCTATAATGTGTTAAAGAAGATATTAAATCCGGTTGAATAAAAGTAAGGCTTACTAGAATATTTTTAAAATAATGACTCGTTGGAAATAAAAAATCGGTATCAAATACAGTGAAAAAAAAATACGTCAATACAGACGCAAAAAACATGGAAGGAAACAATCGAATAAATCTATTTTTCCAGAATTGTTTGAAAGTAGCAGTTTTTTCCAATGTAAAAAAAATAACAAAACCACTAATCATAAAAAAAAAGTGAACCCCGTATTTACCATATCCAAAAAAATCATAACTAGTCCCATAAGGATACAATGAGGTCCAACGCGTGAAAAAATGAAAACAAATCACCATCAAAATGGCTATTGCTCTAAAGCTATCCAGTACATCAATTCTACTTGATTGCATTATTTTAATTGAGTTGGCTTTTAATTAATCTTATGTTATTTATAAATCTCACTCTATTTAGAACTACAAACCAAACTAAAGGATTGTATCTACTAACCGTTGATCTTTTCCAATAATCAAGAATTTTACGAGCTAGCAAATAACTAAAATTTTTCTGGTCTTCGCTTTCTAAATTAGTAACATGATTTAAAAACAATTCGTTAAATGAATCGATTAGTATTTTTAATTTGATATCAAAATTTTGCTTCATACTACTAGCATTCGTATCATAATAATACTCAAATATTTGTTCAGGAGTTAAATTAATATCAAACGTTTTCCAATAGTTTGAAATAATAATACATCTTTCTTTAAAATGCAATTTTTTATTTTCTGATGAACGGTGATTACTGTTTGACGATATTCTGTATTTCATTAAAAAATCCGTCAAATTAGCATTTTTTGCTAATTGTGAAATTTTAATCCATAAATCCCAGTCCTCACAGGTTTTTATTAATTGATTGTACCTTAGTTTTGTTTTTATAAAAAATTCATTTCTAAAAATCACAGATGAATGTCCAAATGAAGCTCCAAAAAGTAAGTAATATTTCAAATATTCAAATTCACTAGGATATTTCCATCCAGATATAGGATTTTTTGACATTTCCTTCAACCAATATCCCTGTGTTCCCGACATCACAATTTGCAGATTTTGATCCATAAAATCAATTTGTTTTTGAAACCGTTCTGGAAAACTCCAATCATCGGCATCCATCCTAACAATGTATTGATAATTTGGCAATAAAGCTTCTAAACCCAAATTAAGAGTTTTAGCTATTCCCACATTTTCTATGTTCTTGATATAAAAAATTCTCTTATCAGTATAACTAGAAATGATTTGGCTCGAACTATCCGTAGAACAATCGTCATAAATATAAAAATCGAAATCATAAAACGTTTGATTTAGAATAGAATCAATACTCTCCTGTAAATAAGAAGCACAATTGTAAGTAGGCATTAAAACCGCTAACTTTTTCATTTACTAATCATTTTGTATGCAAAGTCAATTGTTTTTTGATTTATATGTGGATCAAATTTTCTTGCGAATAATAAATTAGCTGACTTGTTGTATTCTAAATCTTGCACATCAAGATATTTAGGACTTGCTTCTAATCCTTCAAAGCAAACTAAATGGGTAGGATTATTGTTTATTACAAATTGCTGTTCTAAATCATAATTTAAAATTAAAGTTGCAAAATACAATTCGTCTGGCGCTAAAACATATTTAAATATAGAATTGAATTTTGGATTACTATTATTTTTTTCAATAACAAATGCTACCAAATCTTTACTTAATACCATCCACTGGCTAGCTCCATAAATTTGAAAACTTGGGAAATATTTACGGAATCGATTTAAAGGAAATAAAAAATTTAAATGAATCTTTTTAATAATTCTGTTAACCCAATAATTCAGTTTCTTGAATTTTTTATAGTCAAAAAAATAAAAACTTTCAAATCGAAAAAAACCACCATTCCACCAGTTTTCATAAGGTAACTTCCAATAATTTATTAATGAAGTCTTAATGTTTTTTTCTAAATAATCATGAATATAACAATTCGTTTTTAATGGTAAATCTTCTCCTGACAACATTATAAAGTGGTAGTTTGAACTTGAATAATTATTATTCATATAATCTTGAACCTCTTTCATTGTGTTTAATGCTGCCTGCACCAAACTGTATTTCCCCCAAGAACATGCTATTCTGTTTTTTACGAAATGACAATTCGAATTTTGAAGAATCATTTTGTATTCTATTTGATTTACTTTCTTATCAAGGTGGATAAAAAACAATGATTTTTCATCGTCTAAAATCGAAAGCAAATTCTTAAGTTGTAATGGATTTTTGTGTACTAAAATGCAATAAACTTTTATATACATCTATATGTTGTTTAAAACAGACTGCAATTGATTTGCAAATATCATGGCTGGATTTTCAGGGATATGCTTTAGTATTTGAATTCTCGCTTCTTCTCCTATTTGTTGCCAATTTTCTCGAACTTGCCATGCTCTTTCCAATGCTTCATCAACATATTCTGGCCTTGGTGCAGCAGCAATAAATCCTGTTTCATTATCCAGAACCAACTCTTTGTTTCCGCTCACATCAGTCACAATTACCAAACGTTTACAAAGCATGGCTTCGACAATCACTATAGGTAATCCTTCAAAACGAGAAGTTAAAATCAATCCTTTATTATTTTTCCAAATATCGAGGGTGTTGGTGTGTGAATGTACAATAGCGTTCTTAATTTCGTATAAATGAATTAAATCTTTTATATTCTCGATGTCATTTCCCTCTCCATAAAAATTAACTACTAAATTTCTATTTTTCCATTTTTCTAGTGCTAAAACCCGAATCAAAACATCTTGTCCTTTAGCATAAAAATCATAACGCCCTACAAAAGCCAAATGAAAATCATTTTGTTCTGGAAAGTCTAATTTGGGATTTAAAGGAACATTAAATGGATTGCGAATAACTTCCGCATTGTTTAAAGCAAACCCCAATTGGTTTTGAGTAATAGTTAAGTTATCCTCACTCACAAAGTAATTCATTTGACTATTTTCAAATCCCAATTTCATTTTTTTTCTCAAAACAAGATTAGGCCACATTCCTTCATTTACAGCGTGGGAAATAGTCACATACTTAAATTTATTTTGCACAGCAAAACCCATTGTTTGTACTCCATTAAAGTTAAATCCTTGGTTGATGACTATTAAATGAGGTTTAAAATTTAAAATAAAAGTATCTCTTTCATTAACGGGTTTAAATCTTTTATTGTCGGATAAAAAACGATTGGCCATTCTTTTCCATAGCGGTAAAGCTGCTTTAGAAAAATAATTTATAATTAATTTATTTTCTTTTCCCAGTAAAAGAATTTCCTTTGGTAAAATCAATTTTGCGTGAACGCAAACCGCAATAGAAAAACCACACGGCAACAGTTCTACAACAGTTCTAGTCCAGAGCAATTCGCTACCGCCCCAAGAAGTATTTTCTGTTGTAAAGAGTATTTTTTTAGAATTTTCCATTTAGAAAGAAAATTTTCTCTTGATCTTTTTTAGAATAACTTGAATCATCATTTTAACAGAAGGCTCTTCTTTAAGTTTTTGATTTTCTATGAGACAATTTCTAAAAGGCAACAAATGTTTTAATTCCTTTTTTTCAAAAATATAATCAATTAATAGAGATCTTTCTTTCCAAGCTTTGGATAACAATGAATTTTCTCTTACTCTATAATCAAACAAAACAGTTTCTACATAATGAAATTGATAACCTTTTACTGCCATTCGCAACCACAAATCCCAGTCTTCAAAACCCATAACAGGCATATTCACATCATAGCCCCCCAATTTTTCCCAAGCTGATTTTCTAAATCCTGCACAAGCGTCGATGTAATTATTGAGTAACATTTCTGGAAAATAAAACGGTTTCGATTTCCAAATATTCGTTTTATTACCAAAATTTTGGGCATCTCCATGTACAACAGCTGTGTTTGGATTATCGTCTAAAATCGAAATGGTTTGTGCTATAAATTCTTGTCTTACTTTATTGTCTGCATCCAATGGTATAATATAGTTCCCTTTTGCCAATTTAATGCCATTATTTCTAGCTTTTGCCAGACCTAAATTGGATTGATTAATATAATGTATGGTTGCATCTTTTTTAAGAATTTCATTAATTGTAGCAATTGTTAGTAAATCTGTTGAGCCATCATTGACCAAAATAATTTCGTAATCATCGCTGTTACCATACTCTTTGATACTACCTATAGCATCCTTTAGATATTCGCCTAGATTGTAACATGTAATGATAATAGAGAGTTTAGGTTGTTGCATATTTTTCCTATTTAAAATCACTCATAACAAAGCTATTAAATACTAAAGTTGTACTAATTAAATTTATAAAAATTACATACTACCAGTTAAAAAAACTTTTACTGTAACCTTAATTCTATTAGCAATTTTTCTAAAAATCGATTTTTTATTTTTATTTATTTTGGCTTTTTCATTTGATATTTTATATGCAACATTTAAGTTAATAGTTGTTTCTATTTTATTAAAAATCAATAGCTTGCGGTATTCTGTAAATAAATCTAACAAATCTGGTCTTGTTTCAAAACTGTATCTTGTTAAATAGGAAGCAATTTTATTCGGGCTATTATATTTGTAACCGCTAAAATGAAAAAATCTGAGTGGAATTAAATCATTTATTATATAATTTTTATTATATGAATTTGTTATGGTCCTTTCGTGCAAATTCCAGTTAGCCATATTATAACCATAATGTTTAATTAAACAATAATTATCAAATATAGAGGGCAAATAGTTGATCCACATTTGATCATAAAACATATTTCTGCTAAAATCACAATAACCATATTTTAAAACACGCTCATTCCACCAATAAATAAGATCTTTAACCTTTTCATATCTTGCAAAAGCTATAAAACCAAGATTATAAACACCTCCTCTCAATGTATGATAGTCAGTCGGCGCAAAATCAT
>NZ_JAYWDT010000082.1:0-20416 GCF_043779715.1 Flavobacterium sp.
CCACAGATTTAAAAGATTCAAAAATATTTTTTTTTAGTAATCTGTGAAAATCATTTTAATCTGTGGCTAAAAAACTATTTAATGTGAACATCTACATCGACATTCATTCCTGGACGTAATAATTTTACTTTTGCACCTTCATTATTTGCGTCAAGGCTAATTTTTACTGGTAAACGTTGGATTGTTTTAACAAAATTCCCTGTGGCATTGTCTGGAGGCAGAATAGAAAATCGGGCGCCAGTTGCTGGTGAAAAAGAAGTTATTGTTCCGTTGAAATCTGTGTCAGGAAAAGCATCTACTTTTACAGTTACTTTCTGACCTTCGACCATTTTACTTAATTGTGTTTCTTTAAAATTTGCAATTACCCAAACTTCCTGATTGTTGATGATATAAAATAATGATTGTCCTGGTTGAATAAACTGTCCTGGTTGAACTGCAATTTTTGATACTTGTCCGTCAATTGAAGCGGTAACAACCGTATAATTTAAGTTTAGATTTGCAGCATCTAAAACAGCTTGTGCACGTTTTATATTTGCAGCAGATACTTCGGCTTGTTTTGATGATACATTAGATCTTGATGAAGCCACAGTTTTTTGATAATTAGAGGCTTTTTGTTGTTCTTGTAAAATTCGCAATTGGCTTTGAGCCTCTAATTTTGTTGCTTCAGCTTGCTCAAATTGTTGTTTTGTAATTGAATGATTTTTGTACAAGTTATTGTAACGATCATAATCATTTACAGCTCTGTTTAATCTGATTTTTGCAGTTTCGATATTTCCGCTTGCAGATTGAACATTTGCATCAGATACAGAAACATTTGCTTGTGCTGTTCCGATATCTGCTCTTGAAACGGCATAACCTTGTTCAGCACCAATTAAAGCTGCCTTTGCCTCTTCGACTTTTATAATATAATCTCTGGTATCGATAGTAAATAGGGTATCGCCTTTCTTTACAAATTGATTGTCTTGTACAAATACTTTGGTAACATAACCTGAAACCCTAGGAATTATTGGATTCATGTTTTTTTCTATTTGAGCATCATCCGTGGTTTCGTGAGCTAATGAATGTATGTATTTGTAAACTCCGTAAGTTCCTCCTAAAACTATTAGAACTGAGAAAATAAGTATGAATTTTTTGTTTGTTTTTTTCTTTTCCATTATGATATAATATTTAGTTTTTAGTCCCGATAGCTATCGGGAGAATGAGTTAATTAGTTTTCCTTCTGCAAATTGCAATTGGTAATATTTTAAAGCAATATCTGCTTGAGATAATGCCAGATTTATTTTGGTTTGTAGTTGTTGCACATCAGCTTCCAATAAATCATTAGTCGTAGATAAACTATTGTCGTATTTGTCTTTTACAATTCGGTAGTTTTCAGTTGCTTGTTCAACCGCTTGTGTGTAAACTACATTTTGTTTTAAAGAAAGGTTGTAGTTTTCTTGAGCTTCGTGCGTTTCTTCTTTTATTTTATTGGTTAAAATGGCAACCGCCGTTTTGGTTTGTTCCGATTTGCTTTTGGCTAATTTTACTTCTTTACCGTTTTTGAAAATTGAAGCCAAATCATAACTTAATCCAACTCCAACATTCATCGCATTACTAACTTTTATGACATCTTTCAAATCGAAAGCGATATAACCGCCTACTAATGCTAATGAAGGATAATAACCACTTTTTGCTATTTTTATAACAGCTTCTGAAGCTTTTTGTTGGTAACTTAAGGCTTCCAAATCATTTCTTTGACCGCTTGTTTGTATGCTTTGATTTTTTACCATATCGCTTTTGATGGTTTCAATATCGATATCGATTAGAGTATTTTCTGGCAATTGTAAGACTGTAACCAATTGATAGTTAATTACATTTGCGTTTTTTCTTGCAGTATCTAACGAAAGTTGAATATTTGATTCTTGTAATTGTGCTTTCAATAAATCATTTCGAGCCATCAATCCATTATCTACCATGGCAGAAAAATCTTTGGTGCGTTGCTGGGCACTTTTCAAATTATCTTCAATTAGTGTTGCTGTTTGTTGTGATTGAAACAATTTGGCAAACAATTCGACCACATAAATACTCAATTGTTCTTTTGTATTCGCAGCGTTTGCTGTTTCGGCTTTATACATGTTCTCGGATGCAGAAATGCTGTTTTTTAACTTAAATCCATTAAAAATTGGCATCGAAACATTGGCTTGACCTAAAAATAATTGACTTACTTTGATAGGTGAAGAACCTTCGCTAGAAGAGCCAGAGCCACCCATTTTTATTTTCGAATCAATATTGGCATCTGTTAGTTGCAAAAATTGTCCAGAAATTTTTAAACTTGGATATTGGTTGTTTTTTATGATTTCCATTTCCAGTTTGGAAGTGGTTGCTTTCATATTGGCTAATACAGCCTCGTTACTATTGGTCGTAACTAGTGAAATGGCTTCTTTGAGAGAGAGAATTCTTCTTTCTTGCGCATATCCAAAAGTGATTCCTAAAAAAGAAATGACAATTAATAATTTTGCTTTAATTTTCATAAACTAAAAGTGCTTTAATGGTTTGTTGTATGTGTTTTGTTAAATCATTATAGATGTAATTATCAAAATCTTCAGGAGTTTTCAAGTTAAATAAATCGGCATAAAAAGGTTTATTCATCTGAAAATGAAAATAAGTTCCCATAATAGTTGGTGGAATTAAGGGAATGTTGACGTTTTTTGTGAATAAACCTTTAGATTGACCTTCTTCGATAATATTTTTCAAAATCTGTAAATTGTATTTCTTAACTTCATTGAAAGCTTCATAATTAATATCTCTTTTTTTAGAAGTAATTTCAAAATGAATAATCTGATACATGCCACAATTTTTATTAATTCTGGTAATATATAATTCGATTAATTTGTCAATTTTTTCAAAAGGCGATAAGTTTTCTTTGTGAAGATTTTCTATTTGTAATTGTAATCCGGAAATTCGGTTGATAATTAATGCTTCTAGTAATTTTTCTTTTGAACCAAAGTAATACGAAATCATGGCAATATTGATATTTGCTTCTTTAGCTATATCTCTTATTGATGTTCCGTCAAAACCATGTTCCGAAAATAGCTTTTCAGCAACTAAAAGAATTTCAATTTGTTTGTCATTAAAATCTGTCATGAGTATTGATTTTTTTTAAACCGACACAAAATTAAACAAATGTTTAAATTAAACGTTTGTTTAATTTTTAATTAACATTTTTTTAACAAATTTATTTTAACATTTTTTAAACTTAAGAATAGGTTTTTTTAAAGAATTTCTGAAACAAATTTACTAATACTAGAAACTCCATTTCCTGTCAAATTTTTAATAAAAGCACTTCCAATAATTGCTCCTTTCGCAAATTCGGTTGCTTGATTGAAAGTTTCTTTGTTATTAATTCCAAAACCTACAATTTGTGGATTTTTAAGATTCATCTCCGAAATTCTTTTGAAATAATTGGTTTGAATAGTTCCAAATTCAGAGGAGCTTCCAGTCACGGAAGCCGAAGAAACCATATAAATAAACCCATTGGAAACCGAATCGATATATCTAATTCGCTCATCAGAAGTTTGTGGCGTGATTAGAAACACATTTATTAAGCCATGTTTTTCGAAAGTTTCTTTGTAGTTTTCGGCATAAATAGCGACAGGTAAATCTGGAATTATAAGTCCGTCGATTCCTATTTCTTGACATTTTCTGCAAAAATTTTCTATCCCATATTGCAAAATAGGATTGAAATATCCCATGATTAGTAACGGAATTTGAAGGGTTTGACGAATGTTTTCCAGCTGTTTGAAAAGCAATTTTGTAGTCATTCCGTTTTCTAAAGCTTGAGTCGAACTTTCTTGTATGGTTGGTCCATCGGCTAAAGGATCGCTAAATGGCAAACCAATTTCAATCATATCAACACCTGATTTTTCTAAATCTTGAATAATTTGAACTGTATCGTTTAGGTTAGGATATCCTGCCGAAAAGTAAATGGAAAGTATCTTTTTGTCTTCTTTTAATTTTTGATTTATTCTGTTCATGTGAATTGTTATTTATTTTGCGGTAACGCCCAACTATAATTTAAAATAATCGATATAAGTGTTCAAATCTTTGTCTCCACGACCAGAAAGATTGATGACTACAATATCTGTCGGTTTGAATTTTTTCTTATCTAAAATAGCAAAGGCATGCGCGCTTTCTATAGCGGGAATTATACCTTCGGTTTGAGACATTTTTATGCCCCAATTCATGGCTTCCTCGTCTGTAATTGATATAAATTCAGCTCTTTTTGTTTCGAATAAATGAGCATGCATTGGACCAACTCCTGGATAATCTAATCCTGCGGAAATAGAGTAGGGTTCGGTAATTTGCCCGTCAAGACTTTGCATTAACAGGGTTTTGCTTCCATGAATAATTCCAATTTTTCCTAATGCTGAGGTTGCAGCACTTTCCCCAGAATCGATTCCTTTTCCTGCGGCTTCGACAGCAATTATGCTTACTTCTTTTTCGTCAAGAAAATGATAAAAAGTGCCAGCTGCATTGCTTCCGCCACCAACACAAGCGATGACATAATTTGGATTTTCACGACCTTCTTTTTCTAATAATTGTGCTTTTATTTCTTCGGAAATGACACTCTGAAAACGCGCCACCATATCTGGATAAGGATGTGGACCAACCACAGATCCGATAATATAATAAGTGTCTATTGGGTTGTTTATCCAATCTCGAATGGCTTCGTTTGTAGCATCTTTTAAGGTTTTTGAACCCGATGTTGCGGGACGGACTTCGGCACCTAACATTTTCATTCTCGCTACGTTTGGCGCTTGTCGTTTAATGTCGATTTCGCCCATATAAACAATACATTGCAAACCCATGAGTGCACAAACCGTAGCAGTTGCAACTCCGTGTTGTCCTGCACCTGTTTCGGCAATAATACGGGTTTTTCCTAGTCGTTTTGCTAATAGAATTTGTCCAATAGTATTGTTCACTTTGTGCGCACCTGTATGACACAAATCTTCTCTTTTTAGGTAAATTTTTGTGTTGTATTCGGCTGATAATCTTTCAGCAAAATAGAGTGGAGTAGGGCGGCCTACGTAATCTTTTAGCAAATCATGAAATTCTTTTTGAAAAGATTCTTCTGCTGTTATTTTGAGATAATTTTGTCTTAATTCTTCTACATTTGGATAGAGCATTTCGGGAATGTAAGCTCCTCCAAAATTGCCGTAAAATCCTTTTTCGTTAACGTGAAAACTCATTGTGTTTAAAGTTTAAATGTTTAAAGTTTACAAGTTATTCTTGAAACTTTTTAATAATTCAATATTTTTTAATCCTGCTTCGAGTTCAAATTTGCTGTTTACATCGATGGCGTAAATAGGTAAATTTAATTTCTTAATATTTTCAATTTCATCTAATCCAATTCCTCCGCTAAGGAAAAATGGTTTTCTAGAATGGTATTTTTCTAATATTTGCCAATTGAAAGTTATTCCGTTTCCGCCTGGTAATTTCCCTTTGGTATCAAATAAGAAATAGTCGCAAGCATTTTCAAATGGTTCTAATGCTGAAAAATCGAAATCATCATTTACAGAAAAAACTTTTATGACTTGAATATTTTTTTCCTTTAAATTTTTACAAAATTCAGGACTTTCATTTCCATGTAATTGAATAACATCTAAATCGTATTTTTCTATTTTTGAAATTATTTCTTCTAAAGTTGCATCTACAAAAACGCCTACTTTTTTTATTGATTTATTGATTTTTGGAATTTCTCCGTCAAAATAGCGACTGGATTTCTCCCAGAAAATAAAGCCGAGAAAGTCTGGAAGTAATTGGCTTACTTCGGGAATGTTTTCGGGATATTTCATTCCGCAGATTTTAAGTTTCATCTTTTTAGTTTATAATTGTTTGATAAAATTTGAAGCGGCTTTTCCTGGATTATCTGTTTTCATAAAGTTTTCGCCTATTAGAAATCCTTTATAACCATAAGGTTTTAATTCGTTTATAGCTTCGATTGATGAAATGCCACTTTCGGAAATTTTCACAAATTCATCTGGAATTTCTGAGGCTAGTTCTTTGCTGAAATTTAAACTGACTTCGAATGTTTTTAGGTTGCGATTGTTTACGCCAATCATATCTAAAGTTGGCATAATCGATTTTTGTAATTCTTCGAGATTATGAACTTCTAACAAAACTTCTAAACCTAGAGATTGAGCAAATTCCGATAAGTTTTTAATTTCCTCACGAGTTAAAACTGCTGCAATGAGCAAAATTAAATCGGCTCCATGTGCTTTTGCTTCTAAAATTTGATATTCATCAATAATAAATTCTTTTCGCAAAAGCGGTATATTTATAGATGCTCTTGCTAATAATAAATCATCTAGTGAGCCACCAAAATATTTTGTATCGGTTAAAACAGAAACTCCACAAACTCCAGCATTTTGGTAGCCTTTAACAACTTCTTCTACCGAAAAACTATAATTTATTTCCGATTTAGATGGAGACCGTCTTTTATGCTCAGCGATAATTCCAGAATTACTATTTCGTAAAATTTTACTCAAAGAAATGGTTCTACTTCCAAAAAGTATTGCGTTTTCTAGTTGTAAAACTGGAATAATCGACTTTTTGAGTACTACTTCATTTCTTTTGTCGAAGATGATTTTATCTAAAATATTCATTTTTATAAACTTAATTGTTGTAATTTTTTCAGAGCTTCTAAGCCTTTTCCTGATAATAGACTTTCTTTTGCTAATTCGAATCCTTTTATTGGCGATAGGTTGTTTACTGTTGCAATTGCCATTCCAGCATTGGCACAAACCACATTATTTTGTGCTTCGGTTCCTTTTCCTGAAATAATTGTAAGAAACATTTGAGCTGATTCTTCTATTGTTGTTCCACCTTGAATATCCGTTTGTGATAAAATATCAACTCCAAAATCTTCTGGTCTTAGCATTCCTTCCATTTTATTGGTAATGGTTTTAGTATTTCCAGTTAAAGAAATTTCGTCGTAACCATCTAAACTGTGTAAAATGGTATAGTTCGTTTCTGTGTTTTGATATAAGTAACTGTACATTCTAGCCAATTCGAGATTGAAAACACCAACCAATTGGTTTTTAGGAAAACTCGGATTAACCATTGGTCCCAACATATTAAAAAAGGTTTTTACGGCTAATTCTTTTCTTATTGGCGCTACGTTTTTCATAGCTGGATGAAAAAGTGGTGCATGTAAAATACAAATCCCTGCTTGGTCAATGCATTTTTCTAAAAAATTATTATCGTTGCTGAATTTTACACCCAAATTTTCCATGACATTACTTGAACCAGAAATAGAAGAAACGCCGTAATTTCCATGTTTTGCTACTTTTACTCCAGCTCCAGCAGTTACAAAGGAAGCCAATGTCGAAATATTGAAAGTGTCTTTCCCGTCGCCACCAGTTCCGCACAAATCGATGGTATTATAAGCAGATAAATCAATAGGAATACACAATTCTAATAATGCTTCTCGGAATCCTGCGAGTTCATCGATAGTAATATTTCGCATCATATAAACGGTTAGAAAACTGGCTATTTGACTCGGATTGTAATCTCCATTGGAAATATTTACCAATATATTTTTGGCTTCTTGCTTAGAAAGCGTTTCGTGGTTGATGAGTCTGTTGAGTATATTTTTCATTTGTCTTTATTTAGCCAAAAGGCATTAGTTATTAGTCACAAGTCTTGACTTATGCCTTTTTACTTTTGGCTATTGCCTTGAGTTAACCCAATTTTCTAATATTTTTTTCCCGTTTGGTGTGAGCACACTTTCTGGGTGAAATTGTACGCCACGAACATCGTAAGTTTTGTGACGCAAAGACATGATTTGTCCGTTTTCATCGGTTGATGTAATTTCTAATACATCTGGAAAATCAGTAGTATTAACAACCCACGAATGATAACGTCCTACTTCGATTTGTTTTTCTAAACCATCAAAAAGATTTTCGTTATCAACTAGAATATTTACATTTGTTGCCACTCCGTGATACACTTTTTCAAGATTAATAAGGCTTCCGCCAAAAACTTCTCCTATGGCTTGTTGTCCTAAACAAACTCCCAAAATGCTTTTTGTAGGCGCATAGATTCTAATGACTTCTTTGAGTAAACCAGCTTCGTTTGGAATTCCTGGACCTGGAGAAAGTAATATTTTATCGAATTTTTTTATTTCATCAATATCAAATTCATCGTTGCGATATACTGTTACTTCGCAGTTTAAATCTTCGAGATAATGTACTAAATTGTAAGTAAAACTATCGTAATTGTCTATGACTAGTATTTTTTTCATTTCTTTTTATTGAAGGATTAAATGATTGAAAAATTGAAAGATTCTATGTGCTTGAAATCTTGAAATTTTTGAATCTTTAAATTATTAAATTTCTTCGGCTAATTCTAATGCTTTGTCTAATGCACCTAATTTGTTATATACTTCTTGTAATTCACTTTCTTCAATGGAGTTATTTACAATTCCAGCTCCAGCTTGATAATGTAATTGGTGGTTTTTGCTCAAAAAAGTCCGAATCATAATAGCGTGATTAAAGTTACCTTCAAAATCCATAAAACCTATTGCGCCTCCGTAAAAATTTCTATTTGTGTTTTCATATTTTTCGATAAGTTCCATTGCTTTATATTTTGGAGCACCAGATAAAGTACCGGCAGGAAAAGTATCAGCTACGACTTGCATTGTAGCCGAATTTCCGTGCATTTGTCCTGTAACTTTAGATACTAAATGAATGACATGAGAGAAAAATTGGACTTCACGATATTTTTCTACTTGAACATGATGACTTTGTCTGCTTAAATCATTTCGGGCTAAATCGACTAGCATCACATGTTCGGCATTTTCTTTTTTATCTTCGGATAATTTTTTAGCTAGAATGGCATCTTGTTCATCGTTTCCAGTTCGTTTGAAGGTTCCTGCGATTGGGTGAATCTCTGCTTTTCGATTTTTGATGACTAATTGAGCTTCGGGCGAAGAACCCATTATTTTGAAATCTCCATAATCAAAAAAGAACAAATACGGAGACGGATTTATACTTCGTAAAGCACGATACACATTGAACTCATCACCTTTAAAACCTTGTGTAAATCGTCGTGATAATACTAATTGAAAAACATCTCCACGAGAACAATGTTTTTTAGCTAAAGTTACGTTGTTTCTAAATTCGTCATCGGTCAAATTTGATTTTTTATCATCGTTTTTAGTGAAAGAATAAGCAGGTAAATTGCGTGTTTGTAACAATTGCTCGATTTCATTAATATTATTTTCATCATTTAATGAATGGCAAAAAATATATGCTTCGTTTTTGAAATGATTGATAGCAATTATATTTTGATAAACAGCGTAATAAATATCTGGAATTTGTAAATCGTTTTCCTTCTTTGAAATTTCTATTTTTTCGAAATAACGTACAGCATCATAAGAAATATAACCAAATAATCCATTATTAATGAATTTGAAATCATTGTTTTCAGATTTAAATTGGGATGTAAATCTTTCAATTTCCTTTGGAATGTTGGTTTGATTCTCAATTTGAATTTTTTCTGAACTTCCATCAGGAAATGATTTGAAGATAGTTTCATGTTCTATTTTTATCGAAGCAATAGGATTGCAACAGATATAAGAAAAGCTATTGTCATTTGCATGATAATCGCTACTTTCTAACAATAAGCTGTTAGGGAATTTGTCACGGATTTTCAGATAAATGCTTACTGGCGTGATAGTATCAGCAAGAATTTGTTTGAATTTCGTTTTAAGATTATAAGTTTTCATAATGATATTTTCGGTTTTTGCATAAAAAAAAGGCTTGTCGTGATTGACAAGCCTTTTTATATATTTTGAGTTTAAAAAATACAATATAGAGGATTAGTTCACGACGTTTGACGTAAATTGTTCCACCACCAAGTATTGTTTAAAAATGTATTCATGTTCTTAATTGAATGTCAAAAGTAGTAATTAAATTGTTACTTGCAAATATTCTTTCATTATTTTGTAAAAATAAAAAAACCTCGAAGATTGCTCGACGAGGTTTGTGTTGTTTTTGTGAGAGAATTAGAATTTCAAGCTTACGTTTAATTCGAATTCATCATCAATTGCTTTGTCAGCTAATGCTCCAAAGTTTTTAGAACCATATTTGATGTCATATTTAGTTCTGTCTACCATAAATTTTGCATTTGCAACACCTTTATTAGCTACTAAATCGAAAGCTACTGGAGCAGTTTTTCCTTTAATAGTCAAATCGGCAATAACAGCATATGTGTTTTTTGATTTTACTCCAATAGTTTTGAATACTAATGTTGCAGTTGGATTTGCTTCTACACCAAAGAAATCATCAGCTTTTAGGTGTCCGTCTAATTTACCTTTCCATTCACCTTCTAAATCGGTTGTGTTTATAGTTTTCATGTCAACAACAAAGTTCCCACCTACTATTTTTGAACCTTTAAATACTAATGCACCTTCTTTTAGTGTAATATCACCATTGTGCTGACCACCTACTTTTTTAGCTAACCAAAGTACTTTACTTTTAGAAACGTCTACTTTTTTTGTTGTTTGAGCTGAAGCTGTCAATGTGCTTACTGCTACAATTACTGCTAATGCAATTGATTTTAAATTTTTCATTTGTTTTAAATTTGAATTGTTAATAATTAAATAGTTATAAATAAATCTTCGTTCGATTTTCTTACTTTTTTGTAATGTTGTGTGGCATCTTCTTCGTGACGATATCCTACGGCTGCAATAACTGCTGTGTTAAGATTTAGTTTGTCTAAACCTAAGATTTCGTTGTATTGTTTTGGGTCGAAACCTTCCATTGGCGTAACATCTATTTTTAGTTCGGCAGCAGCATTAAGCAAGTTTCCCAAAGCTAAGTAAGTTTGTTTTGCCGTCCAAATATTTTTTACTTCTTCAGGTAACGGAGTTATTGCACCTTTCATAAAATCGCCATAACCCGATAATGCATCGATAGGTAAATTTCTAGTTTGAGCTATATTTTGTAGGTAAGAATCTATTTCTGTTACTCCAACATTGGTTTGATTTGCAAATATGATTAAGTGCGATGCATCAACAATTTGGGATTGTCCCCAAGAAGCTGGTTGTAATTTTGCTCTTATTTCTGGGTTTTCAACAATGATAACTTTATAAAGTTGTAATCCGTAGGAAGATGAACTTAAACGAATTGCTTCTTTAAGTGTTTCTAAATCTGTTGTTGATACTTTTTTTGCAACATCAAATTTTTTGGTAGCGTAACGCCAGTTCTGATTTTCAATAAATTTGCTCATAATTAATTTCGGTATTTTTCTAATAAATTGTTTAATTGTTCTAATTCTTCGACTGTTAGTTTGTTTGCAAAATATTTCTCGTGTTCTATAACAACAGGATCAAGTTCTGCTAACACATCTAACCCTTTTTGAGTAATTAGAACTTCTATTTTTCTTCTGTTTGCGGGACATTCGCTGCGAGTAACCATTTGTTTCAGGAGTAATTTATCAATTAGTCTTGTTGTATTACTGTTTTTTGCAATCATTCTTTCCTGAATATCACACATGTTTACAGGTTTTCCTTTTTGTCCTCTTAATATTCGCAACACATTATATTGTTCTCCGGATAAATCGTAAGGTTTTATTAGTTCCTGAAAATTATCGTGTAAAACATTTTTTGTAAATGAAATATTAAGCAATACTTTTTTAGCAATATCAATAGGAATGGTACTTTTTATTTCGTCTTCTATTTTCATAGTTTTTATTACTAAATTTGTATATACAAATGTATGACTATTTTTCATTTGTATATACAAATGTGTATTAAATTTTTGTTAAATTATTTTTAACAAATTTTGCATTAGATTTTATTATTTTTGATAAAAATTAAAAATATGAATTTATCACAAGAAGTGTGGTGGAAAAAAGCCCAAGAAGACGAAAACGCAGTAATCCTAGATGTTCGCACCGAAGACGAATGCAATGAAGGAATTATTCCCAACGCAATAACTATAGATATATATAAAGGACAAGCGTTTATTTATAAAATAGAAGAGCTCGACAAATCGAAAAATTATTATGTGTATTGCAAAGCAGGAGGAAGAAGCGCACAGGCTTGTAATATTATGAATCAATTGGGTTTTGAAACTACTTACAACCTTTTAGGCGGTATGATGGAATGGAATGGTCCTGTTGAAATAATATAACACCTAATTTATTAAACACGAATTCCACTAATTTTTATCAATTGAAAAAATTAGTGGAATTCGTGTTTAATATTTTTAAACCGTTCTCTGAACCACTTCAAAAATAGTTCCGTCTTCACATTTTAATGTTTTTGAAGGATATTTCATCAGTAAAGCATAATCATGAGTTGCCATGATAATTGTTTTGCCTTGGGCGTTTATCTTTTTTAGTAATTCTAGAATTTCGCCGCTGGTTTGTGGGTCAAGATTTCCAGTAGGTTCATCGGCAAGAATAAGTTCAGGATCGTTTAGCAAAGCACGAGCGATAGCAACACATTGTTGTTCTCCTCCAGAAAGTTGGTGTGGCATTTTGTTTGCCATACTAAACATGCCTACTTTTTTAAGAACTTCTTCAACTTTATAATCCATTTCTTGTACGTCTACCCAACCTGTGGCCTTTAGTACAAAAAGTAAATTGTTAGCTACAGTTCTGTCTGGTAATAATTTAAAATCCTGAAAAACCATACCAATTTTTCGACGCAAATACGGAATATCTTTATCTATCAATCCATTCAAATCATAATCTACAATGGTTCCTTCGCCATCAGAAAGAGGCAAATCGCCATAAAGTGTCTTCATAAAACTACTTTTTCCAGAACCAGTTTTACCTATTATATATATAAATTCACCTGGATTCACACTCAGATTTATATCGGAAATAATCTTATTTCCAGATTGGTATATGTTTACGTCTTGAAGTGATAAAATGGTTTTTGACATCTTTTGTAGAATTTTATTTCGTAAAAGTAGTAAGTTATGTTTCTTATTCAAAATAAAATTTGAGTTGTTATTCAATTTTGGATACTAAACCCCAATTTTCCTCGTTTTAAGAATAAGAAACTACTATATTTGAAATTCTAAAATAAGTTACCAATGCAAAAATATTTATTGTCACTTTTCGTATTTCTATTCTTTGGATTTACTTCGATATTTGCACAACAATCAGCAATTTATACTAATGATTTAGCAGATTATAATAAAGCTTTATCTTTATTTAATAACAAACAATACCAATCGGCACAAATACTTTTTGATAAGGTAAAGCAAGAAAATTCAAATCCAGAATTGGAAGCCGATTGTACTTATTATATAGCCAATTGCGCGATAAGATTAAATCAGAATAATGCTGATGAAAAAATGGAAAGTTTTGTAAAAAAATATCCAACAAGTACCAAGCAAAATTTAGCTTTTACCGAAGTCGCTACCTATTATTTCGAGCAAGGAAAATATCCACAAGCGTTAGAATGGTTTGATAAGGTTGATGAAAGTAGTTTGACGAAAGATGAATTAGATAAATATAATTTCTACAAAGGTTACAGTTTTTTTAATTCTGGAAAAAAGAAGGAAGCAACGCAATATTTCAACAAAGTGGTCAATTCGCAAGAATACGGTTCGCAAGCAAAATATTATTTAGGTTTTTTAGCTTATGAAGGTGACGATTACAAGGAAGCGACCAAATATTTTGATCAAGTTTCGGGCGAAGAAAAATACAAGGAAAAGTTGTCGTATTTTCAAGCTGATATGAATTTTAAACTTGGAAAATTCGATAAAGCAATCGAGTTAGGTAAAGCAGCAATGGTGAGTTCTAACGCGATGGAAAAATCGGAGTTGAATAAAATTATCGGCGAAAGTTATTTTAATTTAAAAAAATATAACGAAGCGATTCCGTTTCTAAAAGAATATAAAGGCAAAAAAGGGAAGTGGAATAATACCGATTATTATCAGTTAGGCTATGCTTTCTACAAGCAAAATGATTTCGAAAATGCCATTACGCAGTTCAATAAAATTATTGAGGGTAAAGATTTAGTAGCTCAAAATGCTTATTATCATTTGGGCGAAAGTTATTTGAAAACCGATAAAAAGCAGCAGGCTTTAAATGCCTTCAAAAATGCTTCGGAAATGATTTTTGACATCAAAATTCAAGAAGATGCCGCTTTAAATTATGCTCGATTGAGTTATGATATTGGGAATTCGTACCAAAGCGTCCCAGATGTTTTGAACGGTTTTATGACGAAATATCCATTAAATCCTAATAAACCAGAAATTGAAAATTTATTAATAAATTCTTATATCACTTCAAAAAATTATAAAGAAGCATTAACGTTATTAGAAAAAAACAAATCGTTTGGAAACAAAACAGCGTACCAAAAAGTAGCTTTTTATCGTGGTTTAGAATTATTTACAGATGGAAGTTATAAAGACGCATTAACAATTTTTAAAAAATCTATTGCCGAACAAAAAGACCCGAAATTTTCTGCTCGTGGCACATTTTGGAAAGCAGAAACGGAATATGTTTTAGAGGATTTTACCAATGCTTTATTAAGTTTCAAACAGTTTCTAGGTTATCCAGAAGCCAAAGAAACAACTGAATTTGCAAATGTAAATTATAACATTGCTTACAGCCATTTTAAGTTGAAAGAATACGAACAAGCGGGCAATTTTTTTCAGAAATATATCGAAGTTTCTAAAGATGATAAAACCCGCCTAACTGATGCTTACTTGCGTTTGGCCGATAGCCGATTTGTAACTACAAAATATTCAGCTGCACTGGAAGCGTATGATAAAGCCATCGTTCTAAAAACTGTCGATGCTGATTATGCTGCTTTTCAAAAAGCGATTTGTTATGGATTTATGGGTAAAAATGATAAGAAAATCAATGATTTTAACCAGTTTCTAAAAACGTATCCAAAATCACAATATCGTGATGATGCTTTGTTTGAACTAGCAAATACGTATACTGCCGAAAACGAAACAGCATCGTCTATAAAAACTTATGATCAATTGATTACCGAAAATAGTAACGGAAGTTACACATCTAAAGCGATTCTTCGTCAAGGTTTAATATATTATAATGCTGATAAAGATAATCAAGCATTAACCAAATTCAAAAAAGTGGTGGCTGATTTTCCAAAATCAGAAGAAGCACTAGAAGCAGTAAAAACGGCACGATTAATTTATGTAGATAACGGAAAAGTAGATGAATATGCTACTTGGGTAAAATCGCTCGATTTTGTCGAAATTTCTGATGCCGATTTAGATAACGATTCTTGGGAAGCTGCCGAAAAGCAATATTTGCAAGGTAATAACAAACAAGCTATTACGAATTTAAGTAGTTATATTAAGGCTTTCCCTAACGGAATACGCATTCTAAAAGCTAATTTTTATTTGGCAGAAAGCTATTTTAAAGAAGAATCTGCTAATTCAATTCCTTTTTATGAGTTCACAATTTCAAAATCTAGAAACGAATATACAGAGCAAGCTTTGTCACGATTATGTCAAATTTTCTTGAGAAATACAAACTATGTTAAAGCGATTCCTGTTTTACTTCGTTTAGAATCCGAAGCCGATTTTCCTCAAAATAAAACCTATGCACAAGCTAATTTGATGAAAAGTTATTATACAGAAAAGGACTATGCTAATTCAGTAATTTACGCCGAAAAAGTACTAGAAAACCCGAAAACAGAAGACAAAATTAAGAGTGATGCACAAATTGTTGTAGCTCGTTCGGCTATAAAAACGGGTGATGAAGGAAAGGCCAAAAGCGCTTATGCCAAATTACAGAAAATTGCCAAAGGAGAACTTGCTGCCGAGGCGTTGTTTTATGATGCTTATTTCAAAAATAAAGATTCAAAATTTGAAGATTCTAACAAAGTAGTTCAAAAATTAGCAAAAGATTATTCAGGTTATAAATATTTTGGTGCCAAAGGATTGGTAGTTATGGCAAAGAATTATTACGGATTAAAAGACAGTTTTCAAGCAACCTATATTCTAGAAAGTGTAATTAAAAACTTCACAGATTATGCAGATGTAGTGGAAGAAGCCAAAAAAGAACTTGATTTAATTAAAGCAGAAGAAGCCAAAACAAATTCGTCGATTTCTAAATAAAAACTCTGTGAATCTTTGTGTCATCTTCGAGTGACTTTGTGAAATAGCAATAAAAAATATATGAAAAATAAAATCATCATAATCCTACTTATAACATTCCAAATGGCTTTCGCCCAAAAGAAAGACGAAAACATTGGTACCGAAGTTGTAAACGTGGTAAAACCATATACACCAACCATTTCCGATGCTTTCAAAGTAATAGAAACACCATCATTAGACGATAACGAAACCAGCAAAAAAGAAGAAATCAATTATAAGATTTTTTCTTTTCCTGTGGCATCAACATTTACACCATCTAAAGGGAAAGCGGCTAGTGTCGACAAGGCAAAACAAGAGAAATTATTTTCCAATTATGCGACTTTTGGCCTTGGAAATTACGGAACTGTAAATACCGAATTGTTTGTTTCTCACGAGTTAGATAATTACCAATATGTAGGCGGAATGGTAAGACATCAATCGTCAGAAGGCGGCATCAAAAACGTAGTGTTAAATGATAAATTCTCAGAATCTTCTATTAATTTGATGTATGGTTATAATCGCCAGCAAACCAATTTCAAATTAGATTTAGGTTACAAACACGAAGGTTATAATTGGTACGGATTGCCTTTAGAAAATCCAAATTTTTATAATATTCGATTAGATACAGTAAATCCAAGTCATCAATATAATACAATTTTGCTAGGTTCAGAATTGGCTATTTCAGATAGTTTTTTTGAAAAAGCAAACCTGGATTTTATAGCTTTCTCAGATAATTACGGATCTAAAGAAAATCGATTTATAATCAAACCCGTTTTTAACTTTGATTTTGGTGATACTGCTGTAAAAGCAAAATTTAATGTTGATTATTTGAACACTAGTTTTGATACTTCCTATTTGCTGCAATATCCAGTGGCTGGAACAAGTACAAATATTCAAAAATCTAATTTAATATTTAGTGCCAATCCAAGTTATCAATTGCTAAAAGATGATTTATCGGTCGAATTGGGTGCGGAAGTAACTTTTTTATCAAGAATGAAAGATGTTTATTCAGGTATTAAAAATGAGTCTAAAAGTAGTTTCTTTATTTATCCAAAAGTAAAATTGTCGTATAAAGTAGTTGGCGATTTAATGATAGCTTTTGCAGGTGCTGAAGGAGGATTAACTCAAAATTCGTACGCAAATTTTGTAGACCAAAACAAATTTTTATCACCAACATTATTTATCGAACCAACCGACAAACAATATGATGTTTATGCAGGTTTAAGAGGAAAATTAGCAAGCACTTTATCATATAATTTGAAAGCATCTTATACTTCGGCAAAAAACCAAGCTTTGTTCAAAACCAACCCATACTTGTCAGCACCATCACAAAATTACAGTTACGGAAATTCGTTTGATGTCGTTTATGATAACATAAAAAACCTTTCGCTTTTTGGAGAATTGAAAGCCGATATAAACAAAAATATTTCTTTAGGTTTGAATGCTGAAGTAAATGATTATAAAACAACCTTTCAAGAAGAAGCATGGAATTTGCCAACAATAAAAGCATCTTTCACCACCGATTTTAACGTAGGTAAAAAATGGTATGCAGGAACGCAATTATTTTATGTAGGCGAAAGAAAAGATGCCTTTACCAATTATCAATTGTTTACTTTCCCAGATTCAGTGCAAACTTTAGATGCTTATTTCGATATCAATGCGCATATAGGTTATAAATACAACGAACGTTTTACAGCTTTCTTAAAAGGAAATAATCTTGCCAATCAAAGCTATAACCGTTGGTTAAATTATCCTGTGCAAGGTGCTCAAGTAATATTAGGAGCAAGTTATAAATTTGACTTCTAGACATTTTAGATTATTAGACTACTTAGATTATTAGATATCAAGTTAGTCTAATAATCTAAGTAGTCTAATAATCTAACAATCTAATAAATGATTTTCAAACAAAAAATCCACCAACAATACCTTCAACTTGTTCAAGATAAAATCGATGTTTTCCAAGATATGATTTCATCACTCACCGAAGATTCAAAAAATGATGCCAAAGGTTCAGCAGGAGATAAACACGAAACGGCGTTATCTATGATGCATATTGAGCAAGAAAAACTGACGCATAAACTCAAAGAATCAATAGAGCAAAAAACTATTTTAGATAAAATTGACACTTCGCAAATTCATAATAAAGTAGCAGTTGGCAGTTTAGTAAAAACCAATAATTTGATAGTTTATATCAGTGTAGCTTTGCCTAAAATCACTATCGAAACTCAAAATATATTTGCTATTTCCCCACAATCTCCATTAGGAAGTCAATTGATGGGAAATCAGGCTGGTTTTACATTTGAAGTAAATAATTCAAAATTCACCATTGAAACTATAGAATAAAATTATATTTTCGCTTCACAAAACAACTTCACAATGCAACTCAAACAACTGATTCTTTTCCTTTTTGTTTTTTCGACTACTATTCAAGCACAAAAAAAGCGTCTAGTCGATTTAATAGTTACAAATGCCAAAGTTTATACTGTAAATAAAAACTTCGATTCTGCTGAAGCTTTTGCTGTCAAAGACGGAAAAATTGTTGCCATTGGAACTTCCGCAGAAATCAATAAAAAATACAGTTCAAAAAACAATATAAATGCTACTGAAAAGTATATTTATCCAGGTTTTTACGATGCACACGCCCATTTTTATAGCTTCGGAATGAATTTGCAACGTGTCAATTTACGCGGAACCCAGAGTTTTCAAGAAGTAATAGATAAAGTAATCTCTTTCCAAAAAGAAAAAAATGTCAATTTTATTCAAGGAAGCGGTTGGGACCAAAACGATTGGAAAGTAAAAGAATTTCCAACGAAAGAACAGTTAGATAAATATTTCCCAAATACACCGGTAGCTTTAACTCGAATAGATGGTCACGCCATGCTAGCCAATAATAAAGCATTAGAATTAGCCGGAATAACAGTTAATACAAAAGCAGATGGTGGTCAAATTGAAATAAAAGAAGGAAAACTAACTGGGATTTTAGTCGATAATCCTATGGAATTAGTTTACAATATTATTCCAAAACAAAACAGAACAACGCAAATTATGGCTTTAAAAGATGCGCAAAAAGAAATGTTTAATTACGGATTGACAACCATCAATGAAGCTGGACTCGAAAAAGAAATTATAGATTTGATTGATAGCCTGCAACAAAAAAAAGTATTGGATATCAATATTTACGCTATGGTTGCCGCTTCAAAAACCAATGTTGATTATTATACTAAACGAGGGATTTACAAAACAGATAAATTAAATGTTCGTTCATTCAAGTTCATGGGAGATGGCGCTTTGGGTTCTCGTGGTGCTTGTTTGCACAATGAATATTCGGACAAACACAATCATTTTGGAGCATTGCTTTCACCAATTTCAGAAATAAAACAAATCGCAAAACAAATCGCAAATTCTGATTATCAAATGAATTCGCACGCTATTGGAGATTCTACAAATACTGTTTTACTGAATGTTTATAAAGAAGTTTTAACAGGAAAACCTAATCGCCGTTGGAAAATCGAGCATGCTCAAGTGATGCGTAAAGAAGATTTCGATTATTTCAAATTAGGAATCATTCCATCGGTGCAACCTACACACGCTACTTCCGATATGTATTGGGCTGAAGAGCGTTTGGGGAAAGATCGTGTTAGAAATTCGTATGCTTACAAAAAAATGCTCGACAAAGCTGGTTTGGTAGCGTTAGGAACCGATTTTCCCATCGAAGAAGTCAATCCAATGTACACTTTCTATGCTGCTGTGGCTAGAAAAGATTTAAAAAACTTCCCGGAAGGTGGTTTTCAAATGGAAAACGCACTTTCTCGTGAAGAAACGCTCAAAGGAATGACCATTTGGGCAGCGTATTCCAACTTCGAAGAAAACGAAAAAGGAAGTCTTGAAGTCGGAAAATGGGCCGATTTTACCATTTTTGAATCGGATATTATGACAATAAACCTTGAAGGAGTTCCTTATACCAAACCTGCCAATACTTACTTAAAAGGTAAACAAGTAAAATAACAATTAATCCCAAGCGAACTCCCTATAAAAATTGGAGAGATTTTTTAGAACGAATGTTTTGGGAATTGTCAGCAATCCTTTGTCCTGCTGTTCGCTGCAATCTGTCATTGCGAGGAACAAAGCAATCTTACCAGTGAGGATTCTTTTTCGCAATAACAGGATTTTCACTTCCATCAGGGTTAGTCAACCATTAATTTTAATTTTTGACACCTTTAGGTTACAAATTTTAACTTCAAAATCATTTTTTTAATCATTTTAGTTTCATTTATTAATAATAAATCTATTTATGA
>NZ_JAYWDT010000083.1:0-8977 GCF_043779715.1 Flavobacterium sp.
TTTTTTAAACAATAAAAAAATTAAGTTAGAATAGTTTATTTCGTAATATTTTTTTATTACGTTTGTCAAAATTTATATTTAAAAAAAGCAACCCAAAAATTCCCAACACACCATGAAAAAAATTATTGCAATTTCATTTTTATTAATTAACTACATCGGATTCAGTCAAATAAAAGTTATTCCAACTGTGCCTATCGAAAAAGTTGGAAGAATTGGCGAGAATGGTTCAAGTGATATTTACATTCAAAAAGAAGGAAATGAGTATACTGTTTTCTTTAAAAATATCGAACCTACTGAAACAAGTTCTTCTACAAAATTTAACTTTAAAGATTTAGCTGGTGATTTCGAAAGTTTGTATGCCATTATTTCTGATGGTTTTAATGCTTCTCCTGTAGCAGATATAAAATTAGATTTACCCAACGATATTGTTTGGTTGCGTTATACAAAAAGTTTGCAAAAAGTAGTAACTATGCAATTTATGAGTAAAGATAAAATTACTTCTGTTATTGGAACATCAGAGTTTATGACTAAAGCAGATATAAATAACTTGTTTGGTAAAAAATAATTTTCCAACAACTTAGATTTAAAAATTGATGCTTAATAATTTCGGTTTCTACTGAAATTATTAAGTATTTTTTTATAAAACTTTCTTCATCGTTTTCGATTTATTTACTGTTTCTACAAATTCATTTTCGGGAATACTATCTTTTGTGATTCCGCAACCAACATAGATATTTGCAGAATTATTTTCGATATTCATACATCTTAAATTGACGAATAAATCGGATTTATCATTTCTAAAAGTTGCAAAATCTATATTTAATTCGCCAAGAAAACCTGTGTAAAAAGTCCTGTCGTATTCTTCATTAGCAATAATAAATCGCATGGCTTCGTCTTTGGGTAAACCACAAACTGCTGGAGTTGGGTGCAATTTTTCGATAATATTCCTAAAATCATTTTTAGTATTAATTATTGCTTCAATATCAGTTTTGATATGAACAATACTTCCTGCTCGAAATGTATATGGTTCAGAAAATGAAATTTTAGTACTATAGGCTTTTAAATGTGTTAAAATAAAATCGGTTACAAATTGTTGTTCTTGCTTTTCTTTTTCTGCCCAAATATATTCCTCAGTCTGAGAATAAGGTTGCGTTCCTGCAAAAGAAACAGTTTTGATTGTGTTTTCGGACGATTGCAAAAATTGTTCTGGTGTTGCTCCCGTCCAAAAGCCAATTTTTGGGTGATAAAAACAATATTTGAATGTATTTCGGTAATTAAAAATTAATTTATTAAATGACTTTTCGAAATCAAAATCATCAATTTTTAAGGTTTCTTTTCTCGACAAAACTACTTTGTCAAATTGGTTATTTTGTATCGCATTTATTCCTTTTTCAACTAAGTTTTCGAAAGTTGTTTTTGCGTTGGAATCGATATCTAAATCAATTTCATTCTCAATAAAATAATCAATTTTGTTTACTGTTTCTATATAAACATCGGATTCATTTCTAGGAATTAAATATTTCTTTTTTCCATCAAAAGAAACAAAAGCAAAGCCAGTTTCTTCGAAATTATCTATTTCAAATAAATCATCATTTTTTTGAAAAACACCAATTAACTTGTCAGAATTTGGTTTGCAATAAATTACAAAAGGCATTTTTTTGTCTAGAAATCCCTTTCCTTTATTAAAAATAATATTCATTTTGGTTTTAAATTTTTCTCTTAGGCAAAACCATATTTGTCAATTTACAAAGCGAAATCAACTTGTTTTCTTCGTCGGTAATTCTTATTTCCCAAAGATGTATGCTTCTTCCTTTGTGTACAATTCTTGCAGTTCCTGTAACAATTCCTTCTCGTTTTGCTTTAAGATGGTTGGCCGAAATCTCGATGCCACGTATTTCGCTTAGTTCAGGATTTACAAACAACATCGATGCGGCGCTTCCTACACTTTCGGCAAGCGCAACACTAGCACCACCATGCAATAATCCCATAGGTTGGTGAACACCAGAATTTACAGGCATTGTAGCCACAAGAAAATCTTCGCCAGCATCTATAAATTCAATTTTCAGGGTTTCCATCAATGTGTTTTTGCACATGGTGTTGCACATGGTGAGTACTTTATTTTTGTCGAAAGTCATATATTTGTTTTTTGTGTTTCAAATTTACAAAAAAATAAGATTTTAAAAAGTCGCAAGTCATAAAGTTTTAATGTCATAAAGCCTTTATATATTCATCTAAATATTTAACCACAGATGCACAGATTTTAAAAGAAATAGAATTGTTAAATACGCTAATTCACGAAATAATCTTAAAATAAGTGTTGTTTTTAGATTAAAATCTTTTAATAATCTGTGCATCTGTGGTAAAAAAATATTTCATGAACATTTAGAATAAAAAACATTTTCGTTCGTTACTACATTTTCACTATTTTTATCAAAAATTAAATTGCAAATGCGTTATTCAATTCTATTCATACTTACTTTAGTCATTTCTATCACTTCATGCCGAAAGGATTTTGATACCATTCCTAGCTCAGGAAAATTAGAGTTTTCTAAAACTACGGTTTATTTAGATACTGTTTTCACAAACGTTGGTTCAAGTACTTATATGTTAAAAGTTTATAACAGAAGTGGCGACGATATTACCATTCCTAGTATTGCTTTAGGAAAAGGAAGTGCCTCAAAATACCGATTGATGGTTGATGGTATGACAGGATTAGATGGATCTGATGCTGATGCTATTGGCGACGGAAAAATATTTCCAAACGTTCAACTTTTGGCTCACGATAGCTTATTTGTATTTATAGAAACCACTGCCGATATTGCCGATGCTAATCCTGCAGATATGCTTTATACAGACGAAATTCTTTTTGATGCTGGTACTTTGCAACAAAAAGTAAATCTAGTTACACTGATTCAAGATGCTGTTTTCCTGTTTCCTGATAGAACACCAGATGGAAATGGTGGTTATTCTTATGAGAATTTGCTATTGGATAATAGTGACCCTGATAGTAATATTTACGGATTTGAACTTACTGATGCGGAACTGCATTTTACAAATGCAAAACCTTATGTAATATATGGTTATGCTGGCGTTGCTACAGGAAAAAATTTAATTATTGATGCTGGAGCTCGAATACATTTTCATGACAAATCGGGAATTTTTGTGAAAAGCGGTGGAGGTGTTCAGGTAAATGGTTTGCCATCAACTACTACAGCGTTAGAAAACGAAGTTATTTTTGAAGGTGACAGATTAGAACCTAGTTTTGCCGAAACACCTGGACAATGGGGGATTATTTACCTTGCTGAAGGTAGTACTAATAATATTTTTAATCATGCTACAATAAAAAATGCTACTGTTGGAATTTTTGTGGATAGACAAGATCCGACCACAGTTCAAATTACGAATACTCAAATTTATAACGCTTCAAATTACGGAATTGTAGCTAGAAAAGGTAAAATAAACGGAAATAATATTGTAATAAATAATGCAGGAAAATCGAGCCTTGCTTGTATATTAGGAGGGACTTATGATTTTGTGCATTGTACTTTTACTGATTTTTGGACTAATAGTTCTAGACAAAGTCCTGCTGTTTATTTAGACAATACTTACACAGAAAATGAAATAATATATGTTTCTGATTTAGTTGCAAACCTTACAAATTGCATTATTTATGGACCAAATAATATTGAGCTTGGGCTTAATAGAAACAATAGTGGACTTTTTAACCATCAGATAAAAAATTGTTTGATTAAGTTTAATGATACAAACAATCAATTTAGCAGCAATCCTTTATATACAAGTGTTTTTGCGCTGTCTAATAATAATTTGATGAGTAATAACACAACACCTTTTGATCCTAAGTTTAAAAACACGAGTAGGAATAATTTACGAATTGGTTTGACATCTGCGGCAACTGGAAATGCAAATTCAAATGCTCCATATTATATAAATCTAGATGCTGATGGCAATCCTAGAACTTTCCCTAATTCAGATATTGGTGCTTACGAACATTCTTCAAATTAGGTTTTACAAGATTTGACTTTGATTTAAATTGACTTTATAATTTTTATGGTTAGAGCAATTATTACAACAATCGTTATAAAAGGTACTCTTATGGCATTGAATTGTTCATAAGAATATTTCCAAAAAAAACTCTTTAAAATTATTTTTAGTTATCCTCAAATAGAAAACCAAAAATATAATGAAACCTATTAAATAATAATAATCTGACAAATTATTTCTTTTTAAGCTTCGTGTTTAAACTACTTTTCTTCTTCTTTCTTAATCACTTTTCTCGCCACTTCGATTTTAAACTTTTTGCCTTTCATTTTTTCGTCACGAATATTTTTTAGCAAATCGTTTACTTTCTTAGATTTTACGGCAGCAAAAGAAATAAAATCTTTCACTTCAATTAATCCTAAATCGCCTTTTTCGAGTTTTCCTTTTTGAGAAAAGAAACCTACAATATCTATTTTGTTTAGTTTTGTTTTCTTTCCTCCAGAAATATATATTGTTTGAAATTCCGGTGCTTTTGGTAACGAAGTTGAATTTTCTACATTCAAAACTGTCATTTTATAATCTATATAATCTAGTTTTTTCTCACTTTCGTGAATCAAAATATACGATGTTCCCGAGGCTAACATTCTCGCAGTTCGTCCGTTTCTATGCGTAAATTCATCTTCTTTAGACGGCAAATGATAATGAATTACGTGCTTTATTTCTGGAATATCCAATCCACGAGCAGCTAAATCGGTAGTGATTAAATAACTCACACTTCCGTTTCTAAATTGGATTAATGCACGTTCGCGTTCGTCCTGATCCATTCCGCCATGATAATAAGTGGCATAAATTCCTTTTTCGTTTAGTGTATCACTAATTCTTTCGGCTGCATCACGATGGTTGCAAAAAATAATTGCCGATTCCGATTTTAAAGAACAAATTAAATTAAACAAACTACCAATCTTATCTTTGTCTTTAGAAACTACCATTTTCATCGAAAGATTTGTCTTTTCTTCTTCCGAAGGAATGAAATCTAAAACAGTTGGATTGATAACTCGTGTGTATTTCGGGATTTCAATATCGGAAGTAGCGGAAACCAAAATACGCTTGTTTAGCTTTGGTAATCGGTTGATTATAAATGACATTTGCTCATGAAAACCTAGTTGTAAGGATTTGTCAAATTCATCTAAAATTAAGGTTTGAATAGCATCTACATTAAAAGTTCCTCTATCTATATGATCGGCGATTCTACCTGGCGTTCCTATAAGAACTGCGGGCGGATTGCTTAGGTTTTTTATTTCGGTATCGATAGAATGTCCGCCATAACAAACATTTACTTTATATGAAGTTCCCATTTTTTTCCAAACTTGTTCAATTTGCAAACCCAATTCTCGTGATGGAACTAGAATTAAACATTGAACAGAAGTTACGTTTTCTTGTAACATTTCGAAAATTGGCAATAAAAAAGCCAATGTTTTACCTGAACCTGTAGGCGAAAGCAATAAAACATTATTATCGTTCAAAATTGTGTCTTGAGCAACTTCTTGCATTTCGTTTAGGCTTTCGATACCTAAATTGAGCAATATATTATTGGAATGGTGGTTGTTATTCATTTTGCAAAGATAGACTTTGCTTTTGAATTACAAATTATGAATTTTAAATCACTTTTTCTTCTACAAATAACAATTTAATATTTTCGTATGAATTTTTTAATGCTTCTTTTATTTCATCAGGATTAAGCCAAGCGACTTTTTCGATTCCTTCTTCAATTTGACCTGTTGGCGTTCCTTCAAAATCAGTTTTCATTTCGTACCAATGCGTAATTTTTAATTTATATCGTCCGTTACGTTTGAAGATGTGATAGGTTTTTTGCAGTTTTCCAGTAATGGTAAGACCGGTTACGCCAGTTTCTTCTTCTACTTCGCGAATGGCGGTGTCTTCGATGAGTTCGCCTTTTTCGATTCCGCCTTTGGGTAAATCCCATTTCCCATTTCTAAAAATAAAAAGAACGGCACCATTTTTGTTAAAAACTAATCCGCCACCGGCTTTATTAACAGGAATTTTAGCTCTCAGAGTTTTCATAATCTCTTTTTCGTCAGGATGATACAGATAAGCTTTCTGTAATTTGTTCTGAAAAAAATTGATAATAATCTGATTAATATCGGCGCTTTCTAACAAGAAAAATTTAAAATCAGTTTCTTTTTTGATTTCATTTGTTAGAAAAAGTGGCTTGTCGTTCACAAAAACTTTATACATTTGTACTATGATTTTTAATAAAGATACTGCTAGCAAAACTGCTGAATTGCTTTTACAAATAAATGCAATTAAATTGAATTCTGAAAATCCTTTTACATGGGCTTCAGGATGGAAATCTCCTATTTATTGTGACAATAGGGTAATCCTCTCGTTTCCAGCGATAAGAAATTATATTCGCGACGAATTTTCTAAAAATATCGAAAAACAATTTGGTAAACCAGATGTTATTGCAGGTGTTGCCACAGGAGCAATAGGCATTGGGATTTTGGTTGCCGAGAGTTTAGGACTTCCTTTTGTGTATGTTCGTCCCGAGGCAAAAAAACACGGAAGATTAAACCAAGTTGAAGGTTTTTTGCAAAAAGGTCAGAATGTAATTGTGGTCGAGGATTTAATTAGTACAGGAAATAGTAGTTTACTTGCCGTAGAAGCTTTGCGTAATGAAGGTGCTAATGTAAAAGGAATGGCAGCCATTTTTTCTTACGGATTTCAAGTAGCAGAAGATAATTTTGCCAATGCTAATGTCGATTTATTTACATTAAGTAATTACGAAAGTTTACTAGAATTGGCTGTTGCTAAAGAATATATTACAAGAAATGAACAAGATTTACTGCAAGAATGGCGAAAAAGCCCGTCTGAATGGAATGTTGAAGTTTAATTTTTGGTTATTCGGTTAATCGGAATAAACGATACCTAAAAAAAAGTCTAATAATCTAAGAAGTCTAACAATCTAATAATCTAATAATGAATTTAGAAAGCCAAAAAGTTACTGTTCAAAAAAGTTCAGAATATATTTTTAATGAATTAAGTCAAGTTAAAAATTTCGAAAAATTAATGCCTGACAATATTGCAAAATTTGAAGTATTAGACGAAAATGCTTTTATTTTTGGATTAAAAGGAATGCCAGAAATAAAACTTAAAATGAAAGAGAAAAATGCCAATTCTCAAATTATTTTAGGAGCTGCAAGTGATAAATTACCATTTACATTAACGGCAAATATTAATGAAGTTTCTTCAGATGCGACCGAAGTACAATTGCTTTTTGATGGAGATTTTAATGCTATGATGGCCATGATGATAAAAGGACCAATAAGCAAGTTTATTGAAACTTTAAGCGAGAATATGCATAAGTTGTAGTTCTTATAACCACAAAAGGCACAAAAGAAAATAGCGATTTATTTTCTTTTGTGCCTTTTGTGGTTAAACTAATAAATCATCATAATTTCTTTTACTTCAAAACATTTCATACTATCATCTTCTAACAAAATTTCCAATTGTCCGTTACGAGTTACACGATTTATAATTCCCATAAACCGTTGCTGGTATGTATCTTCAAAAAGTGTTGGTTTTCCTTTCTTAAATAAATAGTTTCCGTACTCATTCCAAAAAGAATCAATTTCATTGTTTTTTAGTTTTTCAATATTACCCTCAATTTTAAGAACAACACTTTCTTGAAGTGTATCAATATCAAAATCTTGATGTTTTACATTCTTTAAAGATGAAGCTTTGGGTAAATTGTCGAAGTTGGTTTGGTTTACGTTTAATCCAATTCCTACGATAGATTCTATTTTTCCGTTTTCTTTAATACTATTCTCTATAAGTATGCCAGCTATTTTTTTATTTTCTGCCATAATGTCGTTAGGCCATTTTATATTTAAATTGCTAATCTTTAAATCATTTAATACCTGAATGACACTTACAGCAACAAGGATATTTAGATTAAAAATTTCATTAATGTTAATAATGGTTTTTTTTATTAAAATACTGATTGTTAGGTTTTTATTATGTTCTGAATCCCAATTAGAACCCATTTGTCCTTTGCCTTTTGTTTGCGATTTTGCGGTTACAACAGTATAATTTTCTAACTTTTCTTTTTGTGACAACCCTTTCAGGAAATCATTAGTAGAATCTATGGCATCGAGTTTGATTAACTTCATGGGTAGGTTTTTGTAACTATTTGCAATTAACATTTATTTACCACCAAAATAAGCACAAAAATGAATAACTTTGCAAAAATATTTTAAAAATTAGATGGCTAAAAAAGAAATTAATAATGATGTTTTGTTAGCAAACATTATCAAGGGAATAGAAGAAGTAAAAGGTAACGACATAACAATTCTTGATTTAAGAGCATTAGAAAATACAGTTTGTGATTATTTTGTGATTTCTAACGGAAATTCGAATACACAAGTAAATGCGATTGTAAATTCTATACAGAAAGTAGTTTCAAAAGAACTAAAAGACAAACCTTGGCACGTAGAAGGAGCTGATGTTGCAGATTGGGTTTTAATGGATTATGTTCACGTTGTAGTACACGTTTTTCAAAAACACATTCGTGAATATTATGACATTGAAAGTCTTTGGGGTGATGCAAAAATCACAACTATTGAAAACAAATATTAAATAAAGTATTTATGTCTAAAGAGATAAAAAAGAATAGTTTCAAGTTTAATCCTTGGTGGATTTACGGAGTTATTACAGCTATTTTTATAACAATGTGGTTTTCTGGTCAATCTCGTTGGGTTGAACCTACAAAAACTTCAGTTTCTAAATTCTACGAGTATTTGAATGCAAATCAAGTAGAAAAAGTTGAAATTATAAATGACAAAACAGTAGAAGTTTATCTAAAAAAAGAAGCTTTATCAGAAAAAGTACATGCTAAAATTTCTAAAGTAGATTTGTTGCAAAAACCAAATCTTGGACCACATTATACTTTTCAAATTGC
>NZ_JAYWDT010000084.1:0-4055 GCF_043779715.1 Flavobacterium sp.
AATAAATTTGGTCTCGATGGTATGATGATAGGTCGTGCTGCGATAGGTTATCCTTGGATTTTTAACGAAATAAAGCATTATTTTGCCACAGGAGAACATTTGCCAGCACCAACAGTTATCGATAGGGTAGAAGCTGCCAGAAACCACCTTACTTGGTCTATGGACTGGAAAGGCGAACGCGTAGGAATTGTAGAGATGCGTCGTCATTACACTAATTATTTTAAAGGGATTCACTCGTTTAAAGAATACAAACAAAGATTGGTAACACTTGATGATCCTGAGGAATTATTTAAAGTCCTTAGTGAAGTTGAAGAGGTTTATGCGGGTTATCAGTTTGTGTAGATTTTTATGATTCAAGTAATAATATTGTTCTATTAGTCAATTCATTTTTATATTTAAGTAAATCATCAATATGTTCCAATAGGTATTCATTATTATCAATGATTACTTTCATTTTAGAATCACTAAAGACAAGTTTACATATTACTTTTTTTGTTGAATCGTCTACACTTATATTAAAGAAGCTCTTGAAATCTCTATAAGTTATTCTATCATTTGGTATCTTTTTATTCTGAATTAACAATGTTCTTATTGTATGATAAGCTTGAACTTCGGCTTCAGTAGTAATAACACCTTGTGAGTTTGACATTGATTCAAGTAAAACCTTTTTATCATACATACATTTTAAAAATGAAGAATTGATAAGGTTAATCATTTTACCTTGTGTTTCTTCATTAAACTTTGTGTTGAAAGTCATGTTTTTGTGAATACTTTTCAACAGGTCTTTTGATGGTGCAATTAATTCTTTAAAAAAAGCCGTTTCAAAACTTTCAACAAACACGATTTCTTGTGCTGATTTAACTATTTGTAATATGTTGACATATCGTTTGTCGAAAGTGATAAGTGTTTCCAAATCAGTTTCTGTATAAGCCGTTATATTAAAAGTAAAAAATGGTTTACTGTCAATTATATTTGGTTCAACAACATCTGAATAAAATCTGTACTCTATACCGTTGGTTAAAATTGCAATTTTTGAATTCTTTGTATTATTAAAATACCCGTTAAGTTGACCAGCTTCTTTATCGGTTAGTTTAGAATTATATTTTTTTGCTTCAACAAGAATTGTGTCTTTTTTATTTAACAAAATTGCATAATCTATTTTTTGACTAATTCTATCTCCAAAATCAGCATTGTACTCTGGAATTAAATTATTTGATTCATAATTTAGCATAAAGAAAAAAGGCTCAATAAGAAACTTTCTTGTTTGCGCCTCATTTGAACAAAGCTCTATAGCTTCATTTATTTTGAAATTATCTAATAATTTTTTTAACTGATTTACTGCTTGTTTAGGAATTACTGGTGTCATTATGATTGTGTTTGTTTGTAAACCAAATATAATAAAATAAATGTATGATTTTATTATATTATTTTGACAGAGGAATTCTTACGAAATGTTTAATTGAAGATTGTCAGCTTGCGTTAGGGATTGAGACGATATCCTTTTTGAGGAACGAAAAAAGATAAAGGCGAAAGCCCGACCGAGATTTTTTATCGAGGTAACGCCAAAATATTATTCCAACAATTTTTTACTCACACGACTTCCGGCAATAAAAGAAGCCATAACGCCTAATGTTATAATGGTTGCCAGAACAATTGCTACGTTTTGAAGATTAAAAATTACTGGATAAGCTAAAGATTCGGTAATCATAACGACCTTAAAATATTGCTGAATGAGCACTATTATGATTCCTAAAAATAAGCCTATAAGTCCGCCAAAAACAGTTAGTAAAGTGCCTTGTAGCAAGAATATTTTTCGCAAATCGGGAATAGGAGTTCCTACATTATATAAGGTTTTCAGATTGTCTTTTTTGTCAAGAATCATCATGATAATAGCGCCTGCCAGCGTAAATAAGATAAGAATAATGACCAAAGTGCAAATGAGGTAAAGAACAGTGTTTTCGGTATTTAGCATCTTGTACAAACTGTCGTTTAGCTGCGCTCTGTTTTTAATAATTACTTGATTGCTAAAAATAGTATTCAAATCAGTAACAACAGTTTCGCTTTTTGCATTTGGAGATAGTTTTATCTCGAGTCCAGAAATCTGATTGGGTTTATATTCTAGTAGTTCTTGCGTAAGTTCTAAATCGGCAAATACGTATTTAGAATCCAGTTCGTCATTTATCGCATAAATTCCAATAGGAACTAAATTCGATTTATTGAAAGCATTTTCGGGACTAGAAATGGCGCCTTTTCCAGGTTTTGGCACAAAAATTTCGAAGGCATTATCTAAATCGAACAAACCCAAAGATAATTTCTGAGCAATCATACTTCCTATAACAACCTGTGGTGTTTTTGGTGCAATCCATTGCCCTTGGTACATTGCTTTATTTACATTGTTTACGAGGTTATACTGACCGTCGACACCTTTTATGTAAGCAACTTGTTCTTTGCTTTTGTACAAAAACAATACTTTTTCTTCGATAGTTTTGCTGTAAAAAGCAATGTCTTTATTCGATTTAATCTTTTGTTTCTGGTCTTCCGAAATAAGAAATGATTTTCCGTATTTTGGAATAATTTTCAAATCCGGATCAAAATCATTGCTAAACGATAAGCTAAATTCTTTTAGTCCGCTAAAGATTGACATAAAGACAAAAAGCACCATAGCGCCAATTACAATTCCGCCCAAGGCAATTTTAGAAATAATGTTAATCGCATTATTGCTGCTTCGGCTAAAAACGTAACGTTTGGCTATATAAAAAGGGAAATTCAAATTATATTTTCTTTCTTTTTTCTAACAAATCACGATTTTCGATAGGATTTTCTTTTCCGGCAAGCGCATTGTCTATTTTTTCGATATAATCTAAACTATCATCAATATAAAAAGCCAAATTTGGAACTTTGCGTAACTGTAAACGTACACGTTGTGACAAATCATGCTTAATCAGATACATATTAGACTTTATAGATTCTAAAATTTCAGGTGCTTTTTCTTGCGGAAAAACGCTCAAGTAAACTCTCGCCACACCCAAATCGGTCGTAACACTCACTTTAGAAACCGAGATAACAAGGTTCGAAATCCCATTTTTGCGAATCTCACCTTGTAAAATATCTACCAAATCCTTCTGAATAACTCCGCCTATTTTTTTCTGTCTATTTGTTTCCATACTGCAAAAATACGATATTTTAGTCAAATACATTCTTAAAATTAGAAGCGAATTGCTTGGGTATTTTCAGGAAATTACATTCCCGCTATCGTCTTTAGTCTCGTCTCGTAAAAAAAACGAAACGAGAGCTATCGGCTTCTATCGGGGCTATTTAGGAAATGAATTGTATTTTTGCGAACTTTGTAACAAATAAAACAATAATGAGAAAAATAGAGCACATAGGAATTGCAGTAAAAAATCTAGAAGTTTCCAACCTGATTTTCGAAAAATTATTCGGTGCGCCATCATATAAGCAAGAAGAAGTAGCGAGCGAAGGCGTAAAAACCTCATTTTTTATGAATGGTCCAAATAAAATCGAATTATTAGAAGCTACAAATCCAGAAAGTCCCATTGCAAAATTCTTAGAAAAAAAAGGAGAAGGAATTCATCATATCGCTTTTGATGTCGAAGATATCGTTTCGGAAATAGCTCGTTTACAATTAGAAGGCTTTGTTGTCCTAAATGAAATCCCTAAAAAAGGTGCCGATAATAAGCTGGTCGCTTTTTTGCATCCAAAATCTACAAACGGAGTTTTAATAGAATTGTGTCAAGAAATTAAAGATTAATTTTGAGAATCCCAAAAAATGTAGTAATATTGCACTCTCAAAACAGGTCCTATAGCTCATTCGGTTAGAGCAACTGACTCATAATCAGTAGGTGCTTGGTTCGATTCCAAGTGGGACCACTTTAGTTTTGCAAAGCCTTTCAAGAAATTGGAAGGTTTTTTTTATTTTTTGATATTTTATTGTAAATTAATTGGTTGAATCAAATATTTCCACTATTATTGTGCTGAAAATAATTTTAGATTAAAAATATTTTTTTAAATAAACTCTAAAAATATTTTGTTAAAAA
>NZ_JAYWDT010000085.1:0-8928 GCF_043779715.1 Flavobacterium sp.
CAATTTAAAGCAAATATTCCTCTAGCGTTTAATAATGGTGAGGTAAATTATAAGATGAACTGGTATTATGGTCCGTCAGATTATAAACTCTTAAAAACATATAATAAAAATCTAGAAAAAATTATTCCGTTAGGCTGGGGTATTTTTGGTTGGATTAATATATTTATTTTTATTCCATTATTTGGATTCATAAGTTCTTATATTTCTTTAGGAATTGCTATTGTTATTTTTACAGTAATAATCAAAATTGCTATGTCACCTATTACATATAAATCTTTCTTATCTCAGGCAAAAATGAAAGTTTTGCGTCCTGAAATAAATGAACTAAACGAAAAGTTCTCGAAAGATCCAATGAAAAAACAACAAGAAACAATGAAGTTGTATAACAAAGCAGGAGTGAACCCAATGGCAGGTTGTATTCCAGCATTGATACAAATTCCGTTTATGTATGCTTCGTTTCAGTTTTTTCCTTCGGCGATGGAGTTAAGACAAAAAGGATTCTTATGGACACAAGATTTGTCTTCTTTTGATGCTGTTTTATCTTGGAAACAACATATTCCAATTATTTCATCAGTTTACGGGAACCACGTGAGTTTGTTTGCATTATTGGCAGCTATTGCGATTTTCTTTTATACAAAAATGACAGCTGGAGACCAACAAATGCAAGCACCACAGCAAGAAGGTATGCCAGATATGGCGAAAATCATGAAAATAATGTTGTATGTATCACCAGTTATGATGCTTATATTCTTTAATAATTATGGTTCAGGATTAAGTTTATATACCTTAGTTTCGAATGTAATTACGATAGGAATTATGTTTGTTATTAAAAAATATATTGTCGATGACAAGAAAATTCATGCTCAAATACAAGAAAACAAACTCAAAGAGCCTAAAAAACAAGGTAAGTTTCAGAAAAAATTGCAAGAAGTAATGGAACAAGCCGAAGCGCAAAAAGCAAAAGATAAAAAGAAATAAAAAATTAAAATCATTCGTTACGACGAATGATTTTTTTTATAAATAAGAATCGGTATTGTTTTTGATGTTGTGTTTATGAAATAAATTTTCAATTCAATAATAAAAAGCAACATTTAGAGTTAATACAAAACAGTTAATTTTTAAAATTATGGTGCCTCAAACAATCAAAAAATATTTAGTTTTTATACTATTGGTAAACTTCTCATTTGGTTATGCCCAAATTGGAAAAGTAGAAACCCCAAAAGCAGAAGCTGTAAAACCTCAAATTTCACCTAATAGTTTCGACGAAAATGGTTTGCGTCAAGGATTATGGAATGGCTTTTATGATGATTCGAAAATACTTCGATATGTAGGTAGCTTTAACCACGGAAAAGAAATGGGATTGTTTACCTATTATGCCAATAGCGATAAGAAATTAGTTCTTGCAACTCGTAATTTTGATAATAAAAATAATGCTTATACTATTTTTTTCGATGAAAATAAAAACATAGTAAGCGAAGGAAACACTTACAATAAGCTTCGTATAGGTGTTTGGAAATATTATCACAAAGGTCTGAAAACAGTTATGACCACCGAAAATTATATAAATGATAAATTAGAAGGCTCTAGAAAAGTTTTTTATACGAGCGGGAAACTTGCGGAAGAAATTTTATATAAGAACAATCTTAAAGAGGGAATTTCTAAAAAATATTCTAAAGAAGGAAAATTAGTCGAAGAATCTGTTTTTGTAAATGATGTTTTGCAAGGACCTTACAAAGTTTATGACGAATCTGGAAAAGTAGTAATCTCGGGTCAGTTTAAATTAGATAAGAAAAACGGTATTTGGAAGTATTTCAATAATGGAAAACTAGTTCGCCAAATGAATGCAGATACTATAAATGGTTACAAAAAACCAAGTTTGAAAGTAAAGAAATAGTTTATATTTTAATTAACAATATAAAAAAAAACGCTTTGAGAAATCAAAGCGTTTTTTTAGTATTATTTATTTAGTAATTGTTTGTTTCCTATCTGGTCCAACAGAAATTATTTTTATTGGAACTTCAACTTCCTTTTCGATAAAAGCTATGTAATCTTTTAGTTCTTTTGGTAATTCTTCATAAGTACTCATTCCTGTCAAATCGGCTTTCCAACCTTTAAATTCGGTATAAATAGGAGTGATGTTTTCCGGTTCGATGTTGTATGGTAAATGTGAAATAGTTTGTCCTTTGTAATTGTATGACGTACATATTTTTAAAGTTTCAAAACCAGAAAGCACATCACCTTTCATCATCATTAGTTGGGTTACTCCGTTTATCTGCACAGCATATTTAAGGGCAACTAAATCCAACCAACCACAACGACGCTGACGACCAGTAACCGAACCAAATTCGTTACCCACCTTTGCCATTGTTGTTCCTGCTTCATCAAAATCTTCAGTAGGAAATGGTCCACTTCCTACGCGAGTTGTGTAAGCTTTAAAAATGCCATAAACTTCTTTAATTTTGTTTGGTGCAATTCCTAAACCAGTACAAGCTCCAGCTGCAGTTGTGTTTGATGAAGTTACGAATGGATAAGTACCAAAATCGACATCTAATAACGAACCTTGAGCACCTTCGCAAAGGATAGATTTTCCTGCTTTTTGCGCTTGATGTAAATATTCTTCAGAATCGATAAAATCTAATTTTTTTAAGTCTTCGATAGCTTCAAAAAATTCTTTTTCTAGTTCAGCTAAATTGTACTGAATTGAAACATCATAAAACTTTATCATTTCCTCGTGCTTGTTTGCCAAGGCACGATATTTCTCTTTAAAATCTTCTAGTTCGATATCGCCAACACGGATTCCGTTACGACCAGTTTTGTCCATATAAGTTGGTCCAATTCCTTTTAAAGTTGAACCTATTTTTGCTTTTCCTTTCGATGCTTCCGATGCTGCATCAAGTAATCTATGTGTTGGAAGAATAAGATGGGCTTTTCTCGAAATGATTAATTTTGATTTTAAATCTAAATTAAATTTAGCCAATCCATCAACTTCAGTTTTAAAAACTACTGGATCTATAACGACTCCGTTTCCAATAATATTGATATTATTCTTATGAAATATCCCAGAAGGAATTGTTCTTAAAACGTGTTTTATTCCGTCAAATTCTAATGTGTGTCCTGCGTTTGGGCCTCCTTGAAAACGAGCAATAATGTCATATTTTGAGGTTAATACATCGACAATTTTTCCTTTGCCTTCATCGCCCCATTGTAATCCTAGTAATAAATCTACTGTCATTGTGTTGTTGTTTAATTCCGCTGCGCTCCATTCAGTTCGGCTTCGCCTCGGGTGTGTTGTAGTTAGTTATGTGTTGTTATTTATTTAAGCTTTTTTATTTGCGTAGAAATAAAGTGAATGATTTACTATATCTATACCAAAAATTTCTTCCATCGTTTGTTTTATGGTTTGAATTCTTGGATCGCAAAACTCTATTACTTCGCCAGAATCTATCATGATGATATGATCGTGTTGTTTGTCGAAATATGATTTTTCGTAATGTGCTTGGTTTTGCCCAAATTGATGCTTGCGAACTAAGGCACAGTCTAATAGTAATTCAATAGTATTATAAAGTGTAGCACGAGAAACACGATAATTTTTGTTTTTCATTTTGAGATATAAATGTTCTATGTCAAAATGGTCTTCGCTATCATATATTTCTTGAAGAATGGCGTAGCGTTCAGGCGTTTTTCGATGTCCTTTATTTTCAAGATACATTGTGAAAACATTTTTTACAATTTCCTGATTGGTAGTATTATCTGTAGCTATAAGTGTCATATCTGGCAAAGGTAATCAAAAAGTCTTAAAGTCGAAAGTGATAAATTCGAAAGTGAAAATAAGATATTTTTTTAGTTTTAAAATTTTCAAAATAAAGGATTTTGCTACTAATTATGATATACTCTAGCAACTCTATCCACACCATCTATTTTTTTGATATTATCAATTAGTTTTTTAAGAATAGTATTGTTAGGTACAATAACTGCTAATGTTCCGTTAAAAATTCCTGCTTCTCCACTTAACGAAATACTCTGAATATTTACATGCATATTGTTCGAAACTACTCGGGTTAGTTCGTTTGTTAGACCTATGCTATCCATACCTGTAATTTCGAGAATGGCCTTAAATTCTTGTTGCGAAGAATCTACCCATTTTGCTTGCATTATTCGGTAAGCGTAATTAGATTGCATACTAATTGCATTTGGACAGTCACGTTTGTGAACTTTTATACCTTCATTAATCGTAACAAAGCCAAAAACAGGATCTCCAGGAATAGGATTACAACAAGCAGATAATTTATAATCCAACTTGTCCTGTTCTGCTCCAAAAACGAGCATGTCATAATTACTAGATAACTCATTTTTATTTACTAATTCAGGATTGTAACTTGGACTTCTTTTTATTTTATTTTTAAAGAAGTTCATAAAAGCATTACTTTTTTGAGAAGCAAAATCTTTTAATTGTTGATTTTCTATGGCGCCAATTCCAACTCTGTAAAATAAATCTAAGCTGGTTTTTAATTTGAAATAATTAACAAGCTCGTTAATAGTAGCTTCGTTTAATGTGATTTTTAAATGCTTTAATTTTCGAGTTAATATTTCTTTTCCGTCTTCGGCAATTTTTTTAGTATTTTCGTTAAGTACGTTTCTAATCTTATTTTTAGCTCTCGATGTGGTTACATAATCGATCCAGTTTATGGTTGGTTTCTGGTTTTGAGAAGTAATTATTTCTATTTGATCTCCACTTTTTAGTTCGGTATTTAGCGGAACTAATCTTCCGTTTACTCGTGTTCCTCTTGTACGAATACCAATTTCTGAGTGAATACTAAAAGCAAAATCTAATGATGTGGCTCCTTTTGGTAAAGATTTAATTTCGCCTTTTGGAGTAAAAACATATATTTCTTTGGCATATAAATTCATTTTGAAATCCTCTACAAAATCGACTGCGTTGGTTTCAGAATTTTCTAATGCTTCTTTTAATAAATTTAACCAAACATCGAGTCCGCTTTCTTCGTTTGCTCCTTGTTTGTATTTGTAATGTGCTGCATATCCTTTTTCTGCAATTTCGTCCATGCGCTCGCTACGAACCTGAATTTCTACCCAACGCCCTAAAGGTCCCATAACGGTAATGTGCAAAGCTTCGTAACCAGTAGATTTTGGTGACGAAATCCAATCTCGTAATCTACTTGGACTCGGACGATAATGATCTGTTACTATCGAATATATTTTCCAAGCTAAGAATTTTTCGTCGTGCGGATTTGATTTGTAAACAATTCGTAAGGCAAATTTGTCGTAAACCTCATCGAAAGTGACGTTTTGAGCTGCCATTTTTCGACGAATAGAATAAATAGATTTAGGGCGACCTTTTATAATATATTCGACACCTTCCTCATCAAGGGATTTTTTTAATACATCAGTAATATTTTTGATATACTCGTCTTGCTCTTCCTTAGTTTCCTTTATTTTACTTACAATATCATTGTAAACAGCAGGTTCGGTATATTTTAATCCTAAATCTTCGAGCTTTGTTTTTATATTATATAATCCTAATCGATGGGCGAGTGGTGCGTATATGTATAAAGTCTCGGAAGCAATTTTGACTTGTTTATAATCGACCATCGACTCCATGGTTTGCATATTATGTAGTCTGTCGGCGAGTTTTATGATAATTACACGAACATCATCATTTAGTGTGAGCAACATTTTACGGAAGTTTTCAGCTTGCATCGAAATGTTCATGTCCTTTTTTACCTGCGAAATTTTCGTTAATCCTTCTACAAGTTGTGCCACTTTAGGATTGAACATTTGCTCGATTTCTTTGACGGTAATATCTGTATCTTCTACAACATCATGCATTAATGCTGCGGCAATGGCAGTTGCTCCCAAACCAATTTCTCCGGCTACAATTTTAGCGACTGCAATTGGGTGAAAAATATAAGCTTCACCAGATTTTCGACGTTGGTCTTGGTGTGCATCGACAGCAACATCGAAAGCTTTTCGGATTAGTTTTTTGTCTTCAGTCGTAAGGGTTTGGTAACTTATGCGAAGTAACTCCTTGTATTCTTGAGCAATAGCTTTATTTTCCTTTTCGATATCAATTTCTACCATAACATTGTTGTTCAATTCCTAAAGTTAGGATAAAAAAATGAATTATAAAAGGTTTTTTACTACTGAAATTGATTTTTTAAAAGCCTCTTTGTCGCTTGGCTTCAAAAATTAAAATCGCTGCTGCTACAGAAACATTCATACTGTCTATCTCGCCTTGCATAGGAATAATAATGTTCTGAGTTGCATTGTCTCGCCATTCTTGAGTTAAACCAGTAGCCTCGGTTCCTACTACTAATGCTGTTGGGATGGTGTAATCTTGCGTGTGATAGGAAGTCGAATTTTGTAAAGTGGCACAATAAAAATTGATATTGTTTTCTTTCAAGAAAGTAATAATTTCCAGTGTTGTTCCTGTTGCAATTTGCTTTGTAAACAAGCAACCTACACTAGAACGAACAATATTTGGGTTGTATAAATCCGATTTTGGATTGGCAATAATAACGGCATCGAGATTTGCGGCATCGGCAGTGCGGAGTAGTGCTCCAATATTTCCTGGTTTTTCGGGCGCTTCGGCAACGAGAATTAATGGATTTTGTGATAATTTTAAATCCGATAAAAGGAAAGATTTTGTCTTGGCAACGGCTAGAATACCTTCGGTGGTATCGCGATAGGCTAGTTTCTGATATACTTCTTTCGAAATTTCGATTAAATCAATAGCTTGATTAGTTAATTTTGCGATTTGTTTTTCGGTAATTAAATCAGGTAAAAACAAAATAGTTTCTATTATAAACCCACCTTTTAGTGCCAATTCTATTTCGCGTTGTCCTTCTATCAAGAAAGTTCCAGATTGCTTTCTAGCTTTTGATTTTTCTTGTAATAAAACCAACGATTTTATAAACGGATTTTGTGAGGAAGTTATTTGTTTCATTTTGAAATTGAAAAGGTTCAAAGTTACAAATGTTTATTAGAAATTAAATAAACCAATTCTAAAATAAAAGGTTTCCAATAATTTTCATTTTGGAAACCTTTAAAATGTAATAAAAAAAGAAAATTTATTCTTCTTCTGTTTTAGTCTCTTCTGCTAACTCTTCATCTTCTTTTGGTTTTGTAAGGACTTGATCTTTTTTGCCGAAAATAAATTTTTTAGCTCCTGCAAATGCTGCCAAAAGTGCAATAAATATAACTTTTCCAAATTTTGCTATTACTGCAAAAAGACCAACTTTTGCGAGTACTTTTCCAGCTACAAGTCCACCAATTGTCCAAGCGGCAACTGTATCTGTGTCTTCATCGAAATTGAAATAAGTGTTCCCTTCTTTAAACTGAATACTATTTATAACATTAGGTATGCTTGCTTTTACTTCTGCTAATTCTTGCATGCTAGCAACTGCCGAAATATTATACATTCCTTTTCTTCCCAAAACTCTTAAATCATAATTTAAAGTATTGTCTTTAGAGTTTCCAAATTTTATCTCTTTTGCCCAGTGTAATACTTTCAACTTTCCGTCATAAAATGGTTTTGATGCCCATCCTACAAGCTCTGCGGTATCAAATCCTTGTTTTGTTCTTTCAGGATTTTCTTTGCGCATATCTTCTTGAATCTCTTTTAGCAAATCATCATAATTTATATCTTGAGCATCATCATCTTTTACATAACCATCTTCTTGATAATTTATTACAAATAACCAACTATCTTCATTCATAACTCCTTTGTTATCTGGTACAATCGAACCTAAAACTGTAGTGTCTTCAGGATTTCCCCATAAATCTTTGAGGACATATTGTGTTTGTTTTGCATCAAGAAATTTAAATCCTTTTGGCACATTTAATGTTGCATTTCCTGAAGGAAATTCAATTTTACCAATTTTATAAATTAATGATTTTTCGATTTTTTCGTAATCTAATTCTAAGGAATCTTGGTTTTGTGAGAAAGCTGTTGATATGAAAGCTAAAAATAGCAAAAGAGAAGTGATAATGTTTTTCATTAGTTTTTTTAGTGTTTTGGCAAATATATTAATTTCAAAGTATTTTCTGTAATTTTGCACAACTCAATTATATAAATCCACAGCTTTCCCATGTTTTACCTTTTAGATATTATTGGAACAATGGCTTTTGCGATGTCTGGAGCATTAACCGCTATGAATAAAAAGATGGATCCGTTTGGTGTTTTTATCATAGCATTTGTAACAGCACTTGGTGGCGGCACGTTGCGGGATGTTATGATTGGTAATACGCCTGTGGGTTGGATGAAAGATTTAAACGGTGTTTATGCTATTATATTAGCATTTTTATTAGCGTTTATTTTTAGAAATCGATTTGATAAATTAAGAACTTCTTTGTTTCTGTTTGACACGATTGGACTTGGAGTTTTTACTCTGATAGGAATTCAAAAAGGGATTGATATTCATTTGCATCCTGTAATTTGTATTGCTGTGGGAACAATGACAGCTTGTTTTGGCGGTGTTATTCGTGATATTTTGTGTAACGAAATTCCTGTAATTTTCAGAAAAGAGATTTATGCAACCATTTGTATTATTGGAGGAATTGTTTTCTTTGTTCTAAAGAAATTAAATTTCGAAGATGATATAGTTTATCTAATGACTTCGTCAGTAATTATCATTATTAGATTGATGGCTGTAAAATTCAAATGGAGTTTGAAACCAATTGAGAATAAACCATTATAATTATCATTAATTAGTAGAAAGAAGACATTTTTTTAGATATTATTTTTATGATTAGACACTTCTAAATTGTAAAGATTTATGAAAAAAAGTGTAATTTTCCAAAGTTTAAATAAATTAGGTGAAAGATTACTCAGTACGAACATACCAAGTAGATGATTATTTGCTTTGGAACACTTTTATCCATGAAGCAAAAAATGCCACTTTTTTGTTTCAT
>NZ_JAYWDT010000086.1:0-4025 GCF_043779715.1 Flavobacterium sp.
TTTATACCAGAAACATTAGCTTTAGACGGTGATCCATTGGATGTATTGGTATTAGTAACTAAACCTACATTTCCTGGTTGTGTAATCGAAGTAAAACCTATTGGTGTTTTCCATATGGCAGACGACAAAGGACCAGATGAAAAAGTAATTTGCGTACCAGTTTCTGATCCAATTTGGAATTCTTTAAATGATTTAAGTGATATAAACCCACATTTGCTAAAAGAAATTGAACACTTTTTTCAAGTTTATAAAGATTTAGAAAAAAAGAAAGTTGATGTAGAAGGCTGGGGTGATGTAAACGAAGCTCGTGCTATTATTAAAGAATGTACAGAACGTTTTGAAGCTATCGAAAACAAGCCGGAAGGATTGTTTAGTATCAAATAAAGAAACGATAAATCTCTATGATTTCGAGATTTTTATAGGAAAAGGTATTAGATTTGTATAAATTAATCTAATACCTTTTTTTATGACAAAAAAATACTTTTTACTTATAGCAGCAATTTCTAGTTTAGGACTTGCTTCAGCTCAAACACTCAGTTCGGCTCCAACCTTGACATTTACAAACAATACTGGTATATCCTCAGATAATATTGCTAGTGATGGTGATGGAGGATCTGTAAATATATCAGATATTAATATTCAAATTTATAATATCTCAGATGTAAATGGAACATTCCTAAATCAGTTGTCTTGGGAAAACAATGGTTTTTTAGCAAGTAGCAATAGCTCATATTCGGGATTAACTAGAAATGATGGTGGACCATCCATAGGTTCAAAAGGAATGCTTATTAAATCTGTAAGCGGAAGTGAATTTAAACTTAATCAGTTTGTTTATTACAACTGGGGGGAAATTTCCTCAACTATAATCACTGTAAAAGGATATAAAAATAACACAGAAGTGGCTTCAACAACTTTTCAAGCTTATGATGGTGGAGCTTATCTTCCAATGACCATTATATTAAATACTGCCTTTGACGATGTAGACGAAGTTCGGTTTTATATTTCTGTTGGAGGATATGCTGGCGATCAATCACACACTAATCATAGTATTAATTCCATTCAAGTGAGCACACCAGTATTGAGTGCAAATAGTTTTGAATTAACTTCTAAAATAAAAATCTATCCAAATCCTGCAACAAATAATGTTGCTATTGATTTTCAAGATTTAGACAATACAAATGTGGAAGTTTCGGATAGTAATGGGAGATTATTATTTACTCAAAAATTAAGTAATAACTCAAATACAATTAATATTGATAATTTATCTTCTGGAATATATTTCTTTAAAGTAAATTCTAATCAAGGAATTAAAACAAGTAAAGTTATAAAATACTAAGTTTTAAAAATAAATAAATTTAAAAAGCAACATTCTATAAAGAGTGTTGCTTTTTTGTTTGTTTTTGTTAAATTTACCAAAACTAAATTACTAACCAATAATAATTTTATGAATACAATAATGATTTATGTGCCAATAGTGATGGCAATCATCGGATTGATTTTTATGGCAATCAAAAGAAGTTGGGTATTAAAACAAGACGCTGGAGATGGTAAAATGAAAGAAATTTCAGATTACATCTATGAAGGAGCTTTGGCATTCTTAAAAGCAGAATACCGATTATTAGCAATATTTGTAGTTCTTGCAAGTATCGTTTTAGCGAGTTTAACCTTTTTGCCAAACGCGACAACGCATATACTTATAGTTGTAGCCTTCGTTTTCGGAGCATTTTTCTCTGCTTTAGCTGGAAATATGGGAATGAAAATCGCGACTAAAACAAATGTTCGTACTACACAAGCAGCTCGTACAAGTTTGCCGCAAGCGCTGAAAGTTTCTTTTGGTGGTGGAACTGTAATGGGGTTAGGAGTTGCAGGTCTTGCAGTTCTTGGACTCACAGGTTTTTTCATTATACTTTATAATATGTTTATGGGTGGCGTTTGGACTTCATCTGAAGATATGACTAAAGTTTTAGAAACATTAGCTGGTTTCTCTCTTGGAGCAGAATCTATCGCTTTGTTTGCAAGAGTTGGTGGAGGTATTTATACAAAAGCTGCCGATGTTGGTGCTGATTTAGTTGGTAAAGTTGAAGCTGGAATTCCAGAAGATGATCCAAGAAATCCTGCTACAATTGCAGATAATGTTGGAGATAATGTTGGAGATGTTGCGGGAATGGGTGCCGATTTATTTGGTTCTTATGTAGCAACAGTTTTGGCTGCAATGGTTCTAGGTAATTATGTTATTAAAGATATGGGTGGAAATATTCAAGACGCTTTTGGCGGAATTGGGCCAATCTTATTACCAATGGCAATCGCTGGTTTCGGAATTTTATTCTCTATCATTGGTACGATGTTAGTAAAAATTTCTGATGACAACGCCAAAGAAGCACAAGTTCAAAAAGCATTAAATATTGGTAACTGGGCATCAATCGTGATGACTGCTGTTGCTTGTTATTTCTTGGTACAATATATGTTGCCAGAAACTATGAAAATGAATTTCTTTGGCGAAGGCTTAAAAGATATTTCATCTATGAGAGTTTTTTATGCAACAATCGTAGGATTAATAGTTGGTGGAGCCATTTCTTCAGTAACGGAATATTATACAGGTTTGGGTACAAAACCAGTAATGGCAATTGTTCAAAAATCGTCAACTGGAGCAGGAACTAACGTAATTGCTGGATTAGCAACGGGTATGATTTCTACATTCCCAACAGTATTGTTATTTGCTGCTGCGATTTGGGCATCTTATGCTTTCGCAGGATTTTACGGAGTAGCATTAGCTGCATCGGCAATGATGGCAACTACTGCAATGCAATTAGCAATCGACGCTTTCGGACCAATATCTGATAATGCGGGAGGAATTGCTGAAATGAGTGAATTACCAAAAGAAGTTCGTACTCGTACGGATATTTTGGATTCAGTTGGTAACACAACTGCAGCAACTGGTAAAGGTTTTGCAATAGCTTCGGCTGCATTAACTTCATTGGCATTATTTGCTGCATATGTAACTTTTACAGGAATTGATGGTATTAATATTTTCAAAGCGCCAGTTTTAGCGATGTTATTCGTAGGGGGTATGATTCCTGTAGTTTTCTCTGCATTAGCAATGAATTCTGTAGGAAAAGCTGCAATGGATATGGTATATGAAGTACGTCGTCAGTTTAAGGAAATTCCAGGAATTATGGAAGGAACCGGAAAACCAGAATATGCAAAATGTGTCGATATTTCTACAAAAGCAGCATTACGTGAAATGATGTTGCCTGGAGTAATGACTATTGGTTTTCCAATTGCAATCGTGCTTTTAGGATTGGTGGTTTACGGAGATAATCATCAATTAATAGCTGAAATGTTAGGTGGATATATGGCTGGAGTTACTGTTTCTGGTGTACTTTGGGCTATTTTTCAAAACAACGCTGGTGGTGCTTGGGATAATGCTAAAAAATCTTTCGAAGCTGGAGTTATGATTAATGGTGAAATGACTTATAAAGGTTCTGATGCGCATAAAGCAGCTGTAACTGGAGATACTGTTGGAGATCCGTTTAAAGATACTTCTGGACCATCAATGAATATTTTAATCAAATTAACTTGTTTGATTGGATTAGTAATTGCACCAATTTTAGGAAACGGAAGTCATTCGGAAAATACTTCAAAAGCTGCTTGTTGCGCTTCAGAAGTTAAAACTGAAATGAAATCATGCGCTACTTCAAAATGCGACATGACTAAAATGGCAACTATGACAAAAGATGAGTGCGCTAAAATGTGTGATGAAATGGGTTGTAATGCTGAAGAAAAAGCAGAATGCATGTCACATTATGACGAAGCAGGAAAATTTAAAGGAGAAATAAAACAAGAAATTTCTAAACAAGTAATGATTGAAAAATCGACTGATAATGGTAAGACAAAAGCAAATGTTACTACTGTAGTAAATGGGATTTCAACTTCGCAAGTTTTTGAAGGAACAGAAGCAGAAGTTCAAGCAAAAATAGATGCTTTAAAGAAATAATTCTTTTTAGATTATACAAAAAAATGCCTCA
>NZ_JAYWDT010000087.1:0-8860 GCF_043779715.1 Flavobacterium sp.
TTCTGCTTGATTGTATTTTTCTTTGTATTCTAAATATTTTCTAAACTCTTCTTTAGGTTCAAAAAAAGTATCTTGATTTAAATTGACATCTGTTTTATCATTTAGATTTTCAATTTTTTTTGCAATACATAATTTAGATTTGAGAAATTCTACTTTTGCAGGATCCTTGATATTTAAAAAGAAGTCTTCTATTACTTTTTCATCCATAACACTTAAATCAATTATGGAAATTCAGTTCTTGCTTGGTTGACAAGATCCAGTAAATTAGATCCACCACTCGCCGCATTAGTAGAGGCATTTTGCCAGCTTTGAGTAGCAACTACGTATGGAGTTCCTCCCCAATATCCCCAAAATGGGCCACCACTTTGACCTGGCCAGATATCAGCTTGATGATAAATAGCTTCGTGTGCATCTGTAGTTGCATTATCACCGTCTAAAGCAATAGTGTTTTGATAAACTGGTCTTTGAGCTCCTGTTAAGTCCATTGGATAACCAGCATGTGTCCACAACGCTTGTCCATCCCAAGAATCGCTATAAGCTTTAGCACCCATCCAACCGGTTTTAGTCCCGATGTTTCTGTCAAGAACCACAACAGCATAATCATATTGCCCTTCTGTACTGTCTATAGTAGGTCCTTGCACTTTGTATTTGTAATAGGTTTTAATTCCGTTGGCAGAACCAAAAGTGGCATTTGGGCCGTTGTAATACATTGGCGAAAACTTTAAAGCACCAACAGTACCATTTGCTTTAAAATCGATGATGTGGCAACAAGTAAGCAAGTGTCTTGGTCCAATCATCACACCACTTCCGTATCCTAAAGCCGTTTCTACTCTTCCTACACATCCCCAAGGATATGCTGTAGAATTATACACAACACGCTGATCAGTACCAAAAATTGTTCTGGCTCCTTCAGGCTGCATGAAGGTTTCACGATCAATAAATTTTGCTTTTTTACTACCTTCTTTATCCGTTTTAGGAGTAAGAATCTGATCTAAGTGTTCCGGACAATGAGGTGCTATTTCGATGGCCGCTCTCGCTCCTTTTTCTAAAACTTTTACAGCTACAGCTTCCATTTCTAGGTTACCATTATCATCAATAGATAAGACTTTTTTTGCTTTAATGTCTTTTACTTTTTTCACTTCGTCAAGAGACATCGGTGCATCAGTTTTTTTAGTTGTCATTTTTTGTTTATTTAATTATTGTTCCTACTCTATTAAGGCTTTTCGGATTGCGCCTGTTGCATTTTTACTGATTACGCAAATATTTTTTGTTTGCGTTTGAGTGTAGTGCTTTCTGTTTGATTGATTTGTGCTGCCCCCATTGCAGACAAAGCATTTGCAGTTTGAGCATCTAAAAGTTTTCTAGTGATATTGCCACTGGTTGCTCTTAAGATTTTACAGAAATTGTAAGTAAAATAACCTCTTGTCAAACCGCTTATATCACCTTCCATTGAAACCTGATTGTCTTTACAACCGGCCCATAATACATGATTCATTGCTTTGACGGTCACTAAAGCTCTTTTAGTTGCTATTGGTTCGCTTGCTTTCTTTTCGCTTTTTACTTCTAAATCTTTAGAATAGTTGAAGTAAAACTCATCTTCCAACATTGGCGGAATAAAACGTGGAGATTCATTAAGAGGAAATCCTTCTAACTCAAGGTTCATTTTTCTTGTTCCGGTACCCGAATGGCAGCAATCAAATATGGCATCTAGGTTTACCCCCGATTTAAGATTACCAAAAATGGCTTTGAAATCATCGTCTCTTAAAACTCCAGCAGAAGCATAATCGTGAGGACAAATGGCTTCATCCAATCCGTCAACTTCAAGATCGTCTCCTATATTTGCCACTCTGGTTCCATGCCCTGAGTAATAAAAAACTAAAGAATCACCTACAACGCTCTCGTTTATTAGCCAGTTTAGATAACTAATCATATTGGCTCTTGTCGCATTCTGATTGGTTAAAATTCTCACGTTTGATGGAGCGAATCCACATATAACAAGAGTATTGGCCATGTCTCTTGCATCATTAACACACCCGTTTAGATCCGGACCACCAATTCCTATTGGAGCATAATCATTAATACCCACTATAACAGCTTTCTTTGCCATTTTCTTTGGTTTTAAAATTACTGACTGATGTTTCCTGCTCTAAAAATCTTGTTTTGTATATTTAGTGCAATAGCTCCTAATATTACTTCGACAAAACCTAATATGCTTAAGATGTTATCTCCACATACGATACACTCTGGTTTCGGAAAAGGTTTTCTTCCAATAAAAAAGATAATCCCTCCGATAATAATGAATACTACCATTATTACTCTTAAAAAATTTCTGTTGTTCATGACTTTAAAGATTTAATTGTTATTACTATTTTGTCTTATTATAAATACTTCTTCCGACAATAAATCGGCTTCTGTTTTTTTGAGCATTTATTCCGATGTAAAATTGTGATTATATAACTTTTTACAAAAGAGGCAATTAACTATTTTTTTGTAAGGTTTTATATCTAAATAAAAAAGGGGGTATTTCCCCTTGTCTCATTTCATGGATAAGTCTAGATTTGTCAAAACATAAAAACAACTTAATTATGAATTCAGAAGAAACTAAATCAGCTATTAAACCAAGTCAGTTAATAAGTCCTGAAAAAGCGACAGAATTAAACAGCAATTACAACACTAAAAGAGCCGATTTGCATTTAAAAGCTATAGGAAAAGAAGATGCAAATGCAGTATGGTATTCTATTGAAGAGTTAGAGAATTACATTGAATATATTAAGAGCGAAGGTGATCAGCAAGGTTATACCATTGATGGCATTCGTTTTTATTTAGGTGTATATTCAGAAACTGAAAAAGCTGAAAGGGCTGGATACACTACAATATTTTTATCTCCAACAGGCAAATCTATTGAAGAAAGCAAGTTTGAGAAATTTGCAATTGTTGAGGAAGGATGTTCACAAGACATTACATCAATTGAACCACTTAATTTTGGTTCTATGGGCAATCCACCTAAAATGGAATATGGAGGATAATATATGTTAGAAAATCTTAGGTTTTGTATCGTTTATTTAGCTTTATTGTCTGGTATTTTCGGCCTTATTTTTTGGCACAAGCTACCTAACAATAAAGCTAAGCTATTTTTATTTTCAATATGGTTTTCAGTCCTCACCGAAGTTGTTGGGAAATATTTTACAGCCTGGACGGGCCTGCTCAATTATTATGTATTCAATTTTTACATTCTCGTAATCTTTGCCATATACATCATTTTACTGAAATCATTATTAAAAAAATTAGCTTATAAAAATCTTGCGGGACTCTTTCTGCCCGTTTTTATAATTTTCTATATTATAAATTACTTTCTTTTTCAAAATGAATTTGGTCAGATTTTAACAAATAGCTATGCTGTTGGCGTAATAATGATTGTCATTTTAAGTTTTTTATATTTACTTGAACTCTTTAGTACCAATTTGGTTTTAGACTATAGTAAATCTATTTTTTTCTGGTTTATACTTGGAATCCTGATTTTTTTCGTTCCATATCTACCATTTATGTTATCACTAGATTGGTTTTTAATTGAATATAATTCATCTGTTTATGGGCTAATAATATTTTTCCTAAATTTACTGATGAATTTTTGTTTCACAATAGGGTTTATATGCAGCGAGAAGAAATACAACTATTAATCATTTCATTTAGCATTGTGCTATTTATGCTGTTGCTGACTTTGTTTGTGCTTTTTTATTTTTTTCAAAAGAAGAAATCAAAATTTTTAATTGAAAAAATGGAAGCCGATTTATTATTTCAATCAGAACTTACTAATTCAAAGATTGAAATCAAAGAACAAACGCTCACCAATGTAAGTAGAGAATTACACGATAATATTGGACAAATACTTTCTGTAGCATTAATGCAGATGAATATTATTATCGAAAATGATGGTGAATACACAAAAAAAGAACTCAAAAATATTAAAGAACTTGTAAATAAATCATTAAATGAGATTAGATTACTATCAAAAATAATGAACGGTGATGTTTTTGTAAATACTAATTTCATTAAATCTATTTCTGAAGATTTAGAAAGAATAGCCGAATTAAAAAAAATAAAATATCAGTTAAATGTAAGTGGTGAAATTCAAAAAATAAACAAAGAGCATCAAACAATTATATATAGAATTTTGCAAGAATCCATAGCTAATATTTTAAGACATTCACACAGTGAAACTATTGACATAGAAATATTTTTCACTTCAAAAAATTGCAAAATAAATATTATAGACACGGGAAAAGGTTTTGACTATAAAAAAGAATCAAGTGGCACTGGGCTAGCAAATATTAAAACAAGAGTACAACTAATAAAAGCTAGTCTTAATATTAACTCTGAAAAAAATAAAGGCACAACAATAACTATTGATTATCCAATAAATACCGAAGAAAAATAATTAACTAAATGGAAAAAATAAAAATTGTAATTGTAGATGATCATTTATTATTTTCTCAATCACTTTCTTACTTAATAGGAACATTTAAAGAGTTTACAGTCATTGGGAGTTATAGTAATGGAAAAGAATTTACAAATATATTTCTAAATGAATCTGAAAAACCAGACATTGTTTTACTCGACGTTAATATGCCTATTATGGATGGTATTGAAACCATGAAATGGTTGAAGGAAAACCAGCCTACTTTGAAAGTCTTGGCATTATCCGTAAACGATGATGAAGACACTATTATGAAAATGATTACAAATGGTGCAAAAGGATATCTACTAAAAGATACACATCCTAATGCTTTTAAAGAAGCACTTATTGAGGTGTACAACAAAGGTTTCTATTATTCGGAAATGGTTTCAGGATATCTCATAAACAAACTTACCAGTAACGAAAATAAAATTGTATTAAAAGAGCGAGAAGTCGAATTTATAAAGCTTGCTTGTACCGAAAAAACATACAAAGAAATTGCAGATGGCATGTGTTTAAGTCCAAAAACTATTGACGGATATAGAGAACAATTATTTCAAAAATTAGAACTTAAAACTCGAATTGGATTGGTCTTATATGCAATAAAACACAAAATAGTTTGTATATAATTATACTTCTTTATTAGCTAATTGTCCGCAAGCTGCATCTATATCTTTTCCACGACTGTGTCGCACTTTTGCAATAATTCCGTTTGCATCTAGTGCTTTTATATAAGCATTTATAGATTCTGGCGATGCTTGCTGAAACTCACCATCATCAATCGGATTATACTCGATAAGATTTACTTTGCAAGGCACATATTTACAAAATTTAACCAAGGCATCTACCGATTCTTTGTTGTCATTTATTCCTTTCCAAACTACATATTCGTAAGTGATTTTACTTTTGGTTTTGTGATACCAATATTCTAAAGCTTCACGCAATTCAGGTAATGGGAAACTTTTTGTAAATGGCATAATTCGATTACGAGTCTCTTCGATAGCGGAATGTAAGGAAACCGCTAGTTTGAATTTTACCTCATCATCGGCCATTTTTCTAATCATTTTAGAAACGCCCGAAGTAGAAACCGTAATTCTTTTTGGCGACATTCCTAATCCTTCGTTAGAAGTTATCATATCGATTGCTTTAATCACATTATTGTAATTCATGAGTGGTTCTCCCATTCCCATAAACACAATATTAGACAAAGGTCGATTGAAATATAATTTACTTTCTCTATCAATAGCGAGAACTTGGTCATAAATTTCGCCAGGCTCTAGATTTCTCATGCGTTTTAGACGAGCTGTAGCGCAAAAATTACAATCTAAACTACAACCAACTTGGCTAGAAACACAAGCAGTTGTTCTTGTTTCTGTTGGAATTAAAACCGATTCGACAATTAAACCATCGTGTAAACGAACCGCATTTTTTACCGTTCCGTCACTGCTGCGTTGCATTGTGTCAACTTTAATGTGATTGATAACAAAGTTACCTTCCAGCATTTGTCTGGTTTCTTTAGAAACATTTGTCATGTCTTCGAAACTGTGTGCGCCTTTGCTCCACAACCATTCGTACACTTGATTACCACGAAATGCTTTGTCATTATTCGTTACAAAAAAATCACGTAATTGTTCTTTAGATAATGCTCGTATGTCTTTTTTCTCGATTTGCATGGTGCAAATTTACGTTATTTTGTTGATTTCGTTATTCTTGTTTTGGTAATTTGTATTTTTGCTTAAAATTTTATCAAATGCATTTCCTTTCTCAAGATTTAGAAGATTATATTGAGCAACATTCAGAAAATGAGCCTGAATTATTAGCACAACTTAACAAAGAAACCTACCAAAAAATTTTGTTGCCTAGAATGTTAAGCGGGCATTTTCAGGGTCGGGTTTTGAGTATGTTATCGAAACTTATTCGCCCGGTGAACATTCTAGAAATAGGTACTTATACTGGCTATTCTGGTTTGTGCTTATGTGAAGGAATGCAAGAAAACGGGCAATTACACACGATTGACATTAAGGAAGAGTTAGTAGATTTTCAGCGAAAATATTTTGACAAATCGCCTTGGGGAAATCAAATTGTGCAACATTTAGGTGAAGCTGTTAATATTATCCCGAATTTAGATTTGAAATTAGATTTGGTTTTTATTGATGCCGATAAAGAAAATTACATTAATTATTTTAATCTGATTGTCCCTAAAATGAATAAAGGTGGCATTATTTTGTCCGACAATGTTTTGTGGTCTGGAAAAGTCGTTTTGCCTTTAGAAAAAAACGATTTAAGTACGAAAATTTTGTTGGAATATAATTTACTTTTAAAAAATGACCCGAGAGTTGAAACGGTTTTGTTACCTATAAGAGATGGCTTAACTGTTAGCCGATTGCTCTAGCCCAGATTACTTCACTTAACTTTCATTTCAATTGGAGTTCAGTGAACTTCGTTTGAAGTTGAAATCCTTTTGTTTTTTTAAAGAAAAAAACAAAAGATTGTAACGTAAAGCTGGAATAGCTCCTAAGAATAATTCTTGAAAAATTTCGCTTGTAATATTTGATAGATTATATATGTTATATAACCTGTAATCATTCCGCAAGTATATCCTGCAAGGATATCTGTAGGGAAATGTAATCCTAAGTAAATACGACTGTAGGCAAAGACCAATGGCCAGAGAATTAGTAACCAAAAATACTTATATTTCTTTTTTAATATTGAATATAGAAACACGAAAACTGCCATCGTATTTGAGGAATGTCCCGAGAAAAAACTAAAAGACGAACTTGGTTTTATGTTTCTAATTATATCCTTAATTTCCGAGTCGTTACAAGGTCGTAATCGTTGAAATGTAGCTTTAAATAATTCGGTAATTGTATTATTTACTGTGAGTAAAACGGCAACGAAAAGCACAACAATAATTGTTTGTTTTGGTCCAAATTTTTTATAAACTAAATATAATAAGAATACAAAAAGTGGAATCCAACTGGATTGTTTTGTAATAATTAACCACAACGGGTCGAAAGTTTGTGATCCTAAACCATTCAGAAAAACAAGTAATTCTTTATCTATTGCGATTATTTTTTCCAGCATTACGACTGACGTTTTATTGGCCCTGTAAGATCATCTAGATTTTCTTTGACCTTATCAATTTCGGAAGTGATATTGTCGGTGATAGATTTTGTGCCTAAAGAATCTGATGAATTATCGGTAATCATTTTATTGAATCCTTGTTTTACATTGTCAATTTCGGAAGTGAAACCGCTAGTTAAATTCTTAAAATCTAATCCATCTATATCGGCACTTTTTGTGATTTCACTTTTTATTTCGTTTGTAGCATTTTTTAGTTGTGCCATCGCTTTTCCCATAGTACGGGCAACATCTGGAATCTTATCTGATCCAAAAAGCATCAAGGCTATAAAAATGATAAATACTAATTCTCCTCCTCCTATTCCAAACATTTTTTTGAATTTTAAAATACAAAGTTACAAAGTTTTTTAAGTTGATATCAATTGATAGCAAATGTTTAACTTTATCTTATAAAAATAATTCTTAAAAGCAAAAAAACAACTCTGTTCAAGTTGTTTTTTTGTTTCTATCTAAGAAGCAATTTCCAATCGCTTCAGTAAATTTTTTGTTAAGGTATGATGTGCGTATTCCTTATCAATATTCAGAATTTTATCATCTGAACTTGGTAATTCATACATGGCATCAGTTAAAATAGCTTCACAAAGCGAACGCAATCCACGAGCTCCTAACTTATATTCTAATGCTTTATCGACAATAAAATCTAGTGCTTCATCGGTAATATTAAATTCAACATCATCCATCATAAATAATTTTTGATATTGTTTGATTAAGGCATTTTTAGGTTGTGTCAAAATAGCACGCAAGGTTTCTCTATCTAAAGGATCCATGTGTGTAAGTACTGGTAAACGACCAATTATTTCTGGAATTAAACCAAAATCTTTAATATCTTTTGGGATAATATATTGCAACAAATTGTCTTTATCTATGTTATCGACATTTTTTGAAGTACTATAACCAACTGCTTGACGGTTTAATCGTTTAGAAATAATTCTTTCAATACCATCAAAAGCACCACCAGCAATAAATAAAATATCCTGAGTATTTACCTCAACAAATTTCTGGTCTGGATGTTTTCTTCCTCCTTTTGGTGGAACATTTACAACGGTTCCTTCTAACAATTTTAATAATGCTTGTTGCACACCTTCGCCCGAAACATCACGAGTTATAGATGGATTATCGCTTTTGCGAGCAATTTTATCTATCTCATCGATAAAAACAATTCCTCTTTCAGCTTTGGTTACATCATAATCTGCTGCTTGCAAAAGACGTGTCAAAATACTTTCTACATCTTCTCAACATATCCTGCTTCTGTCAAAACGGTTGCAT
>NZ_JAYWDT010000088.1:0-8839 GCF_043779715.1 Flavobacterium sp.
AAGATGTCGCAAATAAGCTTTAGAATATTCGGTATCTACAAATGTATATCCCATTTCATCTACTGGAGAAAAATCGGCTTCCCATTTTTTATTTTTAATGTTTATTGTTCCATTTGCTGTAAACAACATTCCGTTACGAGCATTACGTGTTGGCATAACACAATCAAACATGTCAATTCCAAGTGCAATATTTTCTAAAATATTGATTGGTGTTCCCACACCCATCAAATAACGAGGTTTGTCTTCTGGTAAAATCGCAGTAACAATTTCGGTCATGGCATACATTTCTTCGGCTGGTTCCCCTACCGATAATCCACCAATGGCATTTCCTTGTGCTCCAGCATTAGCAATATATTCTGCCGATTGCATTCTTAAATCTTTATAACAACTTCCTTGCACAATAGGGAAAAAAGTTTGGTCATAACCGTATTTTGTAGGTACTTTTTCTAAATGTTTGATGCATCTATCTAACCAACGGTGTGTCATTTTCATCGAACGATTTGCGTAATGGTAATCACACGGATATGGCGTACACTCATCAAAAGCCATAATAATATCTGCACCAATGGTACGTTGAATTTCCATTACATTTTCTGGCGTAAAAAAATGATACGAACCATCAATATGTGATTTAAACTTTACGCCCTCTTCTTTAATTTTTCTATTGGCCGAAAGTGAATATACTTGATAACCACCAGAATCGGTCAAAATATTCCGATCCCAATTCATAAATTTATGCAAACCACCTGCTTTTTCAAGAATTTCGGTTTGTGGCCGTAAATACAAATGATAGGTGTTTCCTAGAATAATATCAGGGTTAATTTCTTCTTTAAGCTCTCTCTGGTGAACACCTTTTACAGATGCAACCGTTCCAACAGGCATAAAAATTGGGGTCTCAATAATACCATGATCAGTAGTTATAGTTCCTGCTCTGGCTTTTGTTTGTGGATCTTTTTGTAATAAATTAAACTTCATATAGGCATTTTTCAGGGAGCAAAGATAAGTTATTTACAATCTTAGGCAATTTAGAAATTTAGAAATTTAACATTTCAACAATAGTAAAATTTTATAAACATTTTCTTATATTTATAAAAAAATAAATTCTATGAAGCTTTTTTTTAAATTTGACATTAACATTATCTGCAAAACAATCCTTCAGGAACAACTTGAAAATCTAGGATTAGGTTATCAACTGCTGAGTTTTGGCGAGGTGCAGATTAAGGGTACTGTTTCAGATGAAAAACTACAGGAACTTTCTGATTCGATTTCGAAATACGGCATTGAGATTGTTGAAAATCAAAAAAGCATCCTGATTCAAAAAATAAAAGACACCATAATTGATATGGTTTTTTCTGATGAAGATCTAACAAGCCTTAAAAGTTCTGTTTACCTTTCAGAAAAATTAAATCTTAATTACGGTTATATTTCAAATTTATTTTCTGAAGTCACTTACACTTCTATTGAAAATTTTATCATCATTCAAAAAATAGAACGAGTAAAACAACTCTTACTTATAAATGAATTGACACTAACCGAAATTGCTTATAAACTGAATTATTCAAGTGTGGCGCATTTGAGCACACAATTCAAAAATACAACAGGGCTAACCCCCTCTGCTTTTCAACGCATTATAATTAAAAGACGCAATAATATTACTTTTTAGTGTTATTAAACCGTCAAACTAAATTAAAAAACACTATTTATGCATACTGACATCATTCATATTTTATTAGCTGACGACGACGAAGATGATCGTAACTTTTTTAAAGATGCCTTTGAGGAAATCAAGATCAATACGACTGTAAACGTTGTAAATGATGGAGAGGAATTAATGAATTATCTAACCAAACCTGATATTATTTTACCGCATATCCTTTTCCTTGATTTGAATATGCCTCGAAAAAACGGTATAGAATGTTTGTCTGAAATAAAACAACTGGAGCATTTAAAAGATATGGCGGTGGCTATTTATTCAACATCCGCTAGTGAAGCTGATATTGAAGAAACTTTTGTGAAAGGCGCTAACATTTATATCAAAAAACCAAATGATTTTAATGAATTGATAAAAACATTAAACACAGCCACTACTTTTAATTGGCAATATCATACCAATAGTTTAAACAGAGATACTTTTCTATTGCGAATTTAATAACTGAAATTTAAACCAATGAAATTTAAAGATGCCATTTTATCTAAAGTTATGCTTAAAAGTCTCTTTGTGATTTTTATATTTCTATTGCTTTTTATTTCATCAATAACATACAAAAACAGTCTTCAATTCACCAATTCGACCAAATGGGTGATTCATTCCTACAAGGTACATAGTCAATTAGACAATCTGATGCTGATACTAAAGGACGCTGAAACAGGACAACGCGGATTTTTATTAACCCACGACACGACCTATTTACAACCTTATTTCAAATCAAAAATAAAAGTAAGACAATCTGCCGATACATTAAGGCGGTTATTTTCAGACAATTTAAATCAGCAAAAAAACATGGAACGCTTATTGGAATTGACCGAACTCCGATTTGGATATTTACGCTATTCGATGTATCAGGATTCTCTTGGCTCCAAAAACAAAATAAATATTAGAGAAAGCTTAGATACTGGCAGACTCATCATGGATTCTGTTCGAAATCAAGCTGCTAAAATGCAGAATTTAGAAAAAGAATACCTGTGGGAACGCAATCAGAGTTATCTAAGCAAAATATCTGTTACTCCTTTATTAATACTTCTTATTACTGTATTCTCATTACTGATTTTTATTGTGGCTTATATCAAAATCAATAAAGACCTATCGGTTTTAGAGAACGCAAACAAGCAATTACTCATTACAAACGAAGTTAGCTTGCAGGCCAAAAAAATAGGTAATTTCAGTACCTGGACCCTAGACGTAGAAACAAATAAACTTTCCTATTCAGACAATTTATATCATTTACTTGGTTGTCAACCGCAATCCTTTGAGCCTACCATAACTAATTTTATAGAATACGTTTATCCTGACGATAAAAGAAAGGTGTCATCCATTATCAAAAAAATCGTAAATGATGAAAAGACGCTTATACATTTTTTTAGGGTTATTCGAGAAGACAACCAACTGCGTTATTTTAAATTAACTGCTAAAACGGTAGTTCATTTAAAGGGTGAAAAAACAATCATTGGAATCATTAGTGATATTACTGACGAGCACAATAAGAACATCACCATTGAAAAAAGAAATTTTGAACTCGAACAGACCAATACTGAATTAGAATCTTTCAATCATGTCGCAAGTCATGATTTACAAGAACCCTTACGAAAAATACAGCTTTTCATTTCCAGGATTTCAAGTACCGACTTGGATGCAATATCAGAAGCAGGAAGGGAATATATTGCAAAAATTCATCTGGCAACTACTAAAATGCGAACACTCATTGATGATTTACTTTTATTTTCAAGAACCAACAAAACAGACAAAGTATTCATCAAAACAGATTTAAACGAATTGCTTGAAAATGCCAAACAGGAATTGACTGATACAATACTAGAAAAAAATGCCGTTATAAATGCCGAAGTACTACCATTAATTGAAGTCATTCCTTACCAGATTCAGCAATTATTTATCAACCTTATCAGCAATTCATTAAAATACAGCAAATCGAATGTGAATCCAATCATCACAATACATTCTGAGAAAATTTTGGTATCGCAGGTTTCGTTTTTAAAAACTAATCCAGATAAAGAATACTATAAAATTAGCATCTCCGATAATGGAATGGGATTCGACCAGCAATTTTCAGAATCAATCTTTACTTTATTTAACCGATTGCATTCTCCAACTGAATATCCAGGAACAGGAATTGGACTAGCCATCTGTAAAAAAATTGTAGAAAACCATATGGGTGCTATAAAAGCAGAAGGGAAAATAAATATAGGCGCTACCTTTACTATTTTTCTTCCTGAATAACCTAAAAATCACAATACATCACAAAAAAGGAAGCTTATATTTTATTAGAAATTAAATTCCATTTCAAATATAAACCGATATTTCCTGAATCCAGATTCTATCTTTCTCTCTTTCGTCTGCTCACGGTTACCCTATCTTGTGTTGCCATTTTTATATTTTTCCATCTTATTTTTCCTTTAAAAATTAGTTTTTTATTGATTTGGATTTTGAAATCTTCTGATAAAGATTTCAAAATCTTATTTTTTTAAATCTAAAATAAAAATAAAATTTACAATTAAGTAACCTAAAATAAGTAGATTAAAATCAATTTTATCCTAAATATTATAATTTTATAAAAAATCCAATTATCTGATTATCTTTGCGGAAGTCTAAATTTCACAAAAAAAATGAAGCCCAACACACAACAATTAAACGAATTAACTATTCAGGTAAGAAGAGACATTCTGCGAATGGTTCATGCAGTAAATTCAGGTCATCCCGGAGGTTCTCTAGGTTGTACTGAATTCCTAGTAGTACTTTATCAAAACCTAATGAATCGCAAAGAAGGTTTCGATATGAACGGTCACGGAGAAGATTTATTCTTCCTATCAAACGGACATATTTCGCCAGTTTTTTACAGCGTCTTAGCACGTAGTGGTTATTTTCCAGTAGCTGAATTAGCAACTTTTAGAAAAATAAACACTCGTTTGCAAGGTCACCCAACCACGCACGACCATTTGCCGGGCGTAAGAATCGCTTCTGGTTCACTTGGACAAGGTTTATCTGTCGCAATTGGAGCAGCACAAGCTAAAAAACTAAATAACGATTCTAATTTGGTTTATACACTTCATGGTGATGGTGAATTACAAGAAGGACAAAACTGGGAAGCTATTATGTATGCTTCAGCAAAAAAAGTAGACAATCTCATTGCAACTGTCGATCTAAACGGAAAACAAATTGACGGAACAACCGACGAAGTTTTAAATATGGGAAGCATTCGAGCAAAATTTGAAGCTTTTGATTGGGATGTTATCGACATTAAAGAAGGTAATAATATCGAAGCTATACTAGCTGGTATGAATGATGCAAAATCTAGAACAGGGAAAGGAAAACCGGTTTGTGTTTTATTACATACCGAAATGGGGAACGGTGTAGATTATATGATGTATTCTCACGCTTGGCACGGAAAGGCACCTAACGATGCTCAACTTGAAAATGCTTTAGAACAAAATTATAATATTGGAGGTAATTCCGACTACTAATTTTTAGACTCCAAATTTCAGGAATCAAAAAACTTAGCACCTTAAAAGAAAACAAATGAAAAAATATATCAATACAGGAAGCAAAGATACTCGTTCGGGTTTTGGAGCTGGAATGACAGAATTAGGACAAACAAACGAAAATGTAGTGGCACTTTGCGCTGACTTAATCGGTTCTTTAAAATTTGATGATTTCAAGAAAAATCACCCAGAGCGTTTTTTTCAAATTGGAATTGCCGAGGCAAATATGATTGGAATTGCTGCTGGTTTAACTATTGGTGGAAAAATTCCATTTACTGGAACTTTCGCTAACTTTTCTACAGGAAGAGTTTACGACCAGATTCGTCAAAGTGTAGCTTATTCCGATAAAAACGTTAAAATTTGTGCTTCTCACGCTGGTTTAACGCTAGGTGAAGATGGCGCAACACATCAAATCCTTGAAGACATTGGTTTGATGAAAATGTTGCCAGGAATGACTGTAATAAACACTTGCGATTACAATCAGACTAAAGCAGCAACACTTGCAATTGCTGACCATCACGGTCCGGTTTATTTACGTTTTGGTCGCCCAGTTGTACCTAACTTTATGCCTGCCGACGAAAAATTCGAAATTGGGAAAGCTATTTTATTATCTGAAGGAACTGATGTTACTATTATAGCAACAGGACATTTAGTTTGGGAAGCATTAATCGCTGCCGAAGCATTAGAAGCAAAAGGAATATCGGCCGAAGTAATAAACATTCACACGATTAAACCTTTAGACGAAGCTGCTATTTTAAAATCATTAGCAAAAACAAAGTGCATTGTTACTGCCGAAGAACATAATATCCTTGGTGGTCTTGGAGAAAGCGTTGCTAGAGTTTTAGCACTAAACAATCCTACACCACAAGAATTTGTAGCAGTAAACGATAGTTTTGGCGAAAGCGGAACTCCAGAACAACTTATGGAAAAATACAAACTAAACAACCAAGCAATTATTGAAGCTGTTGAAAGAGTTGTGAAGAGAAAATAAAATTTAGAATACATATATTATAAAAAAATCCCATTTCAAATTGAAATGGGATTTTTTTTATATGATTAATAAGTTGTAAACGGCGGATGACTATTTCGATCTAGATGTCTTCGTAGTCTTGTTGTTGTAACACCATCTCCAGATGCGTTAGGAATCCCTTTAGGCTCACTTTCGTCTATTGTTGGAGTAGCAGGATTGTCAGCAATTGGACTAAAAGGATAATACAAGCTGGTCCCTAAAAAAGGTGTTGGTTTTTTAATTTCAAATTTTGTTAAATAACTATCACCATCGTCATCTTGATCCAGATAATCTAACCTACCATCACCATCAGTGTCTAAATTTGTAGATTGTCCAGTAATTAAATCGAAACCTTCATATTTAGAATCTATTCCGTCATAATCATGATCTACATAATTTATATTATTTAATTTAAAACTAAATATAAGTGGTGAATAAGAAGGAATTGAACCTCTTGCAGAATTATAATAAGCTAGTCCAGAAGGTAAAAACATAACTCCAGAACCGTAATTATCATAATTTACAGAGCCATCTAAATTAGTAGTATGAGTTCCAGATTTGAACAATGGAAATATCTCTTTCCAACCTCTAATTACATCTTCATTAACGTATTGATAAAGTTTAATCCAAACAGGATTTTGAGCCTGATCAAATGGTGTGCTTGCAATAAAAGAATTGTATGTTATTGGATTTGTTACTGGTACTATTTCTTCCTTTTTTGTGTATATATACTCTCCCTTATAAGAAACAAAAATAGAATCTACACTGGTAGGATTTTCACCATCCCCATAATAATCATGTTCTGGGTCTGAAGTATCACTAATATTCACATAATAAACTTTATAATCTACACCATTACTATTTACTGTTTTTGTATGCAAATCAAGAGCATATTGAACTCTAATTGTTTGCAAATTTGCTGTATTAGGTGTAGGGATTTTTGTAAATGTTACATCTTTATTAGAAGAGACATCCATGTGATACTCATCTAAATATTTGTCGATAGCAGCTAAATCTACTGGGTATTGCTCTGCATAAGGAACAACATAAGCTTCAACAGGATCGTCGCCAGCCTTATTACAGCTAAAAATCGTCAAACTCATTATAAAAACAAAAACTATTTTAAAAAATCTAATCATTATATTCTATTTTAAGTGCGCAAGATACAATTTTGATTTATTTTTGTTTAAAATTTAACTTTGTTTTTTAATTTTTATGCGAATAGATAAATTCCTTTGGTGTGTGCGTTATTACAAAACCAGAAATATGGTTACCGAAGCTTGCAAAAAAAACCATATTACGGTAAACAATCAGGTGGCAAAAGCTTCTAAAGAAGTGTTTGCTGGCGATAAAGTCACTTTTAGAAGAGACCAGATTACTTATATTATTTCAGTTTTAGATATTCCTGATAATCGCGTGGGTGCAAAACTGGTCGATATATACAGAAAAGACGAAACCCCAAGCGAATCGTTTGCTCATTTAGAATTGTTGAAATTATCTAAAGAACATTACAGAAAAAACGGGACAGGTCGCCCAACTAAAAAAGACCGTCGTGATATAGAGGATTTCGGTACTGATACAAAAAATGAGGAATCCGATGAATCTTAATCCAAAAGACTGGCAAAACCGATACGAAACCAACGATGCTGTTTGGGACGCCGGCAAAATAACTACGCCTTTAAAAGAATATATTGACCAAATAGAAGATCAATCTATCAAAATATTAATTCCTGGTTGTGGTAATGGTTATGAATTCGAATATCTTATAAATAAAGGTTTTGAGAATAGTTTTGTTGTAGATTATGCCCAAACGCCAATTGACAACTTGAAAAAAAGAATGCCAAATTGCAATCCAAATCAATTGATAGTTTCTGATTTTTTTGAACTCGATGGAAGTTATGATTTAATTATCGAGCAAACCTTTTTTTGCGCTTTAAATCCCGAATTAAGAGCTAAATATGTGCAAAAAATGCTTTCTTTACTCTCGCCGAAAGGCAAATTGATTGGTTTGTTTTTTCAATTTCCGTTAACCGAAATTGGACCACCATTTGGCGGGTCGAAAGACGAATATCTAAAATTATTTTCTGCTTCTTTTGACATAAAAACATTAGAAACCGCTTATAATTCTATCAAACCACGAGAAGGAAACGAACTGTTTTTTATCTTTACAAAAAAATAACTGCCATGAGCCAAAATATTATCCTAAACCACCAAGAAATTGAATTCAAAATAAAGCGAATTGCGTATCAAATTTATGAAACTTTTATTGACGAGAATGAGATTGTTATAGCAGGAATTCAAGGAAACGGAAGTGTTTTTGCTAATAAAATTGCTTCGGAACTGAAAAACATTTCTCCTATCGAAGTTATTTTATGCGAAGTTATTATTGATAAGAAAAACCCGAATTTACCTATTACAACTTCTATTAATAAAAATGAATACCAAAACAAAGGATTAGTGCTAGTTGATGACGTTCTTAACTCTGGAACGACATTAATTTACGGTGTGAGGCATTTTCTTGATGTTCCTTTGAAGAAGTTTAAAACCGCAGTTTTAATAGATCGAAACCACAAAAAATATCCCATAAAAGCCGATTTTAAAGGCATTTCACTATCAACG
>NZ_JAYWDT010000089.1:0-8800 GCF_043779715.1 Flavobacterium sp.
CATTAAAAAACGGTCCCAAACCATCTCTAGCAGTTGTAGAAGAGGGTGCAGAAACCCAACTTTGTCTAAAAAAGGAGTTACCAATACCAAAATCGGATTGCTCATCGAATGTCAAGTTGGGAGCAGAAAAGCCAAAAGCTTCTTCCGAAATATTAAAAACAGTAGTTTCTCCACCAGAATATTGTTCCCTCTCTTCGGGTGTTAATGCTACATATTCATCGTCAGTATTGGCACAACTGAAAAGTTGAAAGCAAATTAGAAAAGCGAGACCTTTGAAAGTGTTCTTCATTTTGTTAAATAGAAAAAAGTGTCCAGTTACAAGGACACTTTGATTAAACCTGAATTTACGAATTCATTAATTTACAGTGATACCAATTTTCGAAGCACCAGCAAGCAAATTCGAACCAAAATCTTTCAGCTGTAAAACTGCCATTCTAACTTTCGCACCTTCGGTAGAGGTTAAACCACCAGAAATAGCTAAATCGAAAGGTGTTACTATCGCACTAACTTTAGTTACGGCAGCATTTAATGCTACATCTGTGCTATTGTATGTATTTGTGTTAGCTTGTTTAACTAAGTCTTCTAGTGATGCTCCATCAACAGTTCCGTAATTCCCTTTATACACGTTGATTACTCCTTGAAGATTCAAAGCAATATCTCTATGAGTATTATCACTAAAACAAGAATGTTCGTCTTCTTGATCTGCATTTCCAAGTGCAACATCCATACGCTCTACTGGTAATTCTGCAGACACAAGTGTAGTTATCCCCAGATAAATATTTCTGACAGCGACATCATCAGGTAGTGCAAGGAATTTAGATCTATAGATTCCTCCAACTTTCCATTGATTTACTAAATACTCCAAATTATCGGTCAATAAATCAGCGCATGCTTTCAAATAAGCTGCTCTTCTTGTTTGATTTGTATTTGTTCCCCCAACAACATAATCTGTATAGGCTCTCAATCCAGCTAGGTTTGCAGAAGGAGCTGTCAAATCTTGTCCCCAAAGTAAAAATTCTATAGCGTGATATCCAACACTGATATTTTTTTCTCCACCTTGTTCATTCAAACGCTCTAAAAGAGCTTTGTTTATTGTTGGGAATGTTGTCAAATCATTGATTATTCCAGCATTTGTAGCCCCTTGAACATAATCAACATAATTTTCATCTAATGGCCAGGCATTTAATAATCCTTCTGGTCCATCGGCATTATCAATTGGTCCATCAGCAAAACGAAAGGCTTCGGTAGTACCATAACTTTCTCTTGCAGCTTTCCATTTGCTTTTAGCATTATCAAAATTGACTTGAGTTGGTGATGTTGTAAATGTATTTATTGCTATTTCTAGTATTACGGCATCATCATACGCTTTTTGATAATTGGCGTGAGCAATGTTTGCATAATTTTCCACAACTTGTTTTTTTGTAACATTAGAAGTATTGGAGGAATCATCGTTAGTATTACATGAAGTAATTAAAACCCCCATTGTTAAAAGTATTGAAACTTTTAAAAATATTTTTCTCATAGTTTTGCTTTATTTAGAATGAATAAACTTAAGGCAAAAATATAAACTTTTATTAAATCGCCAAATTTTATTTAGAATAAATTTAAATAAAAATTTGTTTGTTTTAATTTAGGTTTTATATTTGCAGAAATTATTTTAATTCAATCTAAATTAACTGAAATGAACTTTAAAAAATTATCTCTTTCCGCATTCCCAATTTTATTGTTAGCGCTTGCATCTTGTTCAAATGACGATACTACAGCTGAAGATACTTATAATTATACTGTTCCAGCAACCTACACATTTGAAAGAAATGCTGTGACTTCTGTAGATTATTCTGGGCAATCGAGCCGCTTATTAATGCTTGATGAGATGGGGAAATATTTTAGTACAGCCGCAACAAACGGCACTGTCGCTGATGACGCAGTACTATCAGACATGTATGCTAATGTAAATAACCGTTATACTGGCGCAGGTTTAAACGTTTCAGGAAAACAATTAAAAGATAAAACGGCTGCTTCAAAAGATTATTTTTCATTATATCTTGGTGGTGGTTCAATAGCTGAACAAGTAAGTGTTCGTGATTTATTTGAAACCCAATTCGACAATGGTGATGCTGCAAGTCAAGGAGCAACAGCTTCTGCGGGTGTTGCAGGTGTTTATCTAGATGGAACAAGCAAGCGCTTATTTGCAGCAAATGGATTAGAGCCCCAACAAGTATTATTAAAAGGAATTATGGGGGCTTGCTTTATGGATCAAATAGCTAATAATTATTTAAGTCTAAATAAGCTTGATGGCGGTACTAATAAAGTTGACAACACAAACAAAGTATTGTTAACAGGAAAGAGTTATACTGAAATGGAGCACAACTGGGATGAAGCTTATGGCTATATCTATGGAGCGGATAATTTAACTATTACGCCAAACACTTTTAAATTCTGGAGCAGTTATATCAATCAAGTTAATGCCGATACTGATTTTAATACTCTTAAAGCAGATATTGACTTGGCTTTCCGTAAAGGTAGAGCAGCAATCGTAGCTAATGATTATAAAGTTCGTGATGCTCAAATCGATATTATCAAATCAAAACTAGCAATGGTTTCAGCAGTGAGAGCTGTATTTTATTTGCAAGAAGGGAAAGGTAAATTAGCAACTGATAAGGGAGCAAAAGCTTTTCACGCTTTGTCTGAAGGTTATGGATTTATTATGTCGCTGCGATATACAAATAAACCAGGAACAAATAGTCCTTATTTTACCAAATCAGAAGTAGATGCAATGTTAGCTTCTATGGTAAGCGGAACAAATGGTTTGTGGGCTATCGATACTTTAGGAGCAAAATTAGATACCATATCTACACAAATAGCAGTAAAATTTGGGTTTACAGTTGCTCAAGCTACCACAGTAAATTAACTCAGTAAAAAAAAACAAAGCAAGAGAAATTAACCCTCTTGCTTTTGTACTTTTGCTTAAATTTTTAAGAATATGAAAAAGATACTATTAGTTTTAAGTTTTGTTGCCGTATTTGTAGCTTGCTCATCAAATGATGGTGAAAATAATACGGACGGGGATAATTACGATAGAACAGCGCTTTTAACAAACTGGGCTGATAATATTATTATTCCAAGTTATGTAAATTATCAAGCGAAAGTTCAAATATTGGTAACTAGCACAAATACTTTTGTTGCAACTCCAACTGAAGCAAATCTTCAAATTCTGAGAACTTCTTGGTTAGAGGCTTATAAAGCATATCAATATATATCGATGTATAATTTGGGTAAAGCGGAAGAGATTAATCTTAATATGGCTTCCAATACTTATCCAACAAATGCAATCGGTATAGAATCAAATATTTCATCTGGAACTTATAATCTGGAATTGTTGTCTCAATTTGACAAACAAGGTTTTCCGGCATTGGATTATTTAGTTAATGGATTGGGTACAAATAATGCTTCACTTGTTGGGTTTTATGCTACAAATGCAAATGCTGCAAATTACAAGCAGTATTTAACAGCTGTTGTTAACAAACTAAAAACTAATGCTGATGCAGTTGTAATCAGTTGGAATTCAAGTTTTAGAAATAGTTATATTGCTAACAATGGGACTTCGGTAAGTAGTTCAGTGAATAAAACAACAAATTTATTTGTAAAAAATCTTGAAAAAGATATTCGGACCGGTAAATTAGGTATTCCAGCAGGTATTTTTTCAAGTGGCGCCAAATTTCCAGAAAAAGTAGAAGGGTATTATAAAAATGATATTTCTAAAGAGTTGTTGAATGTTTCAATAAAAGCACAGCAAGATTTTTTTAATGGAAAACATTTTAATAGTACTACAACTGGTGAAGGTCTAAAAACGTATTTAGATTTTTTAAATGCTATTAGGAACAATCAGAAGTTAAGTGATATTATAAATAATCAATTTGCTACTATCTATACAGTAAACAATGCGCTTAACAATAGTTTTTCTCAGCAAGTAAATGCTGATAATTCAAAAATGATTGCCGCATATGATGCTTTACAGCAAAATGTAATCTATACAAAACTAGATATGATGCAAGCATTAAATATTACTATTGATTATGTAGATGGCGATGGCGATTAATTATGGGTTTAAGTATAACAAAATATCTAAATAAATATTCAGAGGCATCAACGCTAGCTTTTTTTAGGCTAGCGTTTGGCTTTATGATGGTTTTAAGTCTTATCCGATTTGTGAGTTATGGTTGGATTGATAAATTTTATATCCAACCCCAATTTCACTTCACGTATTATGGCTTTGAGTGGGTTAAACCGCTAGGGAATTATACGTATTTATTGTTTTTTGTTTCAGGGTTGGCAGCTTTTTTTGTCGCAATAGGATACAAATATAAATTATCGATAATTTCCTTTTTCCTGAGTTTTACTTACATTGAATTTATGGACAAAACCACTTACCTGAACCATTATTATTTTATTACGGTGGTGAGTTTTATACTTATTTTTTTACCTGCTAATGTCTATTTTTCAATCGATGCGTATAGAAACCCTAGAATTGCCTATCAGAAAATCCCGAGATGGACTACTGATATTTTAAAACTATTGTTAGGTATTGTATATTTTTATGCTGGCTTGGCAAAACTTAATTCCGACTGGCTTTTTGAAGCGATGCCACTCAAAATCTGGTTACCCAATAATTCTAATTTACCTCTAATTGGTTCTTTATTAAACGAGAATTGGGTGCACTACGCATTTAGCTGGACGGGGATGATTTATGATTTAAGTATACCTTTTTTATTACTTTATAGAAGAACTCGCTTATTTGCATTTGTTTTAGTGGTAGTCTTTCATATTCTGACTAAAATTTTATTTCCCATTGGTGTTTTTCCGTATATAATGATTGTAAGTTCATTGCTCTTTTTTAATGCGGATTTTCATAAAAAGGGTTTACAAATTATTTCAAAATTATTCAATTTCAGTATGACTGTTTTTGAGAACGGAAGAGAAAAAATTCAGCATTTTAATGGAGTTTATAATACTAAAATAGCCTTTTTAACCTGTTTTTTATCTTTTCAGTTACTGTTTCCTTTTCGATATGTATTGTATCCAGATGAATTATTTTGGACAGAAGAAGGTTTTCGGTTTTCGTGGCGCGTGATGCTTATGGAAAAAGCTGGTTATACCCAATTTAGTGTTACCGATACTAAAACGAAAGAATATATAGTGATCAATAACAGTCATTTCTTAACCACTTTTCAGGAAAAGCAAATGTCATTCCAACCAGATTTTATTTTGGAATATGCACATTTTTTACACGATTATTATCAAAAACAAGGCATTAACGACCCCGAAGTTAGAGTAGAAAGCTATGTTGCTCTCAATGGAAGATTAAGTCAAAAATATATCAATCCAACAATAAATTTAGCCAAAGAAAATGAAACATTCCATCACAAAACTTGGATATTACCTTTTAACGATGAAATTAAAGGATTTTAGTTGTATTCTACTTTTATTTTTTACAATAAATAGTTTTTCCCAATATAAAATTTCAGGAATGACTACAGCTGGCAATGGTACAGTACTAGCTTCCGTTGAAATATATAATAAAACTTCCGGAACTAAATATCTATCTAATTCTAAAGGAGAGTTTTCAATAGAATTAGACAAGTCAGGGAATTATGAACTTGTTTTTTACAAAGAAAACTATGCAGTTTTAGAAAATACAGTTGCAACATCCGATGAAAGCATTGTTATTGTTTTGGACAAAGTCACCAACCTTTCGGAAGTAGTTATCAATAAACAAAAAGAAAAAATATTTGCACTCAATAAATTAAAAGATATTGATGAAACTGCTATTTACGCTGGAAAAAAAACCGAAGTAATCTCGTTAAATAAAATTACAGCAAATAAAGCAACCAATAATGCACGTCAAATATTTGCTCAAGTTGTAGGATTAACAATCAACGAGAGTTCTGATGGTGGTTTACAATTAAGTATTGGTGGACGAGGATTAGATCCAAACCGAACATCCAATTTTAATACCCGTCAAAATGGTTATGATATAAGTGCAGATGTTCTTGGTTATCCTGAAAGTTATTATGCTACACCTACTGAAGCCCTCGAAGAAATTCAGGTAGTTCGCGGTGCAGCATCATTGCAATACGGAACTCAATTTGGAGGGTTAGTCAATTTTAAACTAAAAACACCAAGCAAAAAACCATTTGAATTCGCAACGAGAAACACTTTTGGCTCTTATGGTTTGTTTACCAATTTTACCTCATTAAGCGGTACAAAAGATAAATTCAGTTACTACACCTTTTATAATTACAAACAAGGAAATGGTTTTAGACCCAATTCTGAATTTGAAAGCAAAAACTATTTTGGGAATTTGAATTATCAGTTCAACGAAAAAACATCATTGCATTTTGATTATACTTATTTTAATTATTTAGCCCAACAAGCTGGCGGATTAACTGATGTGATGTTTAATGAAGATCCAACACAAAGCAATAGAACCCGAAATTGGTTTGCAGTAAACTGGAATTTATTTGCATTGCGATTAAAACATAAATTTAATGCTAATACCGATTTTTCATTGCAGTTATTTGGGTTAGATGCAAGTCGAAAAGCAGTTGGATATCGTTCTAATAGGGTTTCAAATCCTGATGGAGTAGGTACGGAAAGAGATTTAATAATTGGGGAATTTGTCAATTGGGGAGTGGAGGCACGATTTTTAAAACGCTACAAAATAAAAAACAACACCAGCGCTTTTTTAATTGGAGCCAAATATTATCAATCTAAAAATTCAGGAGTTCAAGGTCCGGGAACCTCGGGCAGTGATGCCAATTTTAATGTTGCTGATGCAGAATTTCCTTTTTATGCCAACCAATCCAATTATATGTATCCAAACTTGAATGTATCGGTTTTTGGAGAGAATATTTTCAAAATAACTTCTAATTTTTCTGTAACACCAGGTTTTAGATTTGAAAAAATAAAAACACAGGCAGAAGGTTCTTATCGAAAAATAAATCTGGATTTAGCTGGAAATGTGATTTTAGATGAAACCAAGTTTGAGAATAATATAAAAGATAGAAACTTTGTTTTGTTTGGGGTTGGATTAAGCTATAAACCATTAAATAGAATAGAATTTTATGGAAATGTTTCACAAAATTATCGGTCGGTAACGTTCAATGACATCAGAACTGTAAGTCCAAGCCAGGTGATTGATGAAAATATTTCGGATGAAAAAGGCTACACTTCTGATATTGGAATTCGGGGACAAATAGGGGATAAAGTAACTTTTGATGCAAGCGTTTATGGATTGTATTATAATGATAAAATTGGTGAATACGAAACTAGAAATCCAAATGGTTCGGCAGCAATTGTAAGGTTCAGAGACAATATAGGAACTGCTGTTACTTATGGTTTTGAAACAATGTTTGATTGGAGTTTGAATAAAACTTTTTTTAAACAAAAAGAGAACTTTGTTTGGAATGTATTCTCCAATATTGCTATTACAGATTCGGAATATTTAAAATCGGACGCACCTAATATTGAAGGTAATAAAGTTGAATTCGTGCCACTATACAACATAAAAACGGGAACAGGAATTGGATACAAGAATTTTATTTCGAGTGTACAATTCACCTATGTATCTTCTCAATTTACGGAAGCAAACAACAGTAAAACAGATGTAAATGACAATACGTATGGCATTTTTGGTCAAATTCCTGCTTATTACGTCGCTGATTTTTCAACATCCTACAAATGGAAAAACTGGAAACTGGAAGCTGGGATTACTAATTTTACAAACAATAGTTATTTTACAAGAAGAGCGACTGGTTATCCCGGTCCCGGAATCATTCCATCGGATGCTAGAACTTTTTATACTACGCTTGAGTTTGTTTTTTAATGTTTAAAAAAAATGCTGATTGAGAATCCAATCAGCATTTTTTACCTGTTTTCCTTTCTTAATTAAAAAAGTCTTGAAATGCTAAATCCACATCGAAATTGATCTTTAATCCAAGAAGTTGGGTAATAAAATAGAATCAACTCACATCAAGAACCTTATGAAATTTAACATTTATAAATAATTTTACAAAAAAATCAAATCAAAAATCTACCTCGCTTAATGTCCTAAAATTTTGGAATAAACGAGGCTTTTTTATTTTCTTTATGCGATTTAATTTTTGTTTTTATTATTTTCCACAAAAAATGAGAAGTAAATGCTAATAAAAACTGTTGCTATTCCAGTAATTATAAATGTGGCATTTGCACCAAATTGATACCAAATTAATCCTGCTAATGAACTCGCTAACATTGTACAAATACTTTGAAAACCTGAATAAGTTCCGATTGCTGTTGCCGTATCTTTTCTGTCGGAAATTGTACTAATCCAAGCTTTGGAAATCCCCTCGGTTGCCGCTGCATAAACTCCATAAATAAAGAACAGCATTGCAATAGTATAAATATTAGTACTGAAAGCCATCCCAAAATATACGATTGCAAACAAAGAAAGCCCAAAAACAAATATTTTCTTTAATCCTATTTTGTCTGCAAAGATTCCTATTGGAAATGCGCAAAGTGCATAAACCAAATTGTAAAAAATATAAACTCCAAGTACTGCTGTATCAGTTAGCCCTGCCTGTTTTGCTTTTAATAACAAGAAAATATCAGAACTGTTAAATAATGTAAATACCAGTAACCCGATTACTAATTTTCGATATTGTAACTATGCTGTACCCATTTTTCAGACAGAAATCTCAACGATTTAAGATAGGTTTTTAGTTTTATATTCTATTATCTTGGTTAAAATCGGAGATAACTT
>NZ_JAYWDT010000090.1:0-8783 GCF_043779715.1 Flavobacterium sp.
TCCCAGCATCAAGCCTCGGCTACGCCGAAGATGCGAAAAGCCCTTTCAGGACTTCCCACATCTTCAGCTTTGAGGCATTTCTCTCGGGAGAAAATCTCCAGAGAAACGACCGCAAAGCCGAGGCTTGTTGGCGGTAATGGTGCAACGAATTTAGAATTTTAAAGAACTTCAAAAGTATGAGTCAGCGTAAATTAGTGTATTTTATATTGGGTTGGTTTTTTATAACAATAATAGAATACTATTTTATTCCATATTTCATTGTTGTACTTCTGTGGATAGGACTTTCTTTAACATTACTGACAATTGCAATAAACCAGCTTATAAAACTTGTAAAAGAACGGAATTCAATAACCAAATTGAGAATACAAAATGTAATCGTTTTTTCTCTTTTATTTTATCTGACATTTAGCAGATTCCTTGTAAACGGTCTTATTGAAAAGGCTGATTGGGTAATATTTTACAACAATCGCACGGAAATTGTACAACAAGTAGAACGAAAAGAGCTAAATCCTAATGTAAGTTGGAATGATTGGGTTTGCGAATTGCCGTTTGAATTTCCCGTTGTTTCAAATGGCGGTAATGACATTGGAATTTATAGAAATGAAAATAACAAAACGCTGACAGTTACCTTTTGGGTTTATCGAAATTTTTTTAGTGCTCCTTCGACTTGTTTTGTCTATACAAACGACGATAAGGAAAAAAAAGAGCTTGAAGAACTTATTATTAAAGACCCTAAAAACAATTGGAAAATTGAAGACAATTGGTATAGGGCGTTTAGAGAATAGAAAATAAATTCAATTAGCAGAAGCTAAAACCACTACCGCCAACACACGCTACAAGCAATTTGGGTATTAGGCTTAATGGAAAGTTGGTTTTGTATTTGGGATGATTTGGCTAATCCGAATAATGGGCTTAATTTAGTCCCAAACTGCTTGTAGCGCGGGAACGTTGTTAAATAAAAAATCCATCAAGATTCGTTCTTGATGGATTTTTTTAACTTCTGTTTTTAACCCTAAAACTTTAAAGTCAATCCTGCTAAGATATTTGCACCAGCTTGCGGATAATATCCAGCACCTTCTATGGTTTTTACACTTGGCGGATTAGACCAACTGTCGTCGTAAGTATAAAAATAACCATTTGAAATGTATTTTCTGTTTAAAACATTGTTCGCTAAAACCGAAATCACAATCGATTTGAATACTTTTTTAGTTTCTATTTCGTAAGTAACATTCAAATCATTAATAAAATAACTATCTAGTTTAGATGCTTTCGAATCGATATTTCCCATAAATTGTTCACCTACAAATTTAGACAATAACGAGATTTGCAAAGGTCTTAATGGTGAAAAAGTTAAAATATTTCCCGCAATAATTTGTGGAGAATAAGAAACATTTGTTTTTCCTAAATTTTGCAAAACACCATCTCTTTGAAAATAAAAATCTTGATTCTTGCTTTGGCTTATAGCCACATTTGGCTGAACCGACCACTTATTTGTGATTTCTATTTTCGCATCAATTTCAAGACCTAATCTGTAGCTTTTTCCGCTATTTTCTGCAATTGGAGTTCCTACATCGTTTAATGCACCTGTAAGTACCAATTGGTCTTTGTAACGCATATAGTAAATATTTGTATTTAATTTTGTTTTTGCATTTGCAAAACGCCAACCCAACTCATAATCATTTAATTTTTCAGGTCTTACATTCTTCTTTTCAAAATCTTCGCGCTTAGGCTCACGATTAGCAACTGCGTACGAAAAATAAAGACTGTTTTTCTCGTTTGGCGAAAATGTTAAACCTGCTTTTGGATTAAAAAAGTCGAAAGTTTCATTAACTAATGTTGGCTGAACACCGTTGGCTTTATAATTTACTTTTCGGACTTGTAAATCTCCAAAAAGGTTTAATTTTTCTACAATTTGATAATTTGCTTTGGCAAAAATATTTATATCAGTTTTGATACCGTAGTCGTCATAATAATGATCTCCCAACTCGCTTGTAGAAGCCAATCTTGCCCAAATTACTTTACCAAAATGTTTTCCTTCGTATTTATTTGCGCCACCGCCAAAAATCATTGACAGCTTTTCGTTTTTGTAATTTGCAGAAAATGTAGTCCCGTAAAAATCGTTATCTAACCATTTCTGACGAACAATATCGGTTGTAGTTGCTAGTCCAACTGGTGTTAAATTATAATCAGCAAAATCAGCATCTTCTTTATAATTTTCATAAAAACCCTTACCTTTTGTGTAATGAAAAGCCAGATTTGTATTCAATTTTTCCGAAACTTTTTCGTTCCAATGCAATTGATAATGATCTTGTTGGTAATTATCTACTTCGTTGTCATAGAAACGAGTATTACCAAATTCGTCAGTAAAAACGCCTGACGTGTTGTAGGTTCTGTCATTTTCCAATTTATCTAAATCCTCTAAACCGTTCCATGATTGGTACGTGATTTCTTTTCCGCCAAAAGCCAATGCTTTAATTTTTGTGGTTTTACCAATGTAAGAACCTTGCAAAAAATAGGATTTTAAATCAGATTTTGCTCTGTCGATATATCCATCAGAATTAATTTTAGACAATCTTCCTGAAATTTCGAAGTAATCATTCATCAATCCTGTATTGAATTTGACCGTGTGTTTTCTTGTTTTGAAGCTTCCAAACGAGTTTGAAATTTCTCCGCCAGCCGATGCATTATCAGATTCGGTTAGTAAATTTAAACTGGCTCCAAAAGCGCCAGCTCCATTTGTAGATGTTCCTACGCCACGTTGCAGTTGAATACTTTCTACCGAAGAGGCGAAATCAGGCATGTTTACCCAATACGTTCCATGACTTTCTGAATCATTGTACGGAATCCCGTTGATTGTTACATTAACACGAGTAGCATCGGAACCACGAACACGAATTCCGGTATAACCTACGCCATTTCCAGCATCGGAAGTGGTTACAACTGATGGCAAGAAGTTCATCAAAATTGGAATATCTTGACCTAAATTTCTTTTTTCGATTTCTTTTTTTGTAAAATTAGAGAAGGTAACTGGTGTTTTTTCGTTGGCGCGAATGGCCTGTACCATGACTTCCTCTAGGTTTTTGATTTTTGTAGTGTCTGCTTCTTGCGAGTAAGAAAGGCTGAAGCTTAGAATTGCGATTGAAAGCAAAAAACTTTTGTAACTAAATAAATTTTTCATCCGTAAAGATTTTACGAATAAAAGGGGGAATTATTCTTTTTTAAATTAATAAATTGATGTTTCAATGACATAACTAACATGTACATTAGCTGTTTGTCATTATTCCCTTGGCAACATTACTTGCCCAGGTTCTTTGGGTATAATCTCAGCTCGTTATTTAGAGCACCCCTTTGAGACGGTGCAAAATTAGTTTTTAAAGACAGACTACACAAATTTCTTTTAATATTTCTTAAGTTCGAAAGTATTCCCGTCGAAAACACCATAAGTAAAATAGCCAATCCAGTCGCCTAAATTAATATATTTTGAATTTTCTCCTACTTGAATTTCCATTGGTAAATGACGGTGACCAAAAACAAAAAAATCATAATGTTTGGTTTCGAGTTTGTATTTAGCATACTGCACCAACCATTCGTTGTCTTCGCCTAGAAAACGAACATCTTCGTCTCCTGAAATCAATTTGTTTTTTACCGATAAATATTGCGCTAGTTTTACACCAATATCTGGATGCAACCAACGATATAACCATTTAGAAAAAGGACTGGTAAACACTTTTTTCATGCGTTTGTAGCCCTTATCGCCAGGACCCAAACCATCTCCATGACCTATTAGAAATGTTTTATTGTTGAAAGTAAATTCTTTAGTAGTATGGTAAACAGGAATATTGAGTTCTTTTTCGAAATAATCTCCCATCCATAAATCATGGTTTCCTACGAAGAAATAAATTGGGATTCCGCTGTCACGAATTTCGGCAAGTTTGCCTAAAACACGTACAAAACCTCGTGGCACAACTGTTTTATATTCGAACCAAAAATCGAATAAATCGCCTAATAAAAATATAGCTTCGGCATCTTGTTTTACTTCGTCGAGCCAAGCAACAAATTTTTGCTCTCGTGGAAAACTAGCTTCGGCAGTTGGTGCGCCCAAATGTTGGTCGCTGGCAAAGTATATTTTTTTAGATGGTGAAATAGTCATTTGGTTTTATTTGAAACAAAGATAAGGATTTATACTAAAATGATTTTTGATGAAAGAGAATCGATATCATATAAATTCCCAAATTAGCTACAATTGAATTTGTCTTTCTATTTGTTGGTCTAAAGATATGAATGTTTCTGTTCTGGAAACACCATCAATAGGTTGTATTTTTTTGTTCAGCAAGTTCATTAAATGTTCATTGTCACGACAAATAATTTTGATAAGAATACTCCAGTTTCCTGTAGTATAATGACATTCTAATACTTCGGGAATTTTTTTTAATTCTTTTACAGCTTCGGCGTTACTTGATGCTTTGTCTAAATAAACACCCACAAAAGCCATAGTATTATAACCCAAAACTTTTGTGTTTACAATTAGTTTTGAACCCGAAATAACCTTTGCATCTTCTAGTTTACGCAATCGTTGGTGAATTGCTGCACCTGAAATTCCTATTTTATTAGCAATTTGAAGTATTGGTTTTCGAGCATCTTCCATCAAGAAACGAAGAATCTCTTTATCGATACCATCTATTTCTATTTGTAATTGATTTATCTTCATGGGTTAATAATTTGAAGTAAAAATACAAATTTAGTTTAAAATAGTGTGTTTAAATTTTTGCCACAGATTTACACAGATTAATAAAATTTAAATTTATTTGAGAAATCCGTTTTAATCTGTGTAAATCTGTGGCAAAAATTTTTAGTTTCAAAAAAACTAATTTCTAACTTTATCAGGATTGTAACCTACATAAGGCATTTCAGTTTCTTTGAAATGTATACCAAATTCTTCTAATTCTTTCAAGATAGGTATGTATACTTCCTCTTTTATAGGCAACTGAACGCCTGGCGTTGTAATTTTTCCGTTTAGGATTTGTAAAGTCGCCATGGCTACTGGTAATCCTACTGTTTTTGCCATCGCAGTATAGGTTTGATCATCTCCAATACAAACCATTTTAGAATCTATCTGATGTTGTTTCCCGTTTAGTTCATAGCCAAATTTATGATACATCACAATCATGTCTTTGTCTTGTGGTTGCAAAGTCCAACTATCTGTCAATATTTTTTCGAGAATTTGTGCTGGTGTAGCATCTTTTAGACCTACAATTTTATTTTTGTTAAACAAATCGAGTTCTAATAATTTGTCCCACATAATGTCATCTTGTTCGATTCCAAGACTTAAACGAAGTTTTATTTCGACAGAATCGGTTGGGTGATATGGTAAAAATAGGTTAACAAATTCACGGTAATTTATAGTTTCAGAATCATCTATTATGTACGAATCGTCAGTCATTCCTAACTGTACGAACATATTCCATGCTTTCGAATAGCCTACTTTTCTAATCGTTCCCCGATACAAAGTCAAGACATCATCTAAACCATAAATGCTTCGGTATTTTAGAGAATCCCGATTGGCATAGCCTTCAAAACGTCCGTAATCTTCTACTTCTAAAAATTCGGTTCTACGAAACAATTTGTGATACGGAATATATTTGTAAGTTCCTTCTTGAATAAACTTTGCTGCACCACCTTGTCCTGCCAAAACTACATTTCTTGGTGCCCAAGTAAATTTGTAATTCCAAAGATTATTATCAGATTCTGGAGCTACTAATCCGCCACAAAACGATTCGAAAAGTATCATTTTTCCGCCTTTGTCACGAATTTCGTCAATAATTTTCATAGCACTCATGTGATCGATACCTGGATCGAGTCCGATTTCATTCATGAAAACCAAATTATTTTCTTTGGCAGCAACATCTAATTCTTGCATAGCATCACTAATATAAGAAGCGGTCACCATGTGTTTTTTATAGACAATACAATCTTTCGCCACTTCAATATGCATGTGCGCAGGCAACATTGAAATCACGATATCTGCTTTTTGAATTTCAGCTTTTCTCTGATTTGCATCAAAAATATCTAACGCAATAGCAGTTGCATTTTTGTGATTTTTGGTTTTGCGTTGGGCTAATTCTAATGATAAATCGCCAATAGTAAGATGCAAATTTTCGCTTTCAGACTTATCTAAAAGATATTTTATAAGTGAAGAAGCTGAGCGTCCAGCTCCAATAATAAGTACATTTCTCATTTTTTGATTGTAAAAAAGTGACGCAAATGTAATGAAATGTTATATTTTTGACGAAAGAAAACAGAACTTTTAATTAAAAAGATTATGGACAAGAAAATCATTCTCACCGCATTAGTTTTTGGATTTATTTCGATTGTGTTAGGAGCTTTTGGAGCACACGCATTAAAAAAAGTTTTAACACCAGAACTATTATCTTCATTTGAAGTAGGTGTGCGTTATATGATGTATCATGCTTTGTTTTTGCTGTTTGTAGGCACAACAACATTCATCGAAATGAAACAAAAAAGCATTATTTTTTATTTGACCTTATTTGGAACCATCTTATTCTCAGGCTCTATATTTTTATTATCATCAAGCGGAGCAACTGGTTTAAATTTTAAATTTCTGGGACCAATAACACCAATAGGAGGCTTACTTCTTATAGTTTCTTGGGCAATTTCTTTTTATTATATAAGCATAAAAAAAGGATAATACTCAAGCTGTTTGAAATAATATTTATACTTTTGCACTTTGTTCAAGTATTCACACATAAAATTATTTATGGAAACATATAAACAATCTACGGAATCGATTTCGTTAGAAAAGTACGGAATAACAAACGCTTCAGAAATAATTCATAATCCTTCGTTTGAATTTTTATACCAAGAAGAGTTAAATCCTGCTCTTGAAGGATACGAAAGAGGACAGTTAACCGAGCTTGGTGCTGTAAATGTAATGACAGGCGAATTTACAGGTCGCTCCCCAAAAGACAAATATATTGTAAAAGATGCAGTTACTGAAAACACGATTTGGTGGACTTCAGACAAAGCAGTCAACGATAACAAAGCAATTTCTCAAGATACTTGGAATGCGCTAAAAGAAACCACAGTCAATCAATTATCTGGAAAAAGACTTTTTGTAGTAGATACTTTTTGTGGTGCCAATGAAAATTCTCGTCTAAAAGTTCGTTTTATTGTTGAGGTGGCTTGGCAAGCACATTTTGTAAAAAATATGTTTATCCGTCCTACTGATGCTGAAATGGAAACTTACGGAGAGCCAGATTTCGTAGTAATGAACGGTTCTAAAACTGAATTTAAAGATTTTGCAGCACACGGATTAAATTCTGAAGTATATGTAGCTTTCAACTTAACCGAAAAAATCCAATTAATTGGAGGAACTTGGTACGGTGGAGAAATGAAAAAAGGATTGTTCTCGATGATGAACTATTACTTACCATTACAAGGAATGGCTTCGATGCACTGTTCTGCAAACAAAGGAAAAGACGGCGATGTTGCTGTTTTCTTCGGATTGTCTGGAACAGGAAAAACAACTTTATCTACAGATCCCAAAAGAGAATTAATTGGTGATGACGAACACGGTTGGGATAACGATGGAGTTTTTAATTTTGAAGGCGGTTGTTACGCAAAAACAATCGATTTAAGCGAGGCAAACGAACCAGACATCTACAAAGCCATTCGTAAGAATGCTTTACTTGAAAATGTAACGGTTGATGTTAACGGAAAAATAGATTTTAAAGACGGATCGGTTACTCAAAACACAAGAGTTTCTTATCCTATAAATCACATTGATAATATTGTAAGACCAGTATCTAAGGCAGGTCACGCAAACAAAGTAATATTCTTAACTGCCGATGCTTTTGGAGTTATGCCTCCAGTATCTAAGTTAACACCAGAACAAACTAAATACTATTTCTTATCTGGATTTACTGCAAAATTAGCAGGGACAGAAAGAGGAGTAACACAACCAGAACCAACTTTTTCAGCTTGTTTCGGAAAAGCATTTTTATCGCTTCACCCAACACAATACGGACAAGAATTGGTTAAAAAAATGGAAGAACATAAAGCTACGGCTTATATGGTAAATACAGGTTGGAACGGAACAGGAAAACGTATTTCTATAAAAGACACACGTGCTATTATTGATGCAATTTTAGATGGTTCTATCGAAAAAGCAGAAACTACAACAGTTCCAGTTTTCAATTTTGTAGTACCAACATCATTGCATGACGTAAATTCTGAGATTCTTGACCCAAGAAACACTTATACAGATACTTCAGAATGGAATACAAAAGCAGAAGATTTAGCAGGAAGATTTATTAAAAACTTTGTTCAATATACAGATAATGAAGAAGGAAAAAATCTAATAAAAGCAGGACCACAATTATAATACGTTATTAATTCGGTTTATAAAAAAAGAGTTACTCTAGTGAGTAACTCTTTTTTGTTATGTCTTTCCCGCGCAGGCGGGAATCTATTCTGGTAGTTTCCCGCCTGCGCGGGAAAGACAATTGTGAAAAAAATTAATTACTCTTTTATAGAAGCCACAAATTTCTGAAACAATTGAATCGTTTTTTCATTAATTTCTTGATAAGACAAGCGGTCTTTAGCTTGATAAAAAAACATAAATCCGTACTTTTTTTCTGAATTTTCTAATAACAAATGTTTGTTTAAACGATAAGTCTCTCGCAAAACACGTTTGAAATAATTTCTATCAACTGCTTTTTTGAAATATTTTTTAGAAACCGAAACGCCCATTTTTATTTGCTCGT
>NZ_JAYWDT010000091.1:0-3970 GCF_043779715.1 Flavobacterium sp.
CAGCAAACATGCTCCATAGCTATTGGAATATAGAACAATATCCTGCAGGGGATTATCTAAATTTTCAGGTTTGGGGATCTTCAACAGCTCAGGTTTGTCATATTGCAAAAGGAATTATTTCTAATATCCAACAACAAAAAATGTTATCTACTGAAGTTGTTGCTAATAGAATTCCTAGCGTATTTGTGAAAAATGGATTCTATAAAAACGGAAAATTAAATTTGGCCATAATTAATAAATCAAGAGCATTTAATTTAACTTTTGAAGGAAATAAAAAAATAACGGAGTTAGCTGCTCCAGAATTAGTTTCTCTGAATTTAAGTTTGTCTGGAGCTTATCAACAAAATATAGTGCTGGATTTAGGCGGAATGTTTGATATTGGACTTTCAATTATTGGAGATAAGTCAAAACAATTGGATGGGTTGTATTTGGCAGACGGTCCTTGGGGCCTAGATTATTCTAAAACAGAAACAACCATTTCTTCATTTATGATAGATAATATTCCAAATACTAGCATTACAAACGATCAATATGCGATTGAAAGAAATGCCACAGTTAGTGGTAGTGTTTACGGGACGATGAATTTATTTAGAAATATTCTTCCGGGAGAGTTAGCTTTTGATGCAGGGAATTACTCAACTATAAGTTTTGCAATTCAAAATTCATTGCCCGTCGAGGCAGTTCTGGTAACAGATAGCACAACAGACTGGAATGACAGATTACGTTTTCAAATTCCAGCAAATGTAACGACAGCAGATATGAATGTGCTTTTTGACCAGTTTACTAATCCAAAAGGACAAAAATATAATAAGGAAAAAATTAAAGGAATTGTTTTCTCTGTCCAAGGAAATTATAATGCTTTTCAAACATTTGAAATTAAAGTTTCCCAATTAGTTTTTAAAAATGCAAGTTCTTTAGGTACGGCTGATTTTGCAAATAGATTGACAAAAAATCTCTATAATTATCCTAATCCATGCCAACTTTCGACTACGCTTGTTTTGCCTAAAATAACCGAAAGTGCTACCGTAGAAGTGTTAGATATCTCTGGAAAATATTTGTTTACAAAACAATATAAGAACATACCTTCAAATAATGAAGTAAAAATACCATTAGATAATTTAAGCAAAGGGACTTATTTGTTTATTGTTACAACAAAAGAAAATGAAAAATTACAAACCAAATTTATCATAGAATAGTAAAATAAATAGTGGTTAAAAGACTGCCGCCACGGGCAGTTTTTTTTTATTTCGAAATTTACTTTTTTGCTTTGGGTTTTACAATAACTGACATATTTGTAGTTTAAGTATTATAATTTATAAAATAAAATGTATTTAGTCGATTTTTTATACATTTTTAGCGATAATTTTATAAATTTGATATGAAAGTTAAATTATCAAAAATGAAAGTAAAATTACACCATACACAACCATTTCTAGAAACAAATAATTTTGAAGATCGTCCTGGATACTATTTGATTTCTTTAAAATGGTCATTGATAAATGAAGAATACATTACTTTTGTTCGGAAGGATGCTTTTGCTTATTGTTATAATTTGGATTGGGCTGGACCTGTAAGTAAATCTGATGCAGAAAAAAAAGTGGTAAAGGATAAAATAGTAATGGTTCATCAATCAAGAATAAGATCTTTTGTCATTAAGGTACTTATAGATGACATAGAACGGTTTGTACTACCTAATACCGAAGAGGTTAGAAAAATAATTGGTTTTGAAGATATTAATTTACAACTTGTAGTTTAAGTTAGTTTTTAAACCAAAATAATAGTGTACTGCTATTTTCTGTGTTACTAACTAAAAGAATATGTTTAAAAAAAAAGAGGCTGTTGTTTAGACAGCCTCTTTTTTGGTTTAATTCGGTTTGGCAATGTGTTTATTTTAAGTCGAAAATTGGTTTATCAAATAAATTCCATTTTAATCGCAATCCAACTTCATTAAAAGTAAATCCAGCAGCTGTGGTTGATGCAATATTACTTCGAGTACCATAAACATTAACTAATATACGATCAGAGAATTTATAACCAAATTTTGCCTGCACTCTGTAGGTCCATTGTTTAGAATTATCTTCTATAAATTGAAAACCAGTTGCCACATTAGCATTGTAAAACCAAGATTTAGCTTCCACAATTTTCTCATCTTTTAGTATTTCTAAAAATAATTCGACAGCATTAAATCTCTTTGGACTAAAATAGTCAGTTGGTACTTGATTTTTAAAAGCAATGTATTGATAGTTAAGCCCGCCTTTTAAAACAGGATTCGACATGAAGTTATAATAAAAAGAGGTAAATAACAGGTTTCGAGAATTGTTGTCGGTTTGAGCCGTGTAAAAGTATTGTGTAAACCACCCAAAATTAAAATTAGTACCCATATTGTAATTTAAATAATAATTATTGGTTGCAATTTGTTTGTCAATTAAATCCGAGTTGAAATTTTGTACTTCCCTTTTATATCCAATTTCTAAATCCTGCAATTTAAATGGTTTTGCTTTAAAATAGGTATTAATCAATAATTGATTGTATTGTGTTGTGTTCGAATTTGCTGAGGTAACTCCCACATCTAGGGTGTAACTTATTTTAGGATGAAACTTATAATCAATGCCTAATAAAAAATCATTGGTTTTTGCACTTACGTTTGTAACGTTGTTTTCAGTTTTTCGATATTGATAGGTTGTGTTTACGGTCCATTTTGTTGATAATGGTATCGAAATAAGAGAACGTGTAGACATCGCCGTATTGTTACCATTGTCAAAAGAATAGCTTAATTTTTCTTCTAGATACGGAGTGAATTCCGCTTTTATTTTTTTCAAGAAATTTTCGGCATCATTTTGATTTTTGAAAATCTCTAAAGTTTTTGCAACGGCACCCAATGAGTTAGTTACTTCACCTGAGGCATAGTAGGCATTTGCAATTCCGAGGTTTCCATCAAATGATTTTACATCATTTCCTAAAATAGCCGAATAGTATTGGATACTTTCTTTAAAATCACTGCGATAAATGGCTAAAGTAGCGGATAGAGCCAACAGCAAGTTTTCATTGGCATATTTGGTATTTAACTCGGATATTTTAAGTTCTGCCAGTTTGTATTTTTTATTCCAAATCAATGCTTGTACATGCCGTTCCTGAGTTTGTTTGTTTATGTTTTCATCGGTGTTATTTTTTACTTTTTGGATGGCTTCTTCAGCTAAAGCCAGAGCTTTTTTGTCTTTTCCGTCAATATGCTCAATTAATGAAAGTCCGTTTAAGGCAATTATTGGATCGTTTTTTGCAATAACGGAATAGGTTTCTTTGCCTTTAGTTATATTTTTAGTTATTAAATATAGATTGGCTTTGTTTAATAGCGTTTCCTTATCATCAGGGAAATCAATTAATATTTCATTATAAAAAGTCTCCGCTTCGGTATAGCTTTTTTTATTTACCTTTTGATTGGCATATCCTAATTTTATGTATTTTCTAGAAATCAACGGTCCAGGATTGCCTGGAGATATTTCTAACGCTTTATTGACTTGAAAAAGCGCCTCTTTAAATTCTTTTAAATTAGATAAGGTATTCGCAAAGCCAAGATGACCAACAAAATTATCAGGGTTTCTCTCAACAAGCCCGCTGTAAAAGACTTTAGCTTCATCAAATTTTTTGTTCCAAAGTAAAGCTTCAGCATAATTCAATTCAATTTCTAAATCACCTGGGTATTCTTTTTTTAAATCTATAAAAAGATCCAATGCTTTTTCTGATTGTTTATTAAGACCTATCGCTCTAGCATAACACAAACGTGCCGTTTTGTTTTTAGGATAGTCCTTTAAAATATTTTCGAAGAACACTTCGGCCTTGTCAAATTCTCCTTTTTCCAAATTACTGAATCCTTTACTCATATCTTGAGCAATTCCAAAATTACTTACAATAATGAATAGAAAAAAGATAGTTTTTTTTAATAGTTTCATCCGCTTAAATTCTTAATTTATAT